>MUGG01000151.1 GCA_002148405.1 Alkalinema sp. CACIAM 70d | reverse complement strand
TGCTGACTGCCCAGAGAGAAAAAAGCCCTTCCATTCTCTGTCTTTCCAGCATTGCAGCTTACGTTTCAGAATTGTGGTAATTACGATCGCTCCCATAATCGCAGCATCAATGTTACTCGAGACTCGGCGCGGACTCATCGATCGAGACTTTTGCACCATTGATCCGTTCGTTTTCCCAGCATTCGATCGATCGAGGTTTTAGCAACAGTAACTGGTTCATTCACCCAGAAACCCGTCCGCGAAAGCAGCGATCGTGGTCATTGAGAGCGATCGCGTAGTTTCTCACTCATTTGTGGGATGCTAAATCCTTCTCAGCTATCCCATTTGCATTCCAATTGCCTACAAAAAAGGTACAGCGATCGCCGTACCTTTACCCATTGCACTGATTTAGTTAACTCATCCAACTAATGCCCTAACGCCATCGATCGACCTTAGAGCAAACTCGTAACGTCCTTAGAAAAAGGCCGGCTGATGGCGGATCAAATTCAAGAACTCTTCCCGTGTCTTGTGGTCTTCCTGGAAGCAGCCCACCATCGCACTCGTCACCGTCCAAGACCCCGGCTTCTGCACCCCACGCATGACCATGCACATATGAGTCGCCTCCATCACCACCGCCACCCCACGGGGTTGCAACACATCCTGCAACGCCTCCGCAATCTGACGGGTCAAGCGTTCCTGCACCTGCAAACGGCGGGAATACATTTCCACAATCCGCGCCAGCTTACTTAAACCCACCACCTTTTGGTTAGGAATATAAGCCACGTGGGCACGACCCATAAACGGCAACATATGGTGCTCACACAGACTAAAGAAATTGATGTCACGCACGAGCACCATTTCATTATGTCCTTCGTCAAAAATTGCCCCATTCAGCAACTCGTCTAAGGATTGGCTATAGCCACTCGTTAGGAATTGCATCGCCTTAGCCACCCGCTTCGGCGTCTTCAGCAACCCTTCCCGATCGGGATCTTCCCCCACCCCAATCAGCATTTCTCGAACCGCAGATTCCATCGAAGCAAAATAATCCGCATCACCCTCCTCACGGAGCGCATTCCGAGCCAATTCTGCTTCAAGACTGGAGGTTAGGGGAGACATATCCTTTGCAAGCGTCATAATGAATTGAAGGTAGAGTGTGTAATCTAAAAACTGACCAAAGCCCTTGCGAAACCCTGTTGACTTAAGCGTTTGCTCAAGCATTTGATCAAGCAAGAGCCATCCTGCGGAACTTGTGCCTAAAAGGTGCCTGCATTCGGCATCAGGACAAGTTCTTCGATGACTGCCGTAGGTGGCATTTGCGCCGTGTGCAGAATCGATTGAGCCACTACTTCAGGCGTGAGCATGGCACTACGATCGAAATCTGCCTGTACCGTTTCCGTGTCCCACAGTTCTGTATTCACAGAGCCGGGAGCAATGGTCACTACCCGAATCCCATGGCCACGTTCTTCGGCAGCCAGCGTTTTAGAAAGCGCCAGCAATCCAAATTTGCTGACACAGTAAGCGCCCCAACTAGGGAACGTTTGGTACGCCGCGACGGAAGCAACGTTAATGATGGTGCCGCTCCGTTGCGATCGCAGAACAGGTAGAACACCTTGGATACATTGGAATACGCTGGTAAGGTTTAAATCGATCACTTGCTGCCAGTCCTTCAAAGAAGTCTCTGACAATAAACCGGTATATCCCATGCCAGCATTGTTCACCACAATGTCGAGGCGCGGCACCGAACTAGCAATGGCATTGACCTGCGGTTGGATCGCTGTCAGGTCAGCAAAATCCAGGCTATGCACCTGAACCTCCACACCTGTTTGACGGACAGTCTCCGCCACCGCTTCAAGCTTGGCTAAATTACGACCCATCAAGATCAAGTGGATCCCTGCATCCGCAAATGCAAGCGCCGTAGCCTTGCCAATTCCACTACTGGCTCCCGTAATCAGAGCGTATCGTTTTTGAGTCAACGTACTGTTCTCGCAATGAGTTGGAAAAGTTGCCTAAAAACCACGATCGCTGCGTCACTTTCGCTTTTCATAAGCATCTGTTCATGGCAAACAAAAGCAGAGTGCGATCCTAAAAAAAGATGTAAACAATTGTTACGATTCCAAATTATAGCATCTGTTGCAAAGGGGTTGGGGAATCAGCATCATCGGAATTAAGGCGATAGATTGATTTATCTCTATCGATGGCTGAGTTTATGGCCAATGGGATAATGCAGTTGGGTTCATTGTGGCAACGGATTTTTAAAGCTTAATCAATGGCAGATTAGAAAAATCTGAGTTGAATTTCTTAAAACAGCAGATTTCCACCTCACCTGCCAGTGCGCATACCAGTGCGCATGTTAACTGCAACACCGATCGCGGTGGGAAATCTCCTCGCATTTATGTTGAGCGGGTGAATCTAGCCCAGTGCTTAAGGCAGCCCCCTTTCATCCTACACAATTCCCTCTACCGGTCTGTCAAGAATTTTCTGAGGTATGGAATCCCTGCAAAAAATGACCCAAAAACAGCAATTACAAAAAATAGGAATTGCACAAAATACTCAAAAGGCATGAGGAAGCCCCCATGCCTGATAGTTGCCCAGTTTTTCCGGACTGAGACTATTACCCGTACAACTATTACCCGTACAACTGTTACCCCTGGGCTTTCCATGCTCGCGGGCTGTTTGTCTTCAAGGCTGGTTTTGCCTCAGCGCTTGCTTTGCGTTAGACCGTGGCTTCAGCAAATTTGCCCATATTGCGGAACTTGTGATACCGCAGTTCTCGGCGCTGTTGACTGGTTAACTGATCTAAATCAGCCAGATTTCTCAGCAACGCAGCCTTCAGCAATTCAGTCGCTTGCACCGGATCGGAATGGGCTGCTCCGGTGGGTTCCTTCACAACTTCATCAATCAGCCCCAAGTTAATCAGATCCTCTGAAGTAATTTTTAAGGCCGCCGCTGCTTGGGGGCCTTTGGCCGCATCCCGCCAGAGAATCGCCGCGCAGGCTTCGGGCGGGGCCACACTGTAAACCGCATGTTCCAGCATTAACAAGCGATCGCCGACCCCAATTCCCAACGCACCACCGGATCCCCCTTCGCCAATCACAGTGCAGATAATCGGCACCTCAAAGCGAAACATTTCTCGCAAATTAAAAGCGATCGCTTCCCCTTGCCCAAATTCCTCTGCCTCCAAGCCAGCCCAAGCCGCAGGGGTATCAATAAAACTGAGAATCGGCATGCCAAACCGATCGGCATGTTCCATCAAGCGGATCGCCTTGCGATAGCCACCGGGCGAGGCCATGCCAAAGTTGCGGGCAATATTGTCCTTCGTATCCCGCCCCTTTTGTTGCCCCAGCATCATCACAGGCCGACCATCCAACCGCGCCACTCCGCCGACCACGGCCGGATCGTCAAAGCCACCGCGATCGCCGTGCAATTCAATCCATTCGTCACTAATGGCTTGGATATAGTCCAGCGTACTGGGGCGACGGGGATGGCGCGCTACTTGTAGCCGCTGAGTTGGCGTCAGGTTGCCAAAAATTTCCTGCCGCAGTTGTTGTGCCCTTGCTTCCAACTGCCGAATTTGTTCGCCGACATCGACTTCGTTTTCGTCGGCTAGGTCACGAATTTGTTGAATGCGGCCCTCCAGTTCAGCAAGGGGCTTCTCGAAGTCGAGCAAAACAGGTTTGCGATCGGACGTTGCCATAGGGATTCAGAATGAAACGGACGGAAGCAGAGATCAAACTCCTTCAATAAGCATAAAGCTAAGGGGGAATCTCCTTGGAACCTCAATCATCGTGAAAACCGAACCGCAGCGATCGCTAGAGGGTTCTGCAACTAGATGGTTCTACTGGGAGGGGCTTCCACGGGACAGCGGCTTATAAATCGCCCGCTTCCAATTGCTCCAAATAGATGAACTCAGGAGCTTTCACCCCAGCTTCTTCCCGAATCTGAACTAGCTTCGGAGACTCGAAGAACTGTCGGGCATCGTTGATCGAAGTCCAGGCCGAAAAGTGAACAATGCGGTTGGGGTCATGCTCGTATTTGAGCACCTGGTACGATCGCTCACCTGCTTCCTTACGAATCGTGGCCGCAGAATCGAAAACCTGCTTCCAGGCAGGATAATCTGCAACTTCGTGAATAATTAGAACGTATTGCATCAGCACCTAGGGGGAGGGTTTGGCTGGGGGATTTAGGGCTAGGAATCAGAGAGCCTAGGCCTGGTTAGCCGGAGGAGCAGCTCAGAAGACTCACGCAAGAACACTAGCTCATTTCCGACAACAGCAAAGGCCGGAACCCGTGTTTAACCGATGCTGTACCAATTTGCTCCATTTTTTCCGTAGAAATCAAGTTTCGTCCCCAGGAGAAATTGGTGTACCACTTCTCAAACTCCAGCAGCATCGATTCTGCAAAGCAAGCAAATAGCTGCCGTTGGGGCACATCCATGTTGACGATATTCATGATCTTCCAATCAATATCGAGGGAATGCTCAACGATGCCACCATTCAGGACGTAGACCCCAGGATGCTGAATTTTGCTGCCTAAATTCTTGGGATACCCCCCATCAATCAGGAGACAGGGTTGCTTCAACTGCGTTGGGTCGATTTCCACACCCTTAGGCATACTGGCGACCCAAACAATGATGTCTGCTTCCGGTAAGGCTGCTTCGAGGGGCATAATTTTGCCGCGTCCTAAATCCGCTTGCAGGTTCTCTAAGCGCTCCTGGTTACGGGCAATCAGCAGCAGTTCCTTCACGTCCGTCCGCTGGTTCAACCACCGACAGACCGCGCTACCGATATCCCCCGTTGCTCCACAAACCGCGATCGTGCAATCCGACAGGTTCATGCCCAATTGTTGCGAAGCCTGCTCCACCTGGCGAGCAATGATATAGGCCGTGTGGGTGTTGCCCGTGGTGAACTTGTCGAATTCCAGTGTAATGTTGCGAATTTGCCGAAACTGCGACAGGTCAAAGTTCTCAAAAATAATTGAGGAGAATCCTCCCAGCGCCGTGATGTTTAATCCATACTTTTGGGCGTGGGCCATGGCGTTGATAATTTTGCGGGTTGCCGCCTTGAACCGCCGAGTGGCTAGCATTTCTGGCAGAAAGCAGGATTCTACATAGCGACCCTCAATGACCTGTCCAGTTGCGCTGGTCACCTTGATCTCATCGACAATCTGCGGCGGCGCACTGCACCAAAAATCTAGATCTTGGTCGGCGTACTCCGGATAGCCCAAGTCACGAGCAACGGACTGGGCATGTTGAAGGCTTGTGAGATGACCAATGAGACCAAACATGGGCGTGATGGGAAAGGGTTAGATAAAGGGATCCCAGACAGGTGGATTGGGGGCGCGATCGATCGCGCCCCCAATCCCTCAAACTGCAAATAACCTATGCAGCAGAAAGCCCGTAGGCTGACATGCGCATAATATCGCGGGTCGTGAAGCCAATATTGGCAAGGGCTTCACCGTAGGAAATCATAAAGTCCTCAACGAGGGCTTCCCGTTCCATCCCCAGTTCTTTAGCATCTTGTTCCACTTGGTTCAGCATTTTCCAAACCAAGGGCAGATTTTGCTTGTTGGCTTCCTCTAATTCGGCGCGGGAGGCTTCAAAGTTCGCCTTTAGCCATTCTTCACCGTAGTTGAGGTGAAGATACTCGTCCTTCACGACCCCTTCGGTAATCTTACGGGCAAAGTCATCGGCCACGGGAATGTAGATGTTGTAGGCCGAAATTGCAAAGCACTCAATGATCAACGACTGGATCAGCAGACAGGTGACAATATTGCCGCTTGCTGCCGCCGTTTGGAAGTTGCTATGGAGCTCTGCAAAGAATTCCTTGGCAAATTGCAGATCGGGATCTACTGCTAAGTTTTTGCCACAGGCTTCAAAACCTTTCTTGTGCTTGAACTCCATTTTTGCCAGCTTTTGTAGTTCAGCGGCATCATCGGGCATGAGTTCTGCCAGTTGGTTGTAGTTGCTGTAAGCCTCTTCTTCGCCTTCGATGACGATCGCGTTGATGCGGCTATAGGCATCTTTGTAAACTGGACTCTGATAGTCGAGTTCTGGCATCACCTCAAGTTGCGGCATAGACTCGTCATCTCCTCATCATGAACATGCTGGGAGCTACCAGCTTCAGATTATCCCTTCTATGTAAAGAAAAAGAATCAAGAAGTTTTGTGAATTCCCACTCTACACTTTAACCTGTATGGTTAAGCATCGTGTTGTCTGATGAGCAAATTCCCTGAATTGTTCCTATTTATATAGTGTTCTGCTATAGCAGACTCCTCCCTTATAGCTATCTATAGAGTCTGAGAACTTGCCCCAATTGACTGAAAGTGATGCTGGGACAGAAATTACAGATCGTAAAGCGGTTGATTAAACCGATCGGGCTAGGAGTGGGCGCAGCGATCGTGCTGTTGCCGTTGGGCTTGGTGCTGCTGCAATCCTTTCAGGTGCCTGGGGTGGGCTGGTCAGGGGCGAATTATCGATCGGCTTGGGGCCAAGGAACCTTTTTGTTAGCGTTTGCCAACTCGACGATCGTGGCACTGGGGGTTACCGCGTTGCAGCTTGTCACGTCGGCCCTAGCGGGTTATGCCTTGGCGCGACTTCGATTTGTGGGTCGGTCACTTCTGTTGTTAGTCATTTTGGCAACATTGGTGATTCCCTTACAACTGTTGGTGATCCCCATCTTTTTGCTGCTGAAGGGGGGGCATTTGATCAATACCTATGGTGCGCTGATCTTGCCGACGGCGGTGAATGGGTTTGGAATTTTTCTGCTGCGGCAATATTTTCTGGCGATTCCGATCGAACTAGAAGAGGCAGCGGCTTTGGACGGAGCCAATCGCTGGCAAATTCTCTGGCAAATTTTATTTCCCTTAGCGCGCCCTGCCCTAGTGACGCTGTTTTTGTTTGCCTTCATTGGCGAGTGGAATGATTTGTTTAAACCGTTAGTTTTTACCACGCGACCAGAGTTGCAAACGGTGCAGTTAACCCTAGCCAGTTTTCAGGAGCAGTTTACGAACAATTGGGGCCTGATGATGGCGGCAGTGACGATCGCCACCGTCCCGATCGTCACGCTGTTTATCATCACTCAAAAGCAATTCATTCGCGGGGTTGCCGCTACAGGTATCAAGAATTAGGTCGATCAGGAATTTCAACGATCGCGGGCTGCTCGATCCAGCACTGTTTCAGCAATTTGGCACCACTCCTGCCGTAGTTTGGCATCACTGGCATCACTAGTCAGCGGTCTACCAACCCGCTCCGGATAGCGATCGTAGAATTCCTGGTTCACCTGCCTGTAAAAGTCCTGCTTGGTTAAGCCGACCTGTGCGTAGCGAGTAAAGACACTGTCAGAACAGGTTTTGGGCTTCTCAGCGGCAGGGTTGGGCAGTTGAATATCGGGAAGCTTGACCTCAGGAAGCTTGACCTCAGGAAGCTTGACTTCCGGCAACTTCAATTCCGGTAGCTTCACTTCAGGAAACTGCCAATTCGGCGTTAAATCCAACTTCCATAGAAAAGACGCGATCGCGCCCCCGGCGAGCAAAACCACAATCAAAAGGGCTCGCCACATCCAAGTCATGACCCAATCAACGGTTTTAAAGCCAAAGCCAAGGATTTGGAAACAGCCTTTGAGGAGGCGAAAAGGCAGAGCCAGGAGTGACCATAGCCAAGTGTGATCCGACGACGATGACTGAGTGCGCACAGGACGACCTGCACCGGGAGCCGCCACGATCGTGCCTGAAGCCGTTTCCGGCGATCGGGCGGTTAGGGCATTGGGTGGCGGGGGTGGGGTGGCGGCGTAGGGGGTGGCGGGGGAAATGGCCACGGTGTTCATGCGGGAGAGCGGATGGGATGCGGGGGTGGGGGGAGTGGGAGGTTGGGAGGGTAAGGGGGTAGGAATGGGGGGAGTAGGGATGTAGCTGGCGCGGGGCGGGGCGGATGGGTTGGGTTGAATCGAGTTGGCTGAGGCCGATCGCCCTGGTAGGGACTGGAGGAGGGTTTGGACTTCGCGGGCGGAACTGTAGCGATCGCGGGGACTGTGGGAGAGGAGGCGATCGAGTAAATTGCCGAGGGCGGGGCTGACTTGGACGAACGATCGCCAATGCCATTGGGCTTGGTGGTCGTTATACAGTTCCATGGGCGATCGACCCGTCAGCAGAACTAGGGTGGTGACGGCGAGGGAATAGAGGTCGGTGCTGGGAAAAACTTCGCCCCGTAATTGTTCGGGCGGGGAAAATCCGGGTTTGTGGATTTGGGTGCCCATGCCGGGACTACCGGAAAGTTGCAGGGCAGTTGTGGCGACTTGGCGCACGCTGCCGAAGTCAATCAGGAAGGGTTTGCCGCTGGTTTGTTCGCGAATCAGGTTGTCGGGGGCAATGTCTCGGTGGACGACGCCGCGATCGTGGATGTAGCTCAGGATGGGCAGCATATCCAGCAAAAATTGGATGGCTTCGGCTTCGGTGAAGCGGTTGCCACGATCGACCCAGGTTTCGTAGGACTGGCCCGCAATATATTGTTCGACGAGGAGGAGGGCGTCTTGGCCTTGGTAACGGATGGACAGCAGGGCGCGGAATTCTGGGATTTGGGGGTGGCGCAGTTGGTAGAGGGTTCCGGCTTCCCGTTGGAAGAGTTCTTCGGCTTTGCGCAGGATGCTGGGTTCGCTGATTTGGGGCGCAAATTCTTTGAGGACACAGAGTTCATTGAAGCGGTGACGATCGCGGGCGAGATAGGTGCGTCCAAATCCGCCGTAGCCCAGAAATTGTGCGACTTCGTAACGGTTTTCAAGAACGAGGCCAGTGGAAAGGGGTGCTAGGAGCGGCATGGAGTCAGCGATAAATCACGGGATGACTGACGAACAACTTCACAACTTAGTGTCGTGTTTCCGATCTTTAGTTTCGTGTTTCCGATCATGGCATAGAAGCTTGCAATTGGTTGCAATTATGAACCCACGATCGGAGTCCCGCGATCGCACCCTATGGATCATCTCGATCGGGCGTATATTCAATTAAGTCGCTAGGCGTACAGTTGAGATACTTACACAGGGCATTTAATGTATCTCCCCCTAAATGAGGCATGTTGTCCTGTTTTTTGAGATTAGAAATGGTGTTGGGATGAACGTTCATTAAGTCAGATAACCGCTTGTTGGTCATCCGTTCCCTTGCCATAATCTCCCGTAGTCGCCACCGAATCACCCAATCAAACCCTAGAAAACTTGTTGAAATGCACAGAAAACTTGTGTGATATGATTTGAATTAATAAACTAGAAGCCAGTGCGTCCCGTGGAAAGTTCTGCACTGGCTAATTCCAACTTGCATTGGAGATGTGAATATTATGACCTATCGCGATCGCATTACGCGATGGATCGTTGTGCGCTTGTTGCCAAATATGCAACGAGTCACGATCGCGCGGTTTGCTAAAGCGTCCGATGCTGACGGTTATGCCCAAGCTCTGCGACGGCTCGCACCCAACCAGCAGTTTATTGTCCTGTTTGATCCAGGTAACCAATTCGAAGACGAGGCACAACAGACCTAGGGGACAGCGTACAAATAAAAATCCCGACTGACATAGATGGGTAGGGGGGTAGATGGTTAGGAGATTTCTTGGGAAGTCCCTAACTATGGGGGGCTTACATCTCTAGTCGATCGCGAAATCAATTGGATATGTAGGCCCAGCAATTAAACCCTTAATTAAAAATAAAGGAGGTAGTACTTAAAATCACATTGGAATCAACGGTAGAATTCACTTTGGAGAATCCACGAATGCGACTGTAGAGTGCTAGTGGAGAAGATTCGCTTGACTTCGGACTGTAGGCCAAGAATCGATCGTGTGAGGGGCTTCTACGATGGGATTACACCGAATCATCCAACAAAGCTTAAAAGGGATTAGCATTGTCCTCGTCTGCGAGATGGGCAGTAGTCTCTTCCTTAGTTTTCCCAGCCTTGCTCAAACCCCACCTCCCGCCTTCCGCGATCTGTCCAACCATTGGGCCGCCGCCTGCATTACCAACCTCAGCGAAACAGGCATCATCAGCGGCTACCCCGATCGCACCTTTCGCCCTGATGCTGAGGTCAGTCGCGCGGCCTTTGCTGCCATGGTGGCCAAAGCTTTTCCCCAGATTCCTCCGGTTCGATCGGCCCAGTCCTTCAGTGATGTGCCTGCTGCCTTTTGGGGGGCCACAGCTATTCAGCAAGCCTATCGCGCGGGGTTTTTCTCAGGCTTTCCCGACGGCAGCTTTCGGCCCAATGCTGCAATCACCCGTGCCCAAGCATTAACAGCTCTGGCCAGTGGCTCCCAGTGGAAAGCGCAACGATCGGTCAAAGCCACCCTAGCTACGTTTAAAGATGCCAAAACGATTCCTGGCTATGCAGAAGGAGCGATCGTTGCTGCCCTAGAAAAAAATGTCGTTGTTAATCATCCCGACGCCCAGAAAATTAACGCCGATCGCATTGCCACCCGCGCAGAGCTGGCCGCTTTCCTGTGCCAAGCATTGCCCGATCGTAACGGACTGATTGCCAAGACCTATCTTCCAGTCATTGCTGATTCATCCCCAATCCAGTGCCAAGAAATTCGGGGGGTGTGGCTGACGAATATTGATAGCGATGTTTTTTTTGATGCCGATCGATTGAAATTAGCGATTCAAACGCTGCATGCTCAGGGATTTAATCGGATTTATCCCGCTGTTTGGAATTGGGGCTATACGCTCTATCCCAGCGAAGTCATGCAGCGCAAAATTGGCCTAGCGGTTGACCCCCGCCCTGCAGGCTTACAAGGACGAGATATATTACAAGAAATGATTACTGAAGCCCACCGACTTGGGATGACAGTCGTACCTTGGTTTGAATTTGGCTTTATGGCTCCAGCGGACTCAGAACTGGCCGCAAAAGCTCAGGATTGGTTGGCAAAAACTCAAACGGGCGAAACCACTTGGCTGGAAGGGTCGGATGTGCGGGTTTGGCTCAGTCCTTTTCGATCGGAGGTTCAGCAATTCATTCTCGATCTCGTGACAGAAATTGTGGGTCGTTACGATGTGGATGGCATTCAATTTGACGATCACTTTGGCTTGCCCGTCGAATTCGGCTATGAGCCGACAACCGTTGCGTTCTACCAGAAGGAGAATGGGGGTAAGCAACCGCCCAAAGCCGCGAATGATGCTGGATGGGTGCGTTGGCGAGCCGATAAAATCACCCAGATGATGGCAACTGTGTTTAAAACGATTAAAGCTAAAAATCCCAAGGCAAAAATATCTCTTTCGCCTAATCCCTACAGTTTCGCCTACAACAAATCTCTACAAGATTGGCGCAATTGGGAACGCCAAGGGTTGATTGAGGAGCTAGTTGTGCAGGTCTACAAGGATAGTTTTACGGGGTTCGATCGGGAACTGACTCAACCGGAATTCTTAGCGGCACAGTCGCACATTCCGACGGGGGTTGGCATTCTGGCTGGGTTACGGGGTAAGAAGGTACCTATGACGCAGATTCAGCAGCAGGTCAAGGCCACGCGCGATCGGGGTTATGGGGGCGTTTCTTTCTTTTTCTATGAAACCCTTTGGAATATTACTGGAGAATCTAGCGATCGACGCAAGGCAGATTTTAAAGAATTGCTAGAAATCTCTCCGCCTAACTGTCAATAACAATGGAAATTAGAATCTTGATGATAGCCTGAACAACGTAAATACAGTGATGGAATATGGAATGTCGATCGTGGTACTAGCCTAACAATCAAGCTCACTGGCGGCAATGGAGCGCAGCGGAATGCCATCCGGTGCAGCGCGTGGTTAGCTTCCTGACGCTTTCCGTATGGACTGAGAGCCATAGGTACTACAGATAAACATGAGTTTCCATTTGTCCTCTTCCTTCCAGGATAAGGTATCGGGATAGGACTTGTCTTTGGGAAGCAATGGAGGAGGCGCAGTATGAAGATTGACGAATTCTTGTCTTTGTTCGACAAACCCGTATCTGGCCAACTTGAATCGGTAAGTAAGAGGATTCTCCCGCACATTATATGTATTAATGCTCTCTGCTTCGGAAGCATTAGTAACCAATGCCCTAAGCGGTTCCCTCAAGCCCCTATCCTGAACAAGATGATGGGCAAAGAACTCTATAGTGTATTGATTCAGACTATACATATCGAACAATTCGTTGGAGTGAGTGACAATGAGATATCCCCCCGGTCGAAGCAGGCGGTATGCCTCCTTGTAGAAAAGGGCTTCCTCATCTTCCATAAGGTATGCGAGAACATTGAAGCTTAGAATAGCGTCTAGCGAATCATCTGGCAGATGAGTAAGCGCGGAAGCACCGCCTACGCTGATCAAATCAGGGTCGGCATTCATTCTGGAAAGGCGTTGCCTAGCGAGGGCAACCATTTCGGCGGAAATGTCCATACCGCTGATACGAGATCCCTTCTTCAGGAATTGCTCGAAGAGAACAGCATCTCCGCATCCAAAATCGAATATGCGTCGGCCTTCCTGATATAGCTCTTCCGGGATCAAAGCATTAATCACCGCCAATCTATGGTTGTGGTATTCACTACTTAGTCGATCAACATAGCTTTGTGCCATCTGATTCCACGACTCTTCTGACCCTATGTCTTTGCCGTACTTCTTCATTTCGCTTTTCCTCTATTAAACCGGCACTATTTGATTATGCATCTTTAAATTTCTCTCACCTTTCGATCGAAGCTCTGGAAGCTAGTTCTGGAGGATGTATAAGCTTTAGATGATTCGAAAACATATGATGCCGGGTTAATAGTTGAAGCTAACGCAAAGTTCACCTGCTGCGACTTTGCTAAAAATAGTGTAGCATTGCCAATCAGGTGCGACGATCGGTTAGGCTAGGCCAATGATAAAGTCTTTCTAGATTTTTGCCTGAAAACAACGGCCCACGAAATAAGCTGAAAAGCCGATCGAACTTTGCATCACACAAATGAGGGAGAAAATACGCGATCGCTCTCAACGACCACGATCGCTGCTTTCGCGGACGGGATTCTGGACAAAATGAGCAAACCACTTTTGTAAAACCTCGATCGCCCTAGCCGAGGTGCCCAGAGACTGCTTAACAAACCTACGAAACACCTAGTACGAAACACCTAAGCTGCAATTGTTATCGCTGGCATTCGTAACTCAAGATGCTGATGTATTGCCCGTCGGAATGCACGATCTGTATTGGGTGACTCCCATGAAGCCTATCTCCAATCCGATGGGCATGAAATTAATTAATCGTATCTTGAATGAATTCGTGATGATCGATTAAGTGGATCTGTAAGCGTTGTTTCTCAGGTTGAACTGTACGATCGCTCCGATCGCTAGAACCTTTCACCATAATTGAGCTTCTCTTTGTTGTAGTGAATCTCATCCCTGCTGCAATCTTGTTCCTAACCTGGGAGAAAGGCTGGGGATGAGGACAACCAAAACTTCACAAACGCTCCCAGGCTCTAACCAAATCTTCATGGGTATTGCCGTAGATTTTACGGGGACATTCATTCAGGAATTAGAAACCATAGAAATATTGGAGCTGATTTGATTCAGCTTAACTCGCATTGCAGAAATCACACTCACCCAATTCATTCATAGGATTCCATTCCAGATGAACAATTGCCTTCGTACAATTACGCTGACGAGCCTCCTGGCGATCGGATACAGCACCATCGGCCTTGCCCCCGCCCAAGCCGACAGCATTCAAAATACCTCGATCGGGGGCACCGCTCCCACTGACTACCTACTCTACGACTCCAACGGAACCAATACCTTCGTCAATCCCAACGCTAGCCTCAGCAGCATCCTCAGCGGCGACCAAACCAATCCCACCGGGAATATCGAACTGGCCGCTAGCAGCGAAAAAGCTGGATTCGATTTCAGTAAAACTACTACCCTCAACGGCACGATCGGTGGACGCAGTATTTCCATCAGTAGTCTCACGCAGAGTGACTGGACTGCCGCCTACCAAGGCACCACCTTCGGCCAGTACTGGTTCAACCAAGCTCTAACGAACAATGGCTTCGGTAGCTTAGTGGGGACTCAGACAGGAAATTCGTTCTTCAACATTTTCGCAAGCAATGGTGGCTTCCAGCGCTTTAGTGACCCCAACATTTCCTACGTCAATCAAAACGCAACGGGCACGATTAGCATCGGTTTAGCAGGCCATTACAACGCCAGTTCGTTGTTTACTCAATCGATCGATCAATATCTCGCCAAAAACCCTGCTTTACCAAGTAGCCAAAAGCTTGCATTGTTGGGCTTAAAAAATCAACTGAGCACTAGTAGCAAACCCATTCAAGCCAGCGAAATTATCAAATACACCTACAACGGCGTAACGAACTACGGCTTTAGCTTCAAAGCGACCCAATCTGGCCTAGTGGAAAAGAGCGACAAGATTTCCCACAGCGGTAATTACGAGATTTCGATCGATGGCCCACCCCCCATCAAAGTTCCGGAACCAGGTCTTGCCTTGAGCTTGGCTGGCATCGGTACTTGGGCAGCGCTGCAACGTCGTCGTCAATCTGCATAATTCACAAATCAACAGCATCCAGGTTTGACTTAGATTTCGTCAATTACTATGGCTTGTGTTCTACCCCTCTCGGCTAATCAACACCGGAGGGGTTTTATGTATGTTAAAGAATTGCTAGAATTAAAATTCTCCTAGCTATCTCTTCTATATATATTTTTATATACAACTTTTATATTTTTTATTAATTTATTTTTATTTTTGTACTAGTTGCTGCGAGCTCAGTCTTAACTAAACTCTGAGAATAGATTAGACTTAATATTAAGCCACAATGAAGCTAGGTTAAAATCTACAAGTCGAATCCTGTATTATTGCTGGTTTTCCATTTTCGTGGATCTTTCCCCTCTAGGTTGAGATCTCTGCTACAGAAAATGGCCTAGCCATTAGAGTGCAACCTTGCTGGAACTAGATCATCGTCATCCAAAATTAGGGAAGTCTAGGATGGCAACTCGCTTTTGTCCCTTTAGTTCTATCGCTACCCTCCGTCATTTTCAGTTCCCCTTAATCCAAACTTCACCCGCTTAAAATGACTTCTCGTAGCACCCAGATTGATCCACCTAAAATTTCAGTCGCTATCATCGATGAATTGGAAGCGCATCGCTCAGCTTACATTCAATATCTGAAGGCTGACCCTGCGTATACCTATCAAATTAGGCAAGCCACAACGTTGCAAGAAGGAATTCAGTTGTGGAAATCACAGCATTTTGATTTGGCTCTGTTAAATCTGCAACTACCGGATGGCGATGGACTAGACTTTCTACAATGCTTATCTTCAACTCAAATCGATGGTTTAACGAGTCACAAAATTCCCGTCATTGTCTTGACTCGTCAAGGCGGTGAACGACAAGCCGCAAAGGCCATGCAACTCGGCGCGATCGACTACCTAATCCAAGAAGAATTGACAGAAAGTTCATTCCAAAAAAGTATTCTGAGCGCGATCGAATATCAAAAACTGGCTCAGCAATTTCTGAAATCGCAACAGCAACAGCAACTGCTCACAGAAATTTCCCTGCAAATTCGCCAATCTTTGGATCTCTCTCAAATTCTCCAGGCTACTGTAGATGGCTTACGGCAACTACTGGGGTGCGATCGGGCCGTGATCTATCAATTCCAAGCAGATTGGAGCGGAATTATTGCAGTCGAGTCAGTGGAACAACCGGAACTCGCCATTTTTCAGCAGGAAATTTTTGATCCTTGCCTCTCGACACAATGGCACGAGTCCTATCGTCGGGGCAGGGTGAGTTTTGTTCACGATCGTAATGACCCCGCGCTCACCCCCTGCTACGCGGAACTGCTGGCCAGCATCCAAGTCCGAGCTTGTCTCGTCACTCCAATTTTGCAAACGGAGCCCCTGCTCCACAATGACCACCTGTGGGGGTTACTGATTGCCCATGAGTGCCAGGGGCCTCGGGTTTGGAGTTCCACAGAAATTGACCGAGTGCAGCAGCTTGCGACCCAGGCCAGCATCGCGATTCAGCAAGCCACAGCCTACACGCAACTGCAAACTGAACTGAAGGAACGCCAGCGGGCCGAGGTAGAACTTCAACAACTCAATCAAGAATTAGAAGCCCGAGTGGCCCAACGAACCGCCGCCCTGCAACAGAGCGAAGCCCGCCTTCAAGAAGCCCACCAAATTGCTCGCCTAGGCCACTGGGAAATCGACATCCCCACGGGCAAAATCACCTGGTCACCGGAAATTTTTACGATCTTCGGCCTCAATCCCAACCAACCAGAACCGACCCTGACCGAAATCTTGCAGCTCTTCACCCCTGCCGAGCGCGATCGCATCACTCGCGAAATCGAACATGCCACTGCGACCGGGAGTTTCTACGAGTTAGATCTTCCCTTTACCCGATCGGATGGTTCCAGTGGTGACATTTTTGTGCGGGGCAAACCCATCTATGACGACCAAGGACAGGTGGTTCGACGGGTAGGTATCATTATGGATATCACCGATCGCCGCCGCACAGAAGCCGCCCTAGCTCGCTATACCGAGGAAGTCGAAGATCTCTATAACAATGCCCCCTGCGGCTACCATTCCCTCGACCCTCAGGGACGGTTGATTCGGGTAAACGAAACAGAATTGCAATGGTTAGGCTATAGCCGTGAGGAAATGATTGGCCAACCGCTGATTAACTTTTTCACCGAAGAGAGTGGCCAAGCCTTCTTCCGCAACTTTTCAATTTTCCTGGCACAAGGTTGGGTCAAGAATCTGGAATACGAAATCGTCTGTAAGGACGGCTCCATTTTGCCCGTGCTGCTTAGTGCCACCGCCGTCAAAGATCAGGAGGGAACCCTGCTCTACAACCGGGCCACCATGCTTGATATCAGCGACCTTAAAGCTGCGGAAAAGGCTCTGCAAGCCAGCGAAACCAAATTTCGGCATCTGGCAGAAAACGTCCCCGGCATTATCTATCGCTACGTCTTGCATCCCGACGGCACTGATGCCTTTACCTACATGAGTCCCCACATTCGGGACATCTGTGGACTAGAGCCAGAGGATGTAATCCAGGATTCAAGCCGCTTTTGGGCCATGGTTCATCTCGATGATGTTCCTTTATTGCAAGCAGAAAGAGCCCTTTCCCTTGAAAAGCTCCAACCCTTCCATGTAGAACATCGCTTCCTTACCCCACAGGGCGAGGAAAAGTGGATGCAACTCACATCACAACCCACCCGTCAAGAGAATGGGGATGTGGTCTGGGATGGCGTTGCCAACGAAATCACCGATCGCCGCCGCACAGAAGCCGCCCTAGCCCATTATACCAAGGAAGTTGAAGATCTCTATCACAATGCCCCCTGCGGCTACCATTCCCTCGATCCTCAGGGACGTTTTATTCGGGTGAACGAAACGGAATTGCAATGGTTAGGCTACAGCCGTGAGGAAATGATTGGTCAACCATTCATTAAATTTTGCACAGACGAGAGTCGCCAAACCTTTTTCCGCAACTTTCCGGTTTTCCTGGCGAGGGGTGAGGTCAAAAATCTGGAATTTGACATCCTTTGTAAAGACGGCTCCATTCTACCCGTGCTGCTTAGTGCCACCGCCATTAAAGATCCGGATGGAACCCTTCTCGGTACCCGTAGCACGATGATGGATATCCGCGATCTTAAAGCTGCGCAAAAGGCTCTGCAAGCCAGCGAAACGAAATTTCGTCGTCTGACAGAAAACGTCCCCGGCATTATCTATCGCTACGTCTTGCATCCCGACGGTACCGATGCCTTTACCTACATCAGTCCTCACGTGCGCGACATCTATGAACTGGAGCCAGAAGCCGTCATGCAGGATGCCAGCTGTCTTTGGGGCAGAATTCACCCAGAGGACATTCCTTTGGTGAAGGCAGAAATAGCTATTTCCGTTGAACGACTACAGCCTTTTCAGGTAGAACACCGCCTAATCACCCCCCAGGAAGGAGTGAAGTGGATCCAAATTACCTCGCAACCCATCCAGCAAGAGAATGGGGATGTGATCTGGGACGGCGTTGTCAATGAAATCACCGATCGCAAGCTCGCAGAAGCCCGCTTGCAACAAACCAATGAGGAACTGGCCCGCGCTACTCGGCTTAAGGACGAGTTTCTGGCCAATATGAGCCACGAACTCCGCACGCCCCTCAATGCGATTTTAGGACTGACGGAAGCCTTGCAAGATCAAATTTTGGGTGATTTAGCCCCGCGCCAACTGAAAGCACTGGACACGATCGAAAAAAGTGGGCGACATTTATTGGAACTGATTAATGACATTTTGGATTTAGCCAAAATTTCCTCAGGCAAGATGGAACTTTTGCTAGCCACCGTCTCTGTCAAGAGTTTGTGCGAATCCAGCTTAGTCTTTGTCAAACAGCAAGCCTTTAAAAAACAAATTCAACTCACTAGCGACATTCTTGACACCATTACAACCATTACAGTCGATGAACTCCGCATTAAACAGGTCTTGATTAATCTGTTAACCAATGCCATTAAATTCACCCCTGAAGGGGGCCAAGTCACCCTCAAAGTTACCGTCAAGCCAATACCCAATTCTGAAGCAGCCCTTGAACCAGAGCGATCGTCCAATAGCCTGGTGATCCTTTTACAAGTGATTGATACCGGCATTGGCATTTCTCCCACCGATTTGGCAAAACTATTTCAACCGTTTACACAAATTGACAGCAGCCTCAACCGCAAACACATGGGGACGGGGCTGGGCCTCGCGATGGTACAGCAAATTGCAGAACTTCACGGTGGCTGGGTCAAGGTGGATAGCCAACCCAATCAGGGCAGTTGTTTTACCGTTGCCCTTCCTTACCATTCACCGATCGACCCAGTCATGCCCACCCCCAACTTGTTGGGATCCCCCACCGCCTGCCGCCTGCCTCAGCCCAACCAGCAAGGCCCCCTCATCCTGCTGGCAGACGATAATGAGGATAATCTTGAAACCTTTATCGATTACCTCAGTAGCCGCAACTATCGGATCATCGTTGCCAAAAATGGTGAAGCCGCTGTTCAGCTAGCAAAGGTGAATCTTCCAGACATCATCCTCATGGATATCCAAATGCCGATTATGGACGGATTAGCAGCCATCCAAACCCTTCGAGCCGATCGGCAATTTGATAAGATTCCGATTATCGCCCTCACCGCTCTAGCAATGCCGGGAGATCAAGAACGATGCCTGAAAGCAGGCGCAAATCAATATCTTAGTAAGCCCGTTAGTTTAAGGCGTTTAGCAGATGTTGTTGAACAGGTTCTCAGTTTATAGAGATAATTCAAATAATGACTCTACATCGATCGTAGTGAAGACCAATCCTGAGGAGTATTACAATTCAAGAAATGACTTTCCATCACATTAGAAATTTCTGTAATGGATCGTTGCTGCAAAAATTGTTGAAATGATTTCCCTCCCTGTTGAATAAATTGATTTAAATCAGCCTGAATATTGACTCGATAAAATCCACTGAAGGGTTCCCAGCCCTTGGCATGATGCGCCAGATAGGCGATCGAAGTTTCTGGTAGCGTTGGCAATTCTTGGCCCCACTGCTGTATCAATTTCACATCCAAGCTTGGCATATCGCAGGCCAACAATAAGACCCACTCGGTTTTGACGACTGCCAGACCCTGGGCGAATCCCACCAACGGCCCTTGGGTTTGGAGATCAACAGCAAATTGACAAGATTCCGGCACAACCGATCGATAGCGATCGGGCCAAGCCGTCACAATATGAACCGACTCACAGCATTGCATCGCCGTTTCACAAACACGTTGCAGCAATGGTTGACCGGCGATCGCCAGTAGCGCCTTGTCTTGCCCCATACGGGTACTTTGTCCACCCGCTAAAACGATCGTGCTGAGGAATGAGTGTTTCATCGGTTTAGCGATCAAGCCTTATTCTACAATTTCAACTAATTTCAACTTCGCAGCCCCACCAGATTTAATGGTGACCTGGGACTTTGGCACCGCAAACCGTTGCGCCAATAGTTTAATCAGTTCCGTATTCGCCTTTCCATCCACGGGAGGCGATTTGAGATGCGCCAACCAACTGCCATCGGCCTGTTGCTCCAGTTTTTGCTGCTTCGCATTGGGCTTGACCTTGATTTGCAAAATGACCATTCACTTTTATCCCAGACTAAACATTATCCTAGAATGATTTATATTTACGATAATGTCTAATTTTAGAAGATTTAGCAGTTTCATCTAATGGTTTACTAATAGTTTATTTTGTGGTTTCTATTTCTTTTTTAAATCATATTTATTTTGATAAATCAGTCAACTTTACTGATTTAAAATTCCGAGTTCAACAACATTTCTGGGTGATGTGGAAGGCTGAGATATAAGAAAGCGCAAGACGACCACCCCATCTGTCCTCGATTCGTTCTTTTAAGGCTGTAAATAAAGCTGTCTTCCGCACAGGATCAAGCTTTAGATAGGGCGAATAGGTATTCAACAACGTTAAATATTGATCTACAGTATAGGTCACCTCCACTTCCATCTGCCCTGCCACTAAATCCTGGAAGTAACCCGAGTCGATCGCCATTTGTCCCAATCCTTGCAAAATCTGTTGCTGTTGTTGCCGCGTTTCATAGCGATCGAGTGCTGGCGCATGGACTTGATAGATATCTGATAACTGTCGATAGACGGACTCTGAAGGTTGCAATTCTTTATTCCACAACAAAATCAAATATCCCTTCTCCTTTAATAATCTTGCGGCCTGGGGATACCCCACTGTCGCCGGAATCCAATGGAACGAACTGGCCGCCAAAACCGCATCAAATTGGGCTGCCCCTTGATGGGGAACCTGCTGCGATCCTTGCTCCGATCCTTGCTCTAACTCTGGTTCCAACCGTACAGGCCCTTGCAGCCATTCTTCAAACGCCAAATTTTGCAACGTCACATTAGAGAACGCTTGGCAATTCCGTTGCGCCAAGGCAAAGAAATCTGGATTCGGCTCCAGCCCTAAAATCCAGCAACCGAGTTTCGCAAAATCAACCGTAGCCGTCGCTGGCCCACAGCCCACCTCCAAAATGCACGATCGAGCAGAAAGTTGAGCGATCATCGCCACCTGACGCAGCAATGCTTGGGGATAGCGCGGTCTAGCTTGGTCATAGGCTACAGCAGCCGGAGAATACCAACTTTTGCGCTGTTCCAAATCTCTAGCACCATAGCGATCGATTTCCCGTTTGAAGTCTGAATTGCGCATTGCCTAGCTGCCTCCCGTAGAATGATGGGCTCTATGGAACTTTCCCCTTTCAGAAAAGGTCTATCATTCTTCGAAACAGTTGAACAACAGTGAACAGAGGAATGTCATGATTTTCAAAGTTTTTTCCCAGAATTTTCCCCGTATCCACCCAGCCATACTGCCCCTTGGACTGTGCCTCAGCAGTTGGGTTTCCCTCAGCTTCCCGGCCCAAGCCCAGTCAATGTTTGAAGACGCTACCTTAAACCCAGGTTTTACCTCCACTGAACTCCGGGGACTCAGCGGGGGCAATACCACCCTGAAATCCATTGCAGGCCGATCGGAAACCGCCACCGGAAGCTGCCTGGGCTACACCGACGCCGACCCCGATCACACCCTAAAATTAAATACAGCCTTCGGTTATCTCCGCCTTCAAGTCAACAGTAATATCGATACCACCATGGTCGTGCGGGGGCCTGGTGGGACTTGGTGCAATGACGACTTCAACGATCGCAATGCAGGCATCGAAGGAGAGTGGCAACCGGGCGATTACCGCGTCTGGATCGGCAATCACAGCCGCAATCAAACCGCTCCCTACACCCTTAAAGTCACCACCCAGCGCTAACCGCCGGATTTCACGCCCCCTTCAAAAATCCCTCTACACCGTTCTAGCCGCCCCCAGCAAGGCTCAACTTCCCTTGTCTGACCTCGATTGAGATTGAGGCAAGGTCGATCGTTGAGCCTTGCTTGTTTGCCGAGGAATTGCGACGGTAAACCACCCCTTGACGCAGCAGCCCTCTCGGTTGAATGCCTGCAATCCAACTAGATTCTTTTCAGGATCCGCCCTTTCCCTCAACGCCCTCCGGGGGATAAGTCGTTAGCACGGTTGCCCTGTCTGCAAAAATTAAGTTAAATTAAGTTAACAATCACTCTCATGAAATCTGTCATAGCTGTTTAGGGGTCGATCGCTAAGATTGCTGCTAGACGGCACCGAGTTTAAATCTTGACCGGAACGATCGAATTTTCACTGCTGAACTTTTACTTAAGAATTCACCAAGGAATATTCGTGACTCCCGCTTTAACTCGGTATACCTATTCCCGCTGAGAGCGACGAGTCTGTTGTAGGCGTACTGAGAGGTTGCCCTTATATGAAACCGACCTGGAGAACAATTTTACTCTGGGCACTGCCCGCGATCGTAGTCGGGTTCTTCCTGTGGCAAAGTTCCCTAATGCCCATGGGTGGAAACAATGCAGCCCGGAACACCGCCAGCACACGCATGACCTACGGACGCTTCCTAGAGTATCTGGATGCTAACCGGGTCAAGGCGGTGGATCTCTATGACAATGGTCGCACCGCGATCGTGGAAGCAGTGGATCCCGAATTAGATAATCGTATTCAACGGCTACGGGTGGATCTGCCTGGCAACTCTCCAGAGCTGATCGCTCGTCTGCGGGATTCTCAAGTGGCGTTGGACTCCCATCCTCCCCGCAATGACGGCGCATTGTGGAATATTCTAGGTAACCTGGTATTTCCCATCCTGCTGCTGTCGGGGCTGTTCTTCCTGTTCCGCCGTTCTAACAACATTCCCGGCGGCCCTGGCCAAGCCATGAACTTTGGCAAGTCCCGCGCCCGCTTCCAGATGGAAGCCAAGACCGGCGTCATGTTTGACGACGTAGCTGGGATTGAAGAAGCCAAGGAAGAACTGCAAGAAGTCGTTACCTTTTTGAAAAAACCTGAGAAGTTCAGCGCCGTGGGTGCTCGAATTCCCAAGGGTGTGCTGCTAGTCGGCCCCCCTGGAACCGGGAAAACCTTGCTCGCTAAGGCGATCGCTGGGGAAGCAGGCGTACCGTTCTTCAGCATTTCCGGTTCGGAATTTGTGGAAATGTTCGTTGGGGTCGGTGCATCCCGCGTCCGTGACCTGTTTAAGAAAGCCAAGGAAAATGCACCTTGCATCATCTTTATCGATGAAATTGACGCAGTGGGTCGTCAGCGGGGTGCTGGCATTGGCGGCGGCAACGACGAACGGGAACAAACCCTGAACCAGTTGCTGACCGAAATGGATGGATTTGAAGGCAACACCGGCATCATCGTGATTGCTGCGACGAACCGTCCCGACGTGCTGGATGCGGCTCTGCTGCGGCCCGGTCGCTTCGATCGTCAAGTCACCGTGGACATTCCCGACATCAAGGGCCGTTTGGATGTGTTGCAGGTTCACGCCCGCAACAAGAAGATCGCCGATGATGTCTCCCTGGAAATGATCGCCCGCCGCACCCCTGGATTCTCCGGTGCCGATCTGTCCAACCTGTTGAACGAAGCCGCCATTCTCTGCGCTCGTCGCCGCAAGGAAGCGATTACCATCCAGGAAATTGACGACGCGGTCGATCGGGTCGTGGCGGGGATGGAAGGCACCCCCATGGTGGACAGCAAGAGCAAGCGTCTCGTGGCCTACCATGAAGTCGGTCACGCGATCGTGGGAACGCTGCTGAAGCACCACGACCCCATGCAGAAGGTCACGCTGATTCCCCGGGGTCAAGCTCGCGGTTTGACCTGGTTCATGCCCTCTGAAGATTCGGGTTTGATTTCCCGAGCACAAATCCTAGCTCGAATTACTGGGGCACTGGGTGGTCGCGCTGCGGAAGATGTCGTCTTTGGTCGGGCAGAAGTCACCACGGGTGCAGGCGGAGACTTGCAACAGGTCACTGGCATGGCGCGGCAAATGGTCACCCGCTACGGCATGTCCGATCTAGGCCCACTGTCCTTAGAAAGCCAGCAGGGTGAAGTCTTCCTCGGTCGGGACTGGATGACCCGTTCCGACTGTTCAGAAGAGATTCAAGCGCGGATCGATGCCCAAGTGCGCGAGATTGCGGAACACTGCTACGAAGATGCCCGTCGAATTATTCGCGAAAACCGGGAAGTCATCGATCGCTTGGTCGATCTGTTGGTGGAACGGGAAACGATCGACGGCGATGAGTTCCGCCAAATCGTTGCAGAGTATGCGGTGGTTCCTGAGAAAGAACAACTGAACGTGCGCATCTAAGTTTTACAGCGTCTTAAGTTGTTCCCAATTTAAGATGCTGTATCCAAGCTTCAGAGTGCATCATTAAAACTCATAGGCTATGAAGGGACAGTTTTGTTAAAAGGCTGTCCCCATTTTTATTCGCTCCATTTCCCATAGAACCTATCTATTCTGAGAAAACGAGCAGGCTGGTAATTTCCGAAATCTGACAATAGAGACCGCTTGCCCCTGCTGAATCTCCCCTTAAGGCTCCGCTTCTAACATGGCTTGGGCAGATTTAAGATGTTTCTGTTGATCATCACTCAGAATTGGATATTTCAAATTCAGTTGCTTCATACGATCGCAGAGAATGCTGGCAACTGTTAAGCGTGTGAACCATTTGTGATCGGCAGGAATGATATACCAAGGCGCGTATTCAGTACTGGTATAGCGAAACATGTCTTCGTAGGCGTGCATGTAGTCATCCCAGTACTGGCGTTCCTGCACATCATTCAGAGAAAATTTCCAATTCTTTTCAGGATTCGTAATCCGTTCTAGAAAGCGTTTTTTCTGTTCCTTCTTTGAGACATTTAGAAAAAACTTCACCACAATAATGCCGTTATCGACAAGGTATTGTTCAAAGTGATTAATTTCCCGAAATCGCTGTTTCCAAATTCCTTTTCCCTTAGCGTCGGGCGGCAGTTGCTGGCGATCGAGCACCTCTGGATGCACCCGCGCCACTAAAACTTCTTCGTAATAGGACCGGTTGAAAATCCCAATGCGGCCCCGCTCTGGCAAAGCTTTGAACGATCGCCACAGATAATCGTGATCCAGTTCTTCCGCCGAAGGTGCTTTAAAACTAAAGACTTGGCAGCCTTGGGGATTGAGGCCAGACATGACATGCTTAATTGTGCCATCCTTTCCCGCTGCATCCATAGCTTGAAAAATCACCAATATCGCATAGGTATTTTGAGCATAGAGAATGTCTTGGTACTGGGCCAGTTGTTGAATGTCTTGCTCCAGTTTCCCGATCGCCTGACTTTTATCTAAATAATCTGATGTATAAGCCGGATCAAAATCACGCTCCAACTTAATTTTTGTGTCAGGAGACACCATGAACTGGCGAGTTGAAATTTTGAGCGCACTCATGGAATGAACAGCCTCCGCCGCCAACGTCATTCGTTCTAGATGAATTTCTTGCAGATGCATTCCGCGTGCTTCCAGCTTAGTCGATGCAATTACAGCCCCAGACCAAGAGTCAGACATTCTTAAGCTTTAACGTACTGAAGCTTTACTGCACATAAACTTTGGCACACTGAAGCTGAGGCGTATCCAGTCCTAAGCCGTATCAAAGTTCCTGATAGATTCATTTCCCCTGAATTTTCCGCCATATCTCTTGTAATTTTTATCTCTTTAGATTTTTTCACTTCCTCCATTGAGTAGATTTACTAATCAGTAATAATTATTACGAAGACTGAGCATGAGTCAGAAGCTTGATTAAATTAGGGAGTATAGCTTTACCACCCTCACTAGACCTGCGGGAGGAGAAATGAGGCAAGCGCTCATTCCACTCACCCTTCATAGCCCAATTACGACTTCACTTCTTACACAACCACCACAGCCACAGACTCGGCGAATTTTGGGCCAATCTTCTCGGCTCATGGGTTGGCTGTTGGTTTCTATTGCCTGTCCTTTGGTGATTGGGCAATCTCCAGCCCAGGCCTCTGAAGTGTTGCATGTCCAGTCTCCGACAGGACAACATTGGCTGTGTCGTCCGATGAATCACCAACTTATTTGCGATCCCATTACTCCCGCTGCTGTCTCCCAATCCCCTGCACCATTTCTCCACATCTCTACTGTTCCTTCTGCTCCTAGCAGTCATTGGACTGATTTAATTCTCCGGGCTGTTTATATTGGCATCCCTAGCACCTTTGTGGGTTTCTTTTTACTCCAAGGACTCCAGGCCAGACTCCATAAGGCCAAAATGCAAGCCTTTGTCCAACGGTTAGAACGAATTTGGCAACAGAGCGCTCAACACTAGTGTTCCTCACTAACACAAATGTTAGGATCGCAGGTATCGTAGGCTCGCAGGTACCGATCGAGGGGCAGGAGATTCAGACGATGACCATTGCAACTCAGAAAATGACCCTAGCCGAGTTTCTGGCTTTCGACGATGGCACAGAGACTCGCTATGAGTTGGAGAATGGAGAATTAATCGCGATGCCTGCGGAAAGTGACCTAAACCAAAGAATTGCATCTTTTCTATTTGCATTGTTCCTAGGATTGGGCATTCCTAGCTATCGATTACGCCTTGGCTTGGAAATCGCTGCCAGTAGTGCGAGGGCCTCTGTTCGACTACCTGACTTAACTGTGTTATCTGAAGAGGGCGCGATCGCGCTGGAGGGAGCCAGTCGTTCGATCGTCTTAATGGACATGCCGCCACCCCTGCTGGTGGTTGAAGTGGTCAGTGAAGGGCAGGAAAACCGGGATTATCGTTACAAGCGATCGGAGTATGGAGCGCGGGGCATTGCAGAATATTGGATTGTTGATCCCATTGCCCAACGAATCACCTTGCTGGAATGGGTGGAAGGACTGTATGAAGAGAGAACCTATCACCTAGGCGAAACCATTCACTCCGCCGTTTTGCAAGATCTGGATCTGACCGTCGATCGCGTTTTGGCAGATCAATAAATTCGTGAGCCACTCGAATCCGTTAGCCACGATGCAATTTTAGGTGCAACTTAACCTGAATTTGCGTGAGATCCTGTCCAGGCATCCCACGCAAGCCTCGCCTCAAGTAAGCCTCTTAAATCAAGTAAGCCCCTTAAATTAAGTCCCCGATCGCTGCTCTCGCAGTTTTGACAACTCAGCCCGAATCGCAGCCAGTTGAGCCGTCAGTTCCTGGAGTTCAGCCTGTACATCGGGAGCGACAGGCACTGCGGTCGTAGTCACCGTCACCCCAGAAGCCGATGGATTTTGCCGCTGCTGCCAAAAGCGATCGACCACCTGTCGGGCTTCCTGCTCCGTCACGGCTCCCTTTTCAATCCATTCCTGGGCCAATTGCGTCGGATTTGTGGTCAGTTTGTTGAGCGTTTGATTAATTTTTTGGGGATCCTGTACCGCTTCCACGGCGGAGGTTGTTGCACCCAGGGCAGCACGAAACCCCTGTTGGAAGAATTGCAACACAACATCAGTATTCACTGGCTTCATTAAACCTAACCCACCTATACAAATTTTAAGGCTGCAATGATTGATCTTAACTGTAAGCGCAAATAGGGATGGATCGCCACAAACAGTTTGGGAATAGAACTGTTTGAAATGAGACCGTTGGCAACAAGAACACTTCCAAGATAGTTTGTAGAACGAAACGCTTGCTAGAAACGCCTACTCATTTCCAGGATAACGGATGCAGGTTCTCCCCGCTGGCTGCGCTCGATCGTAAAACAAAACTTACCCTTCCGCCTCCAAAAACTGATTCAAGTCTTCCAGGAGCTGCATTAATTCTGCCTCAACCCTAACTCGGATCCGATCGTCTCGGAGGGTAATCAACACCTTGGCGGCGAAGGGCGTGGGATAAATATTGGGGTTGCAAAATAGCTCTAAAAATACATCACCGGTATAGCGATACTCCATGGACTTCTGAGGAGCCACTTTCGTCCCCGCAGGCGGCTTATTAGCAGCAACTTTCAAACTGTCCATTAACTGGTTGAGAGCCACTTTCATTTCCAACGCAGCGTCTGGCGTAAAGCTAAACCCCACTGAGCCGATCGGTAAATTCAACGTTAATTGCGCCATAGCATTTCACCAGTCAAGTTTTACAGAATGGCAAGAAGCAGCCATTTTCTAAACATAAGTCGCTTGCTCACTAATCCAGCCATCCAAGTGATTAATATTAATCACAGAATCCATCATCACATTAGTTGATAAACAATCACAACAAGGATTGGTAATCATTGAAGATCATGACTCTCAAGTATTTTTATAATACAGACGTTAATAGAAAAAAATTGTAATTAGAACAAAAAAATAATAGTGACTTAGCAGTTAGAATTGCCCGCTATCAAACCTTAAAACTGTTTTAATAGATGTTGCATAGGCTAGAGGTATCAAGGTTCCTTACACGTTTCTTCCATACCCATTTCTTCAATTGTTTGCAGGTTAATTTATTATGCTGGTTGATCACCGTGGCACTGTCCGTCGAGTCTTGATCATTACGTTATTTCTCAACCTTGCAGTGATGGCTATTAAACTTACGGTTGGCCTCCTCACGGGATCATTGAGTATTATTGCCGATGCGCTCCATAGCCTGACCGACAGCGCCAACAATATCCTCGGGCTATTTGCCAACCAATGGTCTTCTCCAGAACCCGATCGAGAGCATCCCTACGGGCACCAAAAATTTGAAGCCGTAGGAGCCTTAGGCATTGCTGCATTTTTGGGGATCGCTTGTTTTGAAATTCTGCAAAGCGCGATCGAACGCATCCTCCATGGGGGCAAAGCTTTGCAAATCAGCAGTCAAGAACTCTGGCTGCTGCTGCTCGTGTTGGGGATCAATATCTTTGTTGCATTCTATGAACGACGGGAAGGACAACGGGTCAAGAGTGCTCTATTAATTGCTGATGCCTACCACACCATGAGCGACATCTGGGTAACGATCAGTGTTCTCGCCGGATTGTTAGGCATTTGGATCTTGGGTTGGCAGTGGCTCGATATTGCCCTAGCCTTTCCCGTCGCAATCCTCGTCTTGTGGAGCGGCTGGACCGTCCTGCGAGACAACTTACCGTGGTTGGTGGACAGTACAGCTATCGCGCCGGAAGCCATTTCTGAAGTCACGCGATCGGTGCCAGGGGTGCTGAATGTCCATGACATCGCCTCGCGGGGCCTCGTTGGTCGCCAATGCTTTATTGAAATGCATTTAGTTGTGGATGCAGATGATGTAGAAACGGCCCATGGCATCACGGAAGCCGTTGAAGCAGTACTGGAAAAACAGTTTTCCCCCGTTCGAGTCATGATTCACCTCGAACCGCCCCGTTACTCTTCAAACAACCTCAGTTATTAGGACTGTCTCTAATCCCTGAGTCATCCAGAAAACTAATCAAACAAGACCAATAAAAAAGGCCATCCAAAAACCTGTGAAGCAAGCTGCCAGGGTAACTTGGATAGCCTTAAATATGAGCAAAGAGAATTTGGCATAACCCATTCATCTATGGGCTACTTTATAGCACTAGATGTAGTGTCAAAGCAATCCCTTAATCGGAATGTGACACATTAACTAGGGCAAAAGAGAAGCTGGATGGGTAACCATCTCTTTCTGAGCCTCCAGAAAATACCTAGGAATCCACAAAATACCAGTCCTTTCTGGATTCCAGATTTTTTCTATTCCCACTCGATCGTCCCAGGGGGTTTGGACGTAATGTCATAAACCACACGGTTCACGCCACGGACCTCGTTGACAATGCGATTGGCAATGATTTCCAACAGATCGTAGGGAATCCGTGCCCAATCGGCGGTCATTCCATCTTCGCTGGTCACAATCCGCAGCACGATCGGATAAGCATAGGTGCGTTGGTCACCCATCACCCCCACACTCCGCACGGGGAGCAGCACCGCAAACGCTTGCCAAATTTCGTTGTACAAGCCTGCCCGATTAATTTCTTGGCGGACAATCAGATCTGCATCCCGCAGGATATCTAGCTTTTCATCATCAATCTCACCTAGAATGCGAATTGCCAGACCCGGCCCAGGGAAAGGCTGACGATTAACAATTTCTTCGGGCAATCCAAGCGATCGACCCACCTTGCGCACTTCGTCTTTAAACAATTTCCGCAGGGGTTCAACCAATTTGAATTGCAAGTCCTTCGGCAAACCGCCGACGTTGTGGTGGCTCTTGATCTTCACCGCCACCCGTTCTCCAGTTTTGGGATCGACATTGGTATCCGCCGATTCAATTACATCGGGATAGAGCGTTCCCTGGGCAAGATAATCAAACGGCCCCAATCGCTTAGACTCCGTTTCAAAGACCCGAATGAACTCGTGGCCAATGCGTTTCCGTTTTTCCTCAGGATCGGAGATGCCTTTCAACTGCGCCAAAAAGCGATCGCGCGCATTGACGTATTCCACAGGAATGTGGAACTGCTCCTTAAAAAGGGTCATCAACCGTTCAGGCTCACCCTTGCGCATAAAGCCTTGGTCGATAAACATACAGGTGAGTTGATCGCCGATCGCCTTGTACAGCAGAAATGCCAATGTAGAGGAATCAACCCCACCGGACAGGGCCAACAACACACGCTTGTCTCCCACCCTGGCCCGAATTTCGCGGACGGATTCTTCCACAAAGGTCGCTGTCGTCCAAGTGGGATGACAGCCGCAGATGTGATAGACAAAATTGCAGATCAGCGCTTGCCCACCAATGGAATGCACCACCTCCGGGTGGAATTGAACACCGTAAAACTTACGCTCATGGTCTGCGATCGCGGCGGAAGGGGTATTTTCGGTGTGCGCCAACAATTCAAACCCGTCCGGCATGCGGGTGACTGAGTCGCCATGACTCATCCACATGACGGAGCCTTCTTCCACATTGGTCAGGAGATCGGTAGGGTCATCGATCGAGACACTGGCCTTACCGTATTCACCCCGCTCAGCTCGCTCGACTTCGCCGCCCAGTTGCTGCACCATCAACTGCATGCCATAGCACACTCCCAACACGGGAATACCCAACGTCCAGATATCAGGATCACACTTGGGGGCACCGTCGTCATAGACGGAGCTAGGCCCCCCTGAGAGAATAATACCCTTGGGGTTCAGTTGGCGTAATTGTTCCGCCGTCGTCCGATAGGACAAGACCTCGGAATAAACCTGAGTCTCACGAATGCGTCGCGCAATCAGTTCAGAATACTGGGAGCCAAAATCCAAAATAACAAGCATCTGGCGGTTCACAGTCCCTAAGTCGTCAGTAGGGGTCGCAGAGGCTGCGACAGAAGATTCAACAGATTCTACGGGAGGAGTCACGCTCGTTTTCCTGATGCAATCCTGGGGTAGACATTAAATAAGACTTGACTTAAGTATGTTTTAAACGGATCTGAGCGCGCACTTTATTCACAGGAAATTTTAGTATTTGGCTATTTTAATCACATTCTCAAACCGGACTCAAGTAACTCGGCGGCAATTTTGCTAGTCACCACAATATTTCGCCGCCGATCGAACAAAATTGTGCCCACTCGCACATTTTTTTCGCTGTGGGCATAAATATATCGCTGGGCTCGATCGTCAATGGCAGCAGCGATCGAGCCATACACCTGGCTGGCCCAAGACTGTCCCATCACCTCATCTAGCCGCCGGAGAAAATTTAATCCCGCTTCGGTCGTTTCTTGGGCCAACAATTCCTGGGCCTGCCCTGTTGGCAAACCGACTTTAACCCCATGGGCCGTCAAAATTTCCTGGCGACCATCGGCAACATAGTGATGGGTATGAAAAATTCCCCCTGCTAATTTGATGAGCTTGCCGTGGTAACCAAATAGCAGCAGTGATCGTACCCCTTGCAAGCCAGCCTCCACCAGTAATGGCCCCAGCCAATTGGCGGTTTTTACCAATCGTTGAGGGTCAAGACCCAACTTCGACGCTAGATCTAAGCCATTTTCACCAATACAAAATACCAATGCATCAAACTGCTGGGCTTTGACCTGGAGTAACGATCGAAATTCCTCTAATTGTCCCGGCGCACTCAACGGTTGAGCAATGCCTGAGGTTCCCAACAACGATAACCCCTCAACTACCCCAAACGCCTCATTAGACGTTCGTTTTGCCAGCGCCCGCCCCTCGGGCAAAATCAACGTGACTTGAATGCGATCGTCCGGCAACAACCACGGTTCCAAATTTTCTAAAATCAGCCGTTTGGCATAGGCATAGATCGCCGCTGCACCAGCACCCTGCTCCAATCGACCAATTCCTTCCCCCCCCTGCAATACAATTCTTTCGACATGGGAATTAGGTAACCGAGACACCATGGCCCAGACAGGAGTATTGCGTGTCAAATCGAGGTTATCGCCGGGATCACTCCGCGTAATTGCTAATGCGGTCGTTTGATTTAATCCTGAAATTTGTTCGATCGGAACATTAACAATTCCTGACGAATCAAGAAGATCAACGGCAACTGATGTGTACGATTGGGGGTGTTTCAACCAACGTAGCGCTGCGATCGCGGCGGCACAGGCGAAAACAGGTAAGGTATATCCAGAACGAGGCGAATCAATCATTAATTTGTCGCTAAATCAAAAAACTTGTTAACACAGATGTGAAGGGATTATGAAATTCATCAAAGCCCCCTCGGCAATCAATTTTTTGTTTGCATAGGATTGAAACGTGATGAATGTCACCCGTTGCAGGTGAAATCATACAATCTACGCTCTATCAACTTCCCCTAATGTAGTTTTACAGGGAGTCAGCATCCATCTGCACACCAATCAGCCCCTTTCCAATTTGCAGATTTTTTTAAGATTTTTTCCCATTTGCCTTTCGTTCTCTAAATTCACCCTATTTTGAGTTCACTTTGAATTCATGATGATTCTTCAATCGTGCAGTCTACCCAATTGCGTAGAGGGTTTTATGGAAGCCAATCCTGATCTGACATCCCAGAATGAGTACCCGCAATTTCCCGAGGCAGGACAGCCCAGCACGATTGTCTTGCAGCCCTACGCATTAACCGGTTTGGACGGAGATCGGTTTCAGAATTCTTTAGAACAAGCATTACAGGAAGGCGAATCCATTATTGTGGATTTGCTGTGGGTGGATAGCGTTGAAGATGAGGCCCTCAGCGTGCTGTTGGAGGGGATGCAACAGGCCCTTGCTTTAAACAAGCCATTATCTTTTTTGGGCATGGACAGAACGACTCGGGTAGCCCTTGATCAACTCTGGGAACAACAGCGTGAGCAAGAACACCTGATGCGGGACGAAGTCTTTACCGCTGAGTTTGAATCCTTCCTAGCAGGTTGTCGGCTCAGCTACAGCGCCATCTTGGAATCCTAACGTTTTAAAGCAAGGGTAAGACCATCACCGATCGGTAAGATACTCACTTGTACCCGATCGTCCTGCGCAACCCGTTGATTAAAGCTACGAATAGTTTGCACAATTTTATCCGTGGACTTCGCGTCTGCCACGCGGCCTGACCACAGGACGTTATCAACTGCAATCAAGCCGCCTGAGCGCACAAGTTGAACCACGCGATCGTAGTAGTTTTGATAATTTCCTTTGTCCGCGTCAATAAACGCGAAGTCGAAACTCTCCCCCTGTCCTTCAGCTAGCAGTTGGTTGAGGGTGTCCACCGCTGGGGCAATCCGCAGATCAATTTTGTCAGCCACGCCTGCCGTCGCCCAGTAACGACGCGCGATCGCCGTATAGTCTTCGCTGACATCACAGGCAATCAGCTTGCCCTCAGGGGGCATGGCCAAAGCCACAGTCAGGGAACTGTAGCCCGTAAATACGCCAATTTCGATCGCCCGTTTTGCCCCCATCAACTGCACCAGGAGCGCCATTAATTGCCCTTGTTCCGGGGAAATTTGCATCCGAGCTTGGGGATGGTTTGCCGTTTCTTGCCGGAGTTGCCTTAGCACATCTGGCTCCTGCAAGGAGTGGGTCAGGATATATTCATAGAGAGACTCTTGCAGTCCCAGGGCGTTTTTAAACATGGGCGATCGTCGGCAGAAAAGTGGAGTCGGGCTGAATTCTATCAGGTCTTATCTTTTTTGAGTGTAGGCTGTCTGGTCTTCAGGTGTAGGCTTAGATTAGGTTCTTGCAATTATGGCGCTAACTAGGAGATCACTCATGTCGCGCTTACTGGCTATACCACGGCAATGGCTGGCCCTTGTCCAACAAAGATTGCTACGATCGGTCGTTTTTGGCCTCTGCCTCTGTTTTTTGTGCATTTTGACAGCTTGCAGCCCTGCTACCCACTTACCGAGTCCAGACTTGATTGAGCGGGCGATCAGTCTACAAGTGGAAAGAACCCAGGCAACGCTGAGTCAACAACTTCAACTACCAGCGCCCACCCGTTCCAAAATTCAGGTTCGTCAAATTGAGGTGCAGAGCCAAATTCCTCTTTTGATCGAACAGCGGCCAGCCTATCACCTACGCGGCACCTATGAGCTCACCCTCAAGCAGGCAGGCCATACCCTCCACCAGCCCCATAACCCATTTGACCTGTATCTTCAGCAGCGACCAGAGGAAAAAACGTGGCACTTTGCCGAACCGAGCCCAGAGAATCCTAATCGCTGGACAACGCGCGCCCTGCCTTAATTCTTAGCAATCCCTCTTCTGAGCAATTGCTAAGAGCCATCAGGCGCACCAGATAGGATCCTCCACTAGTCATCCTTCTTTGCCTATACCAAGGATCGATCGGTCAGAATCTCGTAGCCCGTTTCCGTAACCAACACCGTATGCTCAAACTGCGCCGAGAGTGCATTATCGATCGTAACCACTGTCCAGCGATCGGGCAGCACGCGGGTATTTTTCGACCCCGCATTGACGATCGGTTCGATCGCCAAGGTCATCCCAGCCTTTAGCTTAACATTGGGCATTTCATGGGTGCGGAAGTTGAATACCGACGGTTCTTCGTGTAGATTACGTCCCACACCATGGCCGGTATAGTCTTCCACCACCTTAAAGCCATGGGACTCGACGTAATCCTGAACGGCCCCCGCTAAGTCCAACAAATAGGCCCCCGCTTTGACTTGGGCGATCGCAGCGTGCAGTGACTGTTCTGCCACCTGAATCAGCTTTGCCGCCGCAGGACTGACCTCACCACCCACAGCGATCGTGATGCAAGAATCACCGTGGTAGCCGTTGTAATAAGCACCCGTATCCACCTTCAGAATATCTCCCTTGCGGAGAATTTTCTTGCGATTGGGAATTCCATGCACGACCTCATGGTTCACGCTGGCGCAAATGGAAGCTGGGAAACCATGGTAACCCTTGAAGCTAGGTTTAGCACCCATTTCTCGGATCCGCTTTTCGGCGTAAGCATCCAAGTCCGCCGTTGTCATTCCTGGTTCAACCCTTTCGGCAATTTCTTTCAGGACTGTTGCCACAATGCAACAAGACTGACGCATAATCGCGATTTCTTCATGGGTTTTGACAGGGCCAGTCCGCCGCTGTCTCAGCATGGGTTGCGGAAGCAGGTTGCTCAGAATATTCATCGAGTTTACAAAGAGTACCAGAATTCAGGAGGGCAAATTTGAAAAGAGCACATTCAGCCAACCTCTACGTTAGCGGAAATCTTTGCCAACTGCTGCCTTTTAATCTGTGATGACGATCGTGCCCCGCATCCCGGCTTCTGCGTGCCCTGGAATTGAGCAATGTAACTCATACTGCCCCGATCGAATCGGCACAAATACCCAATCTGCTTCTGCCTTGGGGCGAATCTCCAGTTCATGGATCGCGCCTTTGATTTCCACTTGCCCCGCATCGACCTTCTGTGACCAGATGCCATCGGCAAAGTCCTTGGCTGTGAAATAATGCTTTTGCCCACTGGGATTGGTCAGGTGAAGTTTGTAGCGTTTTCCAGATTCAAAGGTGAAGCGATCGGGAACAAATTTCAGTTCTCCGGCAGGATTACCCAAGTTGACCTGAATCTCTGTCACCGGCTGGTGGGCCAAATCGATCGCCCAAACTGGAGAGATGCACGCTAGCCACAGGACAACAACTCCCAACCCACCGATCGCCCAGTCCCTCCAGTGAATCCACTCATCTTTAATCTGATGGAAAATTTTACGTTTCATACTGGGTACAGGATGACAAGAGGGATCGAGGACAAAATTAGCCGAGGACAAGGGTGGTATAAGCCCATTATCAAAAATCTCTGAGGCAAGGAAATTGAGCTTACAGGTTTGTTACAGGCCCCTCCAATCGCAAACAGTAGGGACGCTGGCAGCTCAATGGCGCTTCGAGGGCATACTGCTCCAGAAAATCAGGATCACCCATTACCGCAGCAGTAGAGCCATCATAAACAATCTCACCATGATGCAAAACCACAGTGCGATCGCACAAATCCAAAGCCAAATCCAAATCATGGGTAGCAATGATTTGCGTTAAAGGCAGCCGATCGAGCAAGTGAATTAATTGCCGCCGCGATCGGGGATCTAACTGCGCAGACGGTTCATCCAAGGCCAAAATACTGGGTTTCATCGCCAAAACCCCCGCGATCGCCACTCGCTTTTTTTCTCCTCCCGACAAGGCGTGAGCCATGCGATGGGCATAGTCCTCTGGGTTCAAGCCCACAGCCTGCATCGCCTCGATCGCGCGGTGGTGCTGCATTTCTGAACTCAATCCCTGATTTTTTGGGCCAAAGGTAACATCTTCCCAAACGCTGGGCATAAACAGTTGATCATCAGGATTTTGAAAGACCAAGCCCAGACAATCTCGCACAGCGCGCAACGTTTTCGGAGTTACCTGCCAATTCCCCACCTGCACCTGTCCCGCTTGGGGCAATAACAGACCATTGAGATGGTGTAGCAGGGTAGACTTGCCAGATCCGTTGGCTCCAACGATCGCCACCCGTTGCCCCACAGCAATGGTTAAGTTGATATTCCGTAGAGCAGGGGTGCCATTGGGATAGCCGTAAGCGACGTTCTGAATAGCAAGGGCAGCAACGGCCATAGTGCATAACCACGTGTACAAACACGACCCAGGTCGTTAGAGATGAGTGGAAAGATTTTCTCAGGCAGGATTCTTAACGCACGATCGACGCCAGACTGACCGTTGGAATCGCCCCAAACGGCTCTAGAGCACCTTTTCTACGCCCATGCTGACTAGGCTTACCCCGATCGTGTAGGTTATTAAACCAATATCCGGCTTCGTCCAGCGTATAGGGATTTTTTCTGCCACTAAGCCCGAATAGCCCCGTGATAACATCGCCTGATGAATCCGATCGCCGCGATCGTAGGTGCGAATAAATAGCGACCCGATCATCATGCCGACGACACGGCGATGCACTAGACGGGACAGCAAAAGATTACGAGATTGTGCTGCCCGTTGCAAGGTTTGGGCTTCTTCCAACAAAACCGCTAGATAGCGCAACATCGATCCCACAATTGCCACTAGCAGCGGAGGTATTTTCAATTGTTTCAAAGCCTGTAGCAACTCTACTTGACTAGTCGTTAGCGTTAATAGATTCAGCGCTATCAGTGACAGCAGAACCTTACTCGCTAGACTACAAAATAACAGCAGTCCCCCTTGGTAAATTTTCAACCCGCTCCACTGCCAAAGCAAATCCCCTTGCTCACGAAACAGTGTTCCCAATACCAACATGAGGCCAAACCCCAGTTCTACCGTCAGCCGTCGCAAGATATGTAAAGCAGATACAGAACTGAGTCCGCACAGCAGTAGCAGTCCTAAACCAATGATTGTTAATTGCCATCCCTGCTGCTGGGGTGCTAAGGCGATCGCAAATACGGCGATCGTGGCACACAAGACCCGCATCCAAGGTTGAGCCCCCCTTTCCCTACGGAACGGGATCCAGGTTGAAATCGGGCTAGCTCCAGGCAAAATCATGGTTCATCCTGTGGCACTTTCAATGTAGAGGCCGTTCCTTCGAATTTCGCCCCAACCCTTTTGCCCGAGCCTTTAGCCAATCCTTTACCCAATCCCCAGGTCAACCCAAAGGTCACTACTGTTCCAATCAACCCAGCCAACGGGGTCGCCAACGATTCCGGCACCCCCCGCACTGCATATTCATCAAACACTTGGTAAAACGGCAGGCGATGGGCAAAAGAATGTTCCGCTGCCCGGTGGTCGAATTTCTGGTCTTGAGCTACCCGATCGAGGCCATCGGGATTCTGACTCGCCAAGGGAGACAGGGCTGTTGCAATTCCCAGCGCAATCCCTAGAGAAAGCCCGTAAAAGCGACGATATCGTTGAGAGATCTGAATTTTCTGCATTAGCCCATTTCTCCAGACGCAACCCCAGATCGATCGCGGGGCGCTTTGTAAATTAATTCCGGTCGGAGACGCCGCACATAGTCTAGGGCTAGTAGGGTAATCACTGCTTCCCCCAGACCAATAAAACCATGCCAAAACAGCATAGCGCCCAGCACCAACCCTAAGTCCACCGTCCCTGAAAGCCCAATTTGCAACGCACAGAACAAAGAAGCCATCACTACACTGACCCAGCCCGCGATCGCTGCCCCCAGCATGACCCCAGTCCAGCGATCGCGTCCGATGAGACGCCGGATCCCTTTGTAGAGGTAATAGCCACCAAAAGTTCCCACCAGTCCCATATTGACAATATTGGCTCCGAGCACTGTTAGCCCACCATCTTGGAAAAACAGAGCCTGCACCAGAAAAACCACTGCCATCACCAGGGATCCGGCCCAAGGCCCCAGCAAGACACCAGCTAACGTGCCTCCCAACAGATGGCCTGAAGTGCCCATGGGAATGGGAAAGTTAATCATCTGAGCCGCAAAAATAAAGGCTGCACATACCCCCATTAAGGGAACAGCTCGATCGTCATAGGTCGCCTGCACTCGCTTGAGGCAAAGGGCAATTAGCCCCAAGGCCAATCCCCAAGTTCCTAGCCAAATCATGCCTGCGATCGGAGTCGTTGCATGCAAGTAACCATCCGGCATATGCATTGCCAAGAGTGAACATCGAATCATGGGGTTTCCTGCTTGTGTCATCTATTACCTTCGACCCAGCTTTAGTAAACGTCCGATCAGGATTTAAATTCAATCCAGACGGGGGGGATGGGCTGCAACAGTCGATCAAGAATCCGCCCGATCAAAAATCCCCTTCCCTAAAAAACTTTGCTGGAGATCTAGACTTAAAGGTGAGGCATACGCTACAGTAAACAATTGTGAGTTTTTAACAAACCCGCTATGAACGCCCAGGAAATCATCCGCTCTTTAGAAGCGGAACAGATGAAGTCAGATCTCCCGGTGATTCATGTTGGCGACACTGTGCGCGTTGGCGTGAAAATCCGCGAGGGTGATAAAGAACGGACTCAGCCCTACGAGGGTGTAGTCATTGCTAAGCGTAGTGCTGGCGTGACTCAAAACATTACGGTACGTCGAGTTTTCCAAGGCGTAGGCGTAGAACGGGTCTTTTTGATTCACTCTCCTCGCATTGAGAGCGTTAAAGTTCTCCGTCGGGGTAAAGTGCGTCGTGCGAAGCTCTTCTACCTCCGTCAACGGACTGGTAAGTCTGCCCGTCTGAAGCAGCGGTTCGATCGTGCAATCTAAGTTCCACAGCAATCTTTTGAGAAATTGCTAGACTAGGAACAAAAGTTAGGTAAGATATGGAGTAGTTCAGACGCATGCGTCCTTAGTTCAGTTGGTAGAACGCAGGTCTCCAAAACCTGATGTCGGGGGTTCGAGTCCTCCAGGGCGCGCTGAATTACTCCATTGAGCTTAAAAGACCTCGATGCAGGTCAAGTCATTCGCTATAAAATATCTGTAGAAAATGGCTTCAGGTACGGCTAATCCTTAGCTTATGCTGAGTTGATGCTGTACCTGTCTTTTCTGGGAAGTTTTCCATATTGAGTTCAACGGTGGTGATGGTCATGGCCAAGAAAGATGATGCTGCAGTACAGGAGCAGAAATCTGCTTTCACTCCTAATACTTTCATCCAAGAAACCAAAGAAGAACTCGGGAAAGTGACCTGGCCTAGTCGGCAGCAACTCATTAGTGAGTCGATCGCAGTGATCCTGATGGTTTCGCTATCGGCAACCTTGGTTTATTTCATTGACCAACTATTTTCGTGGGCACAGGGGAAGGTGTTCGGAGGATGACGTACACATCAGACGATTCCATGGGTCTGTCCCAATCTGACTTAGAAGAAGGGGCAGATGAAACGCAACTGCTCAAGCAGTCCCGCTGGTACGCTGTACAGGTCGCTTCTGGCTGTGAAAAGCGAGTTAAAACCAACTTAGAACAGCGGATTCAAACCCTAGATGTAGCCAATCGGATTTTGGATGTCCAGATTCCTGAAACTCCCATCCTGAGACATCAAAAAGATGGTCGTCCCAAGGAAGCCAGCGAAAAAGTCTTTCCAGGCTATGTGTTAATCCGCATGGTTATGGATGATGAAACGTGGCAGGTTGTCAAAAACACGCCAAACGTCATCAACTTTGTCGGTGCTGAACAGAAGCGCCGCTATGGTCGAGGTCGAGGACATGTAAAACCCATGCCCTTAGCCTTTACAGAAGTGGAGCGAATCTTTAAACGCTCTCAAGAGCAAGAACCCGTCAGAAAGTTGGATATGGCTGCCGGGGATAAGATTATGGTTCTGTCTGGCCCCTTCAAAGACTTTGAGGGTGAAGTGGTTGAAGTGAGTCCCGAACGCAGCAAACTCAAAGCGCTGCTCTCCATCTTCGGGCGAGAAACGCCTGTCGAGCTGGAGGTCAACCAAGTTCAGAAGATTGAGTAGATCTCAGGAAATTAGCAGTCCATGGCAAAGAAAGTAGTTGCAGTGATTAAGCTCGCGATCAACGCGGGCAAAGCAAACCCGGCACCCCCCATTGGCCCCGCACTGGGTCAACATGGTGTCAACATCATGATGTTCTGTAAAGAATACAACGCGCGTACTGCTGACCAAGCTGGCATGGTGGTACCCGTTGAGATTTCGGTTTATGAAGATCGAAGCTTTACGTTCATTCTCAAAACGCCCCCCGCTTCTAAGCTCATTGCTCAGGCTGCGGGAATTTCCACCGGCTCCGGTGAACCCAACAAGAAGAAAGTAGGGTCTATCACCAAGGCGCAGTTGGAAGAAATCGCGAAAACCAAAATGCCTGACCTCAATGCCAACGATGTAGAGGCTGCAATGAAGATTATTGCAGGCACTGCTAAGAACATGGGCGTCACCATTAAAGAGTAAGTTTTTAGAACTGCTCTTTGGGTGGTCTTTTGCATTTGATCGGTTTCAAAAAAATCTGCAGTCCGATCGCCGTTAATTTTCATTCACAACGGGGGAGAGAACCTCTCGTCATGACCCCAGGAGTATTCAATGACTAGAAAAATGTCGAAGCGCTTGCGGGAACTGCAAGCCAAGGTGGAAAAGCGCGCCTATGAGCCTTTAGAGGCCATGAACCTGCTGAAAGAGACTGCCACTGCTAAATTTCCTGAGTCTGCCGAAGCGCATATTCGGCTAGGCATTGATCCCAAATACAACGACCAACAACTGCGGACAACCGTTGTTCTGCCTAAGGGGACTGGGCAAACGATTCGGGTTGCAGTCATTGCTCGAGGTGAAAAAGTTGCTGAAGCGACTAATGCCGGAGCAGAAGTGGTCGGTTCTGAAGAACTGATTGACGAAATTCTCAAGGGGCGGATGGATTTCGACCTTTTGATCGCGACGCCTGATGTGATGCCTCAGGTCGCTAAACTGGGTCGGGTACTCGGACCTCGGGGTTTAATGCCTTCGCCCAAGGCGGGTACCGTAACCACCGATTTACCCCAAGCGATCGCTGAATTCAAAGCAGGCAAGCTGGAATATAAAGCTGATAAGACTGGGATTGTTCACATTTCCTTTGGTAAAGCAGGCTTTAGCGCAGAGGATCTGTTAACTAACCTGAAAGCGTTGCAAGAGAGCGTCGAGCGGAACCGTCCTTCTGGAGCCAAGGGTCGCTACTGGCGCACAATTTATGTGTCTGCAACCATGGGGCCTGCGATCGAAGTTGATATCAGCGCTCTACGTGACCTTAAGGTTGCTGAAGCTTAGTTAAGCTTTCTTTTCGCAATGCAATTTGAAAATTTAATTGAATTAAATTTTCGAATTGCATTGACGACTGATACGCCCATTGCTAAAGTAAGTTGTTAAAGTTTTTGGAGTCGCTCCAAACGAAGCATTACTCGCAATTGAATAGCAAGCCGCAGAAAGCAGGTGTTGGAAGTAAAGTTCCTGCCGAGGTTTGAGACTAATCATTCTAGTATTGACTAGATTGAGTAAACCTCGGCGCTGCAAACCGAGGTTTTTTATTGCACTTCAGAGTCATGCGAATCAAGTTTCAACGTTCAACTATCCCGGTTAAGGAGGTGATATCGTATGGGTAGAACGCTGGAAAATAAGAAAGCCATTGTTGAAGGGCTAAAGGAAACGTTGAGTGAATCCACGTTAGCATTGGTCATCAACTACCAAGGTTTAACCGTTGGAGAAATCACGGATCTGCGTCGTCGTCTGCGGGAAAAGGGTGCAACTTGTACCGTTACCAAGAACACGCTGATGAACAAGGCGATCGCAGGTGACGAGCGCTGGGAGCCAATGTCTGATTTGCTCAAAACCACTACTGCTTTCATCATGGTGAAAGAAGATATCGGTGGTGCAGTCAAGGCATACCAAGAGTTCCAAAAGGCTGCTAAGAAGACGGAAGTCATCGGCGGTGTGATGGATGGCAAGCTTCTGACTGAAAAGGATGTCAAGGCGATCGCAGATCTGCCGTCCAAGGAGCAACTCATCGCACAAATCGCAGGTGCAATCAACGGTGTCGCGACCAAGCTGGCAGTGGGCATCAACGAAGTCCCGTCCGGTCTGGCACGCGCTATCAAGCAAATTTCCGAGAAAGAAGCTGCTTAATCGCCGTTTGATTCAAAACAGGCAAATCGGTTGCATGGTGCTTCACTGTCTGGCCGATCTGCCGGGAAATCAACGAAACATTTTCACTGATTAACGGAGAATATCCAATGTCTGCTGTTGCTGAAATTATTGAAAAGTTGAAGGGTTTGACCCTTCTAGAAGCTGCTGACCTGGTTAAAGAAATTGAAGAAACCTTCGGTGTCAGCGCTGCTGCGCCTGCTGGCGGCATGATGATGATGGCTGCTCCTGGTGCACCTGCAGAAGCTGCAGAAGAAAAAACCGAATTTGATGCAGTGCTGGAAGAAGTTCCTGCTGACAAGAAGATTGCAATCCTCAAGATTGTGCGTGAGATCACCGGTTTGGGTCTGAAGGAAGCTAAGGATCTGGTTGAATCCACTCCTAAAGCACTCAAAGAAGGGGTTGCTAAAGCAGATGCTGAAGCGATCAAGAAGCAAATCGAAGAAGCAGGCGGTAAGGTTGCCATCAAATAGTCAATGGAGCCTCGTTTGATTTAGAAAGGCATTCCTTCGGGAATGCTTTTTCTATTATCTAGTCCTTATCCATTAGTAATCTAAAAGTCTGCTTAAACAGCAGGACTCAAGGATGCAATGGAATGCCTCCAACCACAGGCATCCCGCCTCCCCATCTCCACGATCCTCGTGCCCAATAGCCTCTAGAGAAGTTGCGCGTAGAGAATATGTGTAGAGAATACACATAGGGAAGTGGCCAGTAGAACACCATAAAACGCCGTCTGACAAAGTTCTGATAAAGTACAGTGACGGCGCTCTTTGTGCTTCATGGCCATAGCCAACAGCTGCGCGTTAATTTTATTTTTTCTAGGCATTGTTACAATCCCGTGAGGATTTTTTGACGATAACCCTCTGGGACTTTGGCGTTTCAAGCGTTATAGTAGTGATTGATAAAGAGAACTTGTATTTCGGTTACACAGCGAATCCTTGTTGCAGAATTTCACTTTCCAGCACAGACGCTCCGAAACTTGCCTCTCTACTTTTACTGCTTTTTGGAGCGTCCTATGTCAATTTATGTCGGCAACCTGTCTTACAGTGTTACTCAAGACGACCTGAACGAAGTGTTTGGGGAGTATGGCACAGTCAAGCGGGTGCAAGTTCCCACCGATCGGGAAACCGGCAAGCCCCGGGGGTTCGCCTTCGTTGAAATGAACTCTGATGAAGAAGAAGAAGCTGCGATCGCGGCTTTGGATGGCGCAGAGTGGATGGGTCGTGACCTCCGAGTCAATAAAGCGAAGCCTCGTGAAGAGCGTCCCAGTGGTGGTGGTGGTTACAACCGCAGCGGTGGTGGCGGTGGTTGGGGTGGAGAGCGTCGTGGCGGTGGCCGTCGCTACTAAGCTGTGATTGCTCAGCTCCATTCATGTTGTAATTTACTGTCCAGTCGCCCAAGGAGAGCAAACAATGGCTCAAGTTGTCATTGGCGAGAATGAGGGTATTGAGTCAGCCCTGCGTCGTTTTAAGCGCCAGGTTTCTCGTGCCGGCATTCTTCAAGATGTTCGCAAAAATCAACATTTTGAGACGCCTCAAGAAAAAGCACGCCGTAAGGCCAGTGCTCGTCGTCGCCAGGGTCGTGGCCGACGTTAGGGTTTCATAAAGCCTGACAAGAAAAACCACAGGGAAACACAGCTTTCCTTGTGGTTTTTTCTATCGGTTAATTCTATTGCTTGGTGTCCATCAGTGAAGCCTTAGCTCAAAGCTTTAACCAAGGGATTTGACCTTGCCATAGTGCCGAGAGGTCGGAGTTTGCCAAGGTCACAGAAGGCAAGGAACATCGTCGAAAACTTTAGTGACTAGCCGCATTTAATTGCAGGCTGCATTGCCTTGACCTCTAAGAACCCGGCGTTGAACCAATAAACACATCCTTAGAAAACATTTCTGTCAGAACAGTGAGATAGGGCAAGAGCACTTTCACCTGATCACTGGGTAGGCAATTATGAATTTCCCAATTCAGCGTTTGCAACATATCCCGCACTAGTTGCCAACTGACCCGGAGTCGGGGATAGAGCATGACACAGAGTGGGAAAAGTTGCTGCTGCACCGATCGAATACTGCCCTCCAAAACACAGAGACAGAGATACACTTGAAACATCTCCACATCTCGAATGCTGGAAATCATGACATGGCGAGATTTTAGGTTTCCGCTAAAGCTGTGATAGTTGGGATGGAGATGATGAATTTGTTCGCAGACCCGATAGGCAATCTTTGTACTGACGGGAAGCAAAGATTGGGTTGCTTTGAGGGCCGGGGAATTAATGGAATGTTCTGCCGCCGCTTGGTAGGCATCTCGCAGGGGCATATACATATGGTCATCCATGACCTTAACATAGGGTTCAATGAGTAACCGCTCCGCAGGGGTTAATAGGGCTAGCAGCAACTGGCCTGTGTAGTGAAACTGCATGCTAACAAACCCGATCGTACGCGGATCATGGCGGGTATAGTCCTGACGCATCCGACCACAGGCATCGCCAATCGCAACGGATAACCGCCGTGCTGTCTGCCGCTCACGATAGCCTTCCAATGTCTTTTCATACAAGGCATGGGAGTCGGCAGCAATTTTCCAGGGATCAATGAGGGCAGGATTAATGCCATGGCGTTGAATCTCTGTTGCCAGCAGCGATTCCGTTTGTGACCAAGCTTGGGCACTGGCTAATTTTAGCGATTTCAGCAGCTTATCTGCGGTATAGCGCCGACCTTCTGGTGAGGCCACATCTGCTATCTGCTTCGGCAGAGAACTGTGAGCTTGTTCTTCGTTGCGCGTAACCGAAGCAACATACTTTCTTGCCCAAACCGCAGCCAAAGAATGGGAATTTGGCTTGTCAAAGGAGACTCTGGCATTGGGAAGGAAACTGTTACTGTAGCCCGACGAGCTCGACCTATCAGAAGAACCCAACCTATCAACAGAGAAATCGGACAGAGGCACAGAAGAATATTCCATTCGTGACACCTGACTTTCGGGGAAGGCTAAATGAAGACGCAGAAGCGATCGCGCGTCGAAGAAAAAACTGTTGAGAAACCGATCGAAGCAATAAAACCGGAGTTTTCCAGTCACTCAGATGAGATCGTAACTAGTTCTTACAGTCTCATAACTTTGTGAAAGATTCGTGGAAATACCGAAGAGAATTATTTAACTTTACTTTACTTAGAGCCTGAATATAGCGTATTTACGGATGCAAAACCAATCACTTCTTCATTTTTCGTAAAGATTCATCTTAGAAAAGTGCGTTACCCTAACGAGAATTGACAATGTGCATCTAGCTAATGTGCATCTAGCTATTGAACACAACTTGCAAGATTTGACTTCAAAGATTCAACTTCAAAGATTCAAGGGTATGAACCCTTGGGGCGAAATACCTGCCGGAGTTTGCCCCAAGGGGCGGGGAATAAACCAAAATGAGGGGCATTAAACTAATAGACACACTCTCACGCGCGCGAATGGGTAAAGCGGGGGATTATGCAAATTGTGTATAGATTAGCTTGAGTCCGTTACTACCGCCCAGAATGCAGAATGCAAGCTCAAAATGTTTAAAATGCGTGCTGTAAATTGATAGAACCCAAGTTACTTTTCCGCTTTATGTCTTCTCAAAAACGTCAAGGAAAATTAGTTCAGTGGAAAGCCGATCGAGGGTTTGGGTTTGTCAAAGATGAGCACAATGGGCAGGAAATTTTTATTCACATCACGGCCTTTCAATCTCTAAAAATTCCCCCTCAAATTGGAGATAGTCTTACATTTCACATTGCAAACGATCGAAAGAGACGATTAAAAGTAGAAAATGTCCATTTTCAGGCAAACAGGTCTTTCTTGCAGCGAGCTTTGATCACGGCCTATTGCTGTCCGCAATTGTGGACAGCAATAGGCCATTAGAACTTCTCAGCAGTGTACCTTTCCTAGGCAGCTCCTAGGCAGCGGACATTTTTGGCGGCAAACGAATGTGGTATCCCTTTCGCACTTTACGCCGTAATAAGCCTATTAATATTTTGGGCATATCAAAACGACAAACGCCGTGCAAAGCGCCACCAATGGAGATGGCCCGAAAATGTTTTGCATGGTTTGAAGATCTGAGGTGGCTGACCTGGTGGCCTCATTGCCCAGCAAACCTTACGCCACAAACCCTAAAAACCACCTATCAGATCGCTTTTTGGATCATCTGTTCTTTACATTTGATTGGCTGGTTTGTCAGGATCCTTGTCCAAAGCAGATCATGAGCTTGCTTCGCAGACCCCAACCCATTGTCACCCTTATCTCGTCTCTTGGGAATTCTAAGAACTCAGCTTGTAGATTCCTTGACAGGACTAGGAACGGGACAAAATGGAGAAAATTGCCATTTTCTTGGATGCGGAAAGTCTGTCAGGTCGATTAAATTCGGTAGAAGGAGAATCCATCATCGATCGCCTGCGCAAATTAGGCACTATTATCGTGCGACGGGCCTATGGTAACTTCAGCCAGAACTGCGTCAGTGCCCACCAAAAGGAACTCAATCAACAGGGGTTTGAACTGATCCACACCTTCCATCCTGTGAGTGGCAAAAATTCGGCGGATATTCAGATGGTGGTGGATGTGATGGATTACGTCAGCCGCATTCCCGAACTTCAAGTGTTTGCGATCGCGACGGGCGACTCAGATTTTTTGCCCCTCTACCGCCGTCTCCGGGAACTGGGGAAATCTGTAATTGGCATTGGTACACGATCGATCACCGCAACATTATCCGCCCACTTTGATGACTATATCCAACTTTGCCCTCTAAGCAGTTGCCCCACGCCTCCCAGCGAATCTGCTTTTCCTAGAACCATCACAGCTCCAGCCAGTGAACCAACCATCACGATCGTAACGGCTTCTAACCTCAACCGTGACCAGCTTTTACTTCAACTACGACAAATTCTACCGTCGAAAAAAGCGGGTATTAAGTTAGCGACCTTATTGAAAAATCTCAAGCAGCACAGTTCCTTCGCCATGATCCAGCCTTGGACAGTAGCCGATCTACGGGATTATCTAGAACGCCTGCCCAATGAGGTGATGCTGATTGGAGACAAAGTGTTTAGCCCAGAGCAGGGGCAAGCATTTCAAGCCAACCCAGCCAACCTTGCAGCAACCAGCTCCAACCCAGCCAGTTCAAAAGTCCCCCAGACCCAACAACAGGCGATCGACCATGTGCGCCAAGTCTTAGAAGTTATGACCAACGGCATTAGCCTCAGTAAGCTGGAGGTTCATTTAGAGAAACGGATGGCTTCTTTTGCACCACAGGCAATCGGGTTTGAGACGTTTCTGGCATTTGTGCAGAGCCAACCCCAGGTGGTTTATCTGACAGCCGATCGTAAAAAAGCCTACCTCAAAGGCCAAGAACCCAATACAGGACTAGACAAAGCTAGCGCAGGGCTGGACAAAGCTGTCGTCGTCACCCAACAAATTTTACGCCAGACGCCGAAGGGGATTCAGATTAATGGCCTGAAGACAGAGATTTGTAAGCAATACAGCCAGTTTGATGAAAGGAAGCTAGGGCACAAGCGGTTTCTTGATTTTTTAAAAAGTCATCCGAACGTCATCAAACTAGAACAAAAGGGTCAAATCTGGTGGGCAAAGGCAGTTTAAGAAATCTGAACCCAAACTCTCTTGGCTCTGATGAAAGCGCTCAATTCCATGAACTCTCTCGACTCCAGGCTAGAGGCTCTATTAAAAGCTGAGAGATCGTCTCCCGCAGGCCGCACCAAGCCGATATAATGGGAGACTGCATTTTCGCTCAATGAACCCCATGGCTTCCGAAGACCTGCGTGCCACTCGCATCGAAAAACTCGAACAACTCAAAGCATTGGGGATGAATCCCTTTGCCTATCAGTGGAAATCTAGCCACTCAATGGCTGACTTGCAGTCTAAATATGCCGACCTGCCGAATGGCGAAGAGCAACCAGTTGAAGTTGCCGTCGCAGGTCGCATTATGGCACGGCGGGTCTTCGGGAAGCTGGCGTTTTTTACGCTTCAGGATGAAACCGCCAACATTCAACTGTATCTGGAGAAAAGTCGGATTCAGGAGTTCATGGGCGATCGGGATGCCGATGCCTTTAGCCATTTGAAATCGCTGACGGACATTGGTGACATCATTGGCGTCAAGGGAACCGTGAAACGCACGGATAAGGGTGAGCTTTCGGTGTACGTGAAAGAGTACACAATGCTAACGAAATCGTTATTACCCTTGCCTGATAAATTCCACGGCTTAACGGATGTCGCAACACGCTATCGTCAACGCTATGTTGATTTGATCGTTAATCCTGAAGTCCGCGAAACCTTCCGCCGGAGAGCATTGATTACAGCATCGATTCGGCGATATTTAGATCAACAGGGCTTTATTGAGATCGAAACACCCGTGTTAATGGGTGAAGCAGGGGGAGCCGATGCCCGTCCGTTCATTACTTATCACAACACCCTGGAAATGGAGTTATACCTCCGCATTGCGACAGAATTGCACTTGAAGCGTCTGGTCGTCGGTGGCTTTGAAAAGGTGTTTGAACTGGGTCGAATTTTCCGAAACGAGGGCGTTTCCACCCGGCACAATCCGGAGTTTACCTCGATCGAGGTCTACCAAGCCTACGCTGATTACAATGACATGATGGATTTAACGGAAGCCATCATCACAACAGCAGCACAGGAAGTGTTGGGAACGACGCAAATTACCTACCAAGGGCAAGCGATCGATCTCACCGCACCCTGGAAACGGATCACCATGCATGATGTGGTGAAGGAAGCTACGGGCGTTGATTTTGCAACCTTTACGGATTTGGATGCGGCCAAGCAAGCAGCTAGAGCAGCGGGGATTCATGACATTGACGATTGTCCGTCGATCGGCAAGTTGCTAAATGAGGCCTTTGAACAAAAGGTGGAAACAACCCTGATGCAGCCGACATTTATTCTGGATTATCCGGTGGAGATTTCACCGCTGGCCAAACCCCATCGATCGAAGCCAGGATTGGTAGAGCGGTTTGAGCTATTTATCGTTGGGCGGGAGACCGCCAATAGTTTCTCGGAGTTAACCGATCCCTTAGATCAGCGGGCGCGACTAGAAGAACAGGCAGCCCGGAAAGCAGCGGGAGACTTGGAAGCGCAGGGTGTGGATGAAGATTTCCTCTGTGCGCTGGAACATGGAATGCCGCCAACGGGGGGGTTGGGAATTGGCATCGATCGACTGGTCATGCTTTTAACGGATTCACCCAGCATTCGTGATGTGATTGCCTTCCCATTGCTGAAGCCCGAGAAATCCGAAGGCGAAGAGGGTTAATTACCACGTTCAGGATCATTACGTGCGGTGGCGATCGCGCGTCCAGTTGGTCGGATTATTGCGAATATAGCAGCGGATACGACGGAGCGCATATTCATCCCGAATAATGTGATCGTGAAACCGCGCATGCCAGCCAAAATATTTAAATCCCGCAGCCCAAATTCGTTTAGTGCAGGCAGATTTAAATTGACCCACGATCGCCCCCAAAACGCCGGGTTTCCAGGCATCCGATCGTTGCCGTTCCATGCGTCGTTCCGTAGAGACGCGCCTCCGGCCCGTCTCCCCCGGCGATCGTGCTAAAGGAGAGGGGGAATTTTGGGGGCGATCGGTGGGGTTTGAGACGCGCCCTTGGCACGTCTGTACGGGGGGTTGGGGGAGAATGATGATGATGGCGTGGAAGTGGTTGGGCATGATGATCCATTCGTCTAGGCGGATATTGGGGCGGAGCTCGCCTACCCGCTGCCATTCTTCTGCAATGATTTGGCCGATCGGTGAAAGGTGCATTTTTCCCTGAATCACCCGGCCAAAAAAATGGCGACGATCGCGGGTACAAATGGTGATGAAATAAGCCCCTGGATTGGAGTAGTCCCAGGTGGGGTGGCGGGCCGATTCAACACGGTATTGATTGCGGTAAAGCGTCATGGATCGCCTATCAATTCGGTTTCCTTAGAATGCCCATGCAGCGATCGAGATTGCCCGTGGCATGATCTAAGAAGGCCGTTTTGCATCTTCCCCTGGCATCTTCTCTATGTCATCTATTTCTGTTTCACACCTCAGCAAAATGTATCCCGTCGCTATCAAAGAGCCGGGACTCAAAGGCACGATCGAACACTTTTTTAAACGCACCTACAAAGAAATCCACGCGGTTCAGGATGTCAGTTTTGAGATCCAACCCGGCGAAATTGTGGGATTTCTGGGAGCCAATGGTGCAGGCAAAACGACCACACTCAAAATGTTGACGGGTTTGATCCATCCATCAGCAGGATCTGTGACCGTTGCAGGCCATATTCCCTTTCGTCGAGAATCGGCTTTTCTGCGGAAAATCACCCTCGTCATGGGTCAAAAGCAACAATTGATTTGGGATCTGCCTGCCATGGATTCCCTACAGATTAATGCTGCCGTCTACGGCCTCAGCGATCGTGCTGCCCAAGCCCGCATTGATGAACTCGCAGACATGCTGTCTCTCCAGGGCAAGCTAACCCAGCCTGTGCGCAAGTTATCCCTCGGTGAGCGTATGAAAGCAGAATTGCTAGCCGCATTGCTGCATGAGCCGCAGGTATTATTTCTCGATGAACCCACGTTGGGATTGGATGTCAATGCACAGGTTGCCGTGAGGGAATTTTTGCGGGAATACAACCAACGGTTTAATGCAACCATTCTGCTAACGAGTCATTACATGGCTGATATCACAGCACTATGCGATCGTGTCCTAATGATTCACCAAGGTAAGCTGATTTATGATGGCAGCCTAGATGGCCTCATCGAACAATTTGCGCCCTGTCGTGAAGTCCATGTCGAATTAGCCTACGCCTACCACAAAGCCAAACTACAACAATACGGTGATGTGCAATCGATCGACGGTTCCTCCGTGCGCTATCTCGTTAAACCAGAACTCCTCACCAAAACCGTTTCCCAACTCCTCGCGGATCTAGAAGTCGTAGATTTAGCCGTTAGCGATCCACCGATCGAGGAAATTATTGGGCGCGTTTTCCAAGTTGGTCAAGTTCACTAGCCCCTCCCCCGTCATCCATGAAACGACTCTACAAAATTTTCCAAACCCTTCTATCCACCTATTACGCTTACATGCTGGAATACCGGGCAGAGTTACTACTGTGGGCCCTATCCGGCTGCCTCCCCATCATCCTCATGGGCGTTTGGACTCAAGCTGCCCAAGGGGGAGCCTTTGCCCTCACTTCTGCACAATTTGCCCGGTACTTCCTCGCCATTTTCCTATGTCGTCAACTGACCGTGGTTTGGGTCATTTGGGAGTTTGAACGGGAAATTGTCGAAGGGAAATTAGCCTTTCGCTTACTGCAACCGCTTGATCCCGTTTGGCATCACGTTTGGTCACACATTGGGGAACGTTTTGCCCGTTTACCCTTTATTGCGGTGATTATTGGCCTTTTCATCCTGCTCTATCCCAGTGCTTTTTGGATTCCTGATGCAGGCACTTTAGCATTGTTTATTTTAGTTTCTATCTGTGCCTTTGCATTGCAATTTTTAATTCAGTATACCTTTGCAATGTTTGCCTTTTGGACAGAAAAAGCAAGCGCTATCCAGGAACTATGGTTTCTCTTTCACCTGTTTCTGTCCGGCAGTATTGCGCCCCTAGAAGTTTTTCCCCCTGGCGTACGACAGGTTGTGGAGTTTCTGCCCTTCCCCTACATCTTGCATTTTCCGGCCAGCATTTTAACTGGGCTTCCCGTTGATTACTTGCGCAGCTTTTTGATTATGGGGAGCTGGGCTGGTATTTTTTATGCCATTAATCGTTATCTGTGGCGCAAAGGACTAAAACAATTTTCTGGCATGGGAGCTTAGAATGAAATTAGCATCGAATCCTTTTAGCAAGTACTTCCAATTAATTCGTTTGTTCTGGAGTACTGCGATCTCGGCGGAATTGGAATACCGCATGAATTTTATCTTTTCGGCTCTAACCAGCTTAGGCGGATTGGCGGGCAGCCTATTTGGACTCTTTCTGTTTTACGGCCAAGGCTACCATTTCCAGGGGTGGAGTTGGGAAGAAGCCCTAATTGTTGTCGGCATTTTTACATTTCTCAAGGGATTTTCCACAGCTTTTCTTGCTGCTAACCTGAATCGGATTGTTAAGCACGTGGAAAGAGGAACCTTAGATTTTGTGCTCCTCAAGCCAATTAGCTCTCAATTCTGGCTATCGTTCCACAGTATGTCCCTTTGGGGGTTACCGGATATATTGTTTGGACTATTCATTGTCCTATATGCAGGAATCAAACTGAAATTATCCTGGACGAGTTACCTCTCAGGTTTAATTCCAATTCTATTTGGAGCAACCATTCTATATAGTCTCTGGTTTATTCTAGGCGCAACTAGTGTTTGGTTTACTAGAATCTATAACATCACTGAAGTCTTGAAAGGGTTGATGGATGCAGGTCGGTTTCCTATGGTAGCCTATCCAGTTTCCTACCAAGTTTTCTTTACATTCATTGTGCCAGTCGCTTTTCTAACTACAGTTCCCGCAGAAGCACTTCTAGGTCGAGCGAATCCAAGTTGGATCATTGGCTCCGGCTGCCTCGCGATCGCGCTACTTTGGTTTTCCAATCAATTTTGGCGATTTGCACTACGCTTTTACACAAGTGCATCAAGCTAGGAGACAAGACAGAATAGCTATTATGAACGTAACTTCTAGGAAAGTAGTCGAAAGGGCCAAAATTTTGCTATCCTGCTGACCGCGAGGAGTCTTTCTCTGGAGCGATCAGTCAATGATAGAAGTTGAACATCTGAGCAAACTGTACGGAGCTACCCCGGCGATTCAGGATATTACCTTTTCCGTAGAGTCGGGGGAAATTTTGGGATTCCTAGGGCCGAACGGGGCAGGCAAAACCACAACAATGCGGATCCTATCGGGATATTTGCCTGCCAGTGGCGGAACGGCAAAAATTGCTGGTTTCGAAGTCCATGAACAGTCTATGGAAGTGCGGCAACGGATTGGCTACCTGCCAGAAAATCCACCGCTGTATCTCGACATGACGATCGAAGCTTTCCTCGATTTTGTCGCGCGAATTAAAGGCGTCAGTGCAGGCGATCGGGCTAATCGAGTTAACTATGCCCTGGAAAAATGCAACCTGACAGAACGACGAAAAACCCTGATTCGCAAATTATCTAAGGGATTCAGACAACGGGTTGGAATTGCCCAGGCGATCGTCCATGATCCGCCAGTGATTATATTAGATGAACCTACTGTTGGTCTGGATCCCAGGCAGATCATTGATGTGCGTAACTTGATTAAAGGTTTAGCTGGTGACCATACTGTAATTCTCTCTACCCACATCTTGCCGGAAGTCAGTATGACCTGCGATCGGGTTGCCATTATCAATCGGGGTCAAGTAGTGGCAACTAACCGAACTGAGGAATTAACAACGCAAATGTTTGCGGGTTCTGCCTATGAATTGGAACTGGATGGTGAGATTGAGCAAGCCAGAACTGTCCTAAGCCAAGTCAAGGGGGTTACGGATCTGGAACAACTTTCCTCCGTCAGCCACAGCGATGGGATACACAGCTATTGGCGAGTTAGATCCGATGCTCCAGATGCAGGTCGAGAACTGACGATCGCTCTCGTTCGTAATGGTTTACACCTCTATGAAATGCGTCGAGTGCAGGCCAGTTTGGAAGACGTGTTTCTGCAATTAACGACTGAGGAGAAAACAGAAATTGCAGAGAGGATAGAAGCAGACTCATCCCCTGAATCTCTGAATTCTGATGCCGTTTCTATTGAGGAAGGAATGCCCTAAATGAACGTCCTATTAGCCAACATTTTTGCTATCTATCGCCGGGAACTCCAAAGTTATTTTGCAGCTCCTTGGGCCTATGTGATTGCTGCAATTTTTTGGGCGATCGGAGCATTCCTGTTTACGATCATTACCTTTAGTGACAACGGAATCATTGCCCAAGGGCAGATCTATGACATGCAAGTGCAGGCAGGGGGTCAACTTCCGCCGATCGATTTCGCCTATGAATTAATCCGTATGTTTCTCAGTACTCTGGGATTTATTGTGCTGTTTATTCTGCCCATTCTTTCCATGGGGTTGTATACCGAGGAGCGCAAGCGCGGGACGTTAGAATTACTAGCCACTTCACCGATTACCAATTGGGCTGTGGCCGTGGGCAAATTGTTAGCGGTCGTAACTTTTTTTGCTACGTTGATCCTGCCGCTGATGGTCTATCAAGCGATCGTGCTCTCCGCTGCCAATCCCCCGATTCAGCCCTTAGTTTTTCTTTGGCCGCACTTAGGTTTGCTGCTATTAGGCGCAGCAGTTTTGTCCCTAGGTATGTTTATTTCCTCGTTAACTGATAGCACGATCGTGGCTGCGATCGCGACCTTTGGCTTACTAGTCGTGTTGTGGTTGATGGATACGATCGCCGATCGGCTGCCGGGTGTCCTTGGAACGGGTCTTGCCCATCTTTCTCTGCTGAAACACTACACCAATCTGGTTTTGGGCATTGTTGATACCAGCAGCTTGATGGTGTTTGGCAGCTATATTTTTCTAGGAATTTTCTTGACTGCTCAATCGATCGAAGCCTTTCGGTTTCAGCGTTCCTAGCCTTGGCTTCCACTCTCTTCTAACGGAATTAAATTCAGCTTTTAGACTTCATTTCTGGTGAATGGGCAATCATGGACAAGCTCAGGGCATTCCTCAAACTCTTCAAATATGCCATTTGGTTTGGCATTGGCTTAACCGTTGCAGGGCTAACAGCGGGCTTTCTTTCTGGTTGGACGCCGTTGCCGACGGGATTAGCGATCGCGGGATTGGTCATTATTGGCATTTGGTTACTGTTCCTCGGTCAGTATGGGGATCCCGATCGACCCAACTTTTGGCAACGACGATCGACCCAGGTGGGTACCAATGCGCTAATCACGACCCTGGCGATCCTGTTGATTTTAGGACTGGTCAACTTTGTCGCAGCGCGGAATGTGCAGCGGGTGGATTTGACGGAAACGCAGCTTTTTACCCTGGCTCCGGAAACCCAAGCAGTGTTGAAAAAGCTGAATCAACCCCTAACGGTGTACGTCTTCGATCGGCAACCGCACCCCCAGGATCGTGATCTCCTGCAAAATTTCCGACGGGTAACGCCTAATGTCGCCTTTGAATTTGTTGATCCGGATGCCAATCCCGCCTTGGCCCAGAAATTTAACGTCAAAAACGACGCTAATAACAAAGATGTTTATGTCGAACTGCCTAGCCGCAATCGAAACCAATTTGTCCAGTCGATCGGCCTTCAGCAACGCCTCTCGGAATCCCGTTTAGTCAACGGTATTATCCAAGCCACCAGCGATCGCCAACCCAAGGTTTACTTCCTGCAAGGCCACGGGGAGAGGACGTTGGAACCAGGGGAAGGCAGTCTTTCCTTGGCTGCGAAGGAACTGCAAGGGAAAAACTTTGTTAGTGAACCGCTGAACTTGGCCCAGACGGCAAAAATTCCTGACGATGCGGCGGTGATTGCCATTGCTGGCCCTAAGCGACCGCTGTTTGAAAAGGAAGTTTCCCTCTTGGAGGAATACCTGAATCGGGGGGGAAACCTCTTAGTTATGGTGGATCCTGAAACGCAACCGGGGCTAACGCCGTTGTTGAGTCAGTGGGGGATTCTGCTGGACGATCGGGTGGCGATCGATGCCTCGGGGTCTGGACAATTGCTGGGTTATGGGCCTGCATCTCCAGTAGTGCAGGATTACAGCGAACACCCAATTACAAAGGACTTTAAGAATGGGATTTCCCTCTATCCCTTTGCCCGTCCGTTGGAAATTAAGCCGATCGAGGGCGTGCAGGCTAATCCCATCATTCTCACCTCTTCCCAAAGCTGGGCAGAGAGCAACCTCAAGGAAAAGCCCGTCAAGCAGGATGCCAACGATCGACCGGGGCCATTACCCCTAGGAGTTGCGCTCTCTCGGCAAGTGGACGTGCAACCCGTTTCAAGTCCGTCGCCTTCTGCGTCACCGGGGTCTTCCCCGACGGTCTCTCCAACGGCTTCTCCCACCGAGTCTCCAACAACTTCTCCCTCACCCACTTCTCCCTCGCCCACGGTGACTCCGACCGCTTCACCGACTCCTTCTCCGTCACCAACGCCCTCCCCCGGTACGAAGCGGGAAGCTCGGTTGGTGGTCTTTGGGAACTCCAGCTTTGCTAGTGATGCCCATTTTGGGGTGCAGTTAAATGGCGATGTGTTTTTAAATTCTGTCAGTTGGTTGAGTCAGGCAGAGGGGCAAACCCTGTCAATTCGGCCTCGGGAAATGAAAAATCGGCGCATGGCGGTGACGAGCTTACAGGCGATCGGGACGACGCTGCTAGCATTGGTGATTGTGCCTTTATTGGCCTTAGGCACCGCAGTCTTTCTCTGGTGGCGGCGGCGGTAAAGGGAGTGCTTACATTCGATACTGTTTTGTATCCTATGATTCTTAATTCTTAACGGTAGTCTTTGCGATTTCCCGTCACAATTTTGACAGGTGGTCGGCTCCCGCCTGACAGAACGAGTTTATGACGATTTTTCAACGTCCTGCATCCACAGAAGCAGAAACCCGCGATCGTATCCTGAAGGCAGCACTGAAGCTGTTTGCCAAGCGAGGCTTTGATGGCACGACGACGCGCGATTTGGCGGAGGCCGCAGGGGTGGCTGAAGGAACACTGTTTCGCCACTTTTCCCACAAGAAGGCCATTCTGGTGGAGGTGGCAACCCAGGGCTGGATTGAACTGCTGACGGACTTGCTGACGGAACTGAGTGAGATGGCTAGCTACAAAGCCGTGGCGCAGGTGATGCGAAAGCGGATGCTGCATTTGCAGGAGAATACCGATCTGTTGCGAGTCTGTTTTATGGAAGTGCAATTCCATGAAGATTTGCGCGATCGCATTCAGGCGGAAGTGATTGAGAAAATGACCGATGTGGCGGAAGCCTTTTTCCAGACGGCGATGGATCAGGGGATTTATCGCAAAATGGATGCAAGGCTAGTGGCTCGCGTCTTTTTAGGTATGTTTACGATCGCGGGGTTTAGCCAAAGTACGATCACCGATCCGGGGTCTTCCGCGAAGGAATTGCAGGAAATGGCTGAAGGGTTATCGGATATTTTCCTGAACGGAGTCTTAGCAAAACCATAAATTATCCTCTTTGCTTACGTCCCTGTTGTGTGTCCTGCTGCTTTCAGGCTTGATGATTGGATGCAGGCAGTGCAGTATCGCAATGGGTGGCATTAGGATCGATCGGCAATTCAATGTGAAAGGTCGTTCCGGCTTGGGGTTGGGAATAGCAGGTTAGGTTACCTCGGTGATGTTTGACAATGACCTGATAGCTCAAGGAAAGTCCTAGGCCGCTGCCGCTGCCAATAGGCTTTGTTGTGAAGAAAGGATCGAAAATGCGGGGTTGGATGCTGGGACTAATGCCACTGCCATTGTCGCTAATGCTGATGCGAACCCAGTTTGAGTTAAACACTTCCGTACGAATATCGATGAGGGGGCTAGGCTGACTCGACGATCGCAACGCATCGATTGCATTCTCAATCAGGTTTAAAAAAACTTGATTCAAGGCTCTAGGATTGCAAAAAATAGCAGGTAAATGACCTTGCTGAACATTGACGGTAATGGGAGGGTGATTGTTCTCAGATTGCAGGCGATCGTTCAGTACCAGTAATGCGCTATCAATTCCCTCTTGAACCTGAGCAACTTTATAATCCGCTTCATCTAAGCGCGAAAAATTACGCAGCGTGATAATAATGCTTTGAATCCGTTCAGTCCCTACTTTGATCGATTTGAGAATTCGGGGTAAATCCGTCTTGATGAAAGGAATGTCTAAGTCTTCTACCTGTTGATCAATAGTGGAAGGGAATTGGGACGTATGAGTTTGATAGATCTCTAATCCTTCCAAGAGTGCCTGAGAATACTGTTCTACGAATCTTAGATTGCTGTGAATAAATGTCACTGGATTATTAATTTCGTGGGCCAGCCCTGCAACCGTCCGTTCCAAACTATGCATTTTTGCCTGGTTCAGTTGCGTCAAACTTGCCTCTGCCCATTCCTTGGCTTGACGGTATTCATTTTGTGTTTTTAATAATTGTTGCAGCGTTTGATAATACAAGTTGACACTAAACAACACAAAAAAAGCGCCCAGGAAAAACACCAGTCCCATTAAGACTGGAATCCAGAGGAGCAGTTCTTTAAATACCAAATAGAGGGCTAAACAATAGCCTCCTAAAAAGGAAATCATTAGGATAAATTGTATCCACCAGCCAATCTGTAAATTTTGGGGTTGCAGAATCACTAAAATTTGCCGGGTACGAACGATCGCCCCAGCCATAATTCCAGCTCCTACCGCAATCATACAAAGGGTTGCTAGCCAGATAGGCCAGGAAAGCCATTGTGCGAACATGGACAAATGCAAACTATAGATACAATATTATGCCCTGCTGAGCAAGATGGATTGTGATAAGGTTGCGTCTACCAGCTAAAGCTTGTACCTAACTTTTTCCCAATCAGTTTTTCCCAATCAGTTAAGTTTCATCTCGCCTGCACTCAAGACCATCCCTATCTCACGTCTGCACCCTTTCGGGTTGGGTATCCCCCAGTTCATGGGTCAGTTCTTGTAGCTCAAGAGGTTGCTAACCGTTGCACAAAGGCTGCGTGTTCCGCAGACCGTAATCCTGCTTGTAGGGTTGCCATCACTGCTTGCATTTCACCCGACAGCATGGCATTGATTGACAGCCACAACCCCGGATAGATGCGACTGCGGAGCACGCCTGCATCATCTAGGGGTAGAAGTGTGTAAACGCCACTTTCCAAAACGAACCAATCGATCGCGCGATCGTAGACTCGCCAGACGATGTATTCCTGCACGCCATTGCGTTGATAGGCTTGCTTTTTATCGCCAAGATCAATGGCAACGCTGCTACCTGCAATTTCCGCCAACAGTTCCGGTGCCCCTTCAATGTAGTCATCGGGACTCAGCCGAGCTTGCCCACCACAGGCTTCGCTGATAAACAATGTGGCATCGGGTTGGGGCTCGTTGCCCATGTCTAACCTGACCGTTGGTTCGATTCCTAGTTCAAGGCCGGGAGTTGAAACTTTGTAGGTTCCCAACCAAATTATAAGATTGCTGTGAGGATCAGCGTGGGTTTTGAAGCGTAGGGCGGCGGGCAAGTAAACAACTCCTTCAATCAGTTCTGCTTTTTTCAGGTGGGGCATGGTTTGATAGCGACGCTCGAATTCAGCACGGGTGAGCCGATCGCCGCTTTCTAGGGGAGGTGTAGTGGGGATTGGGAACTGGGGCATGGGAAGGAGTCGATCGCGAAGAATGCAACGCTGTCCTTAGTGTATCGAAAGTGTCTGGAAAAGATCGAGGGCAAAATGCCTTGAAAGTGCATCGAAAGAAGCCGCAGGCATCGAAAAGAAATCGAGAAAAGCTGAATTGTAACAATCCCAGTTGATAGAATTGGGCGGAACCCTCTTGGGAAATTGTTCAAAACCTGACGATCGACTGAGAGGGGACTGGTCTAAATGTGCGGTGATGACCGTAAACCGAGGAACAACAAATGCCTAAAGCTATGTGGAATGGAGTCGTCCTAGCCCAGAGCGATCGCTGTGAAGTCGTGGAAGGCAATCAATACTTTCCACCGGATTCGATCGATCCGCAGTATTTCCAGGAAAGTAGCACGCATACAACCTGCCCTTGGAAAGGAATTGCTAGCTACTACACGATCGTCGTCAATGGCGAAGTCAATAAAGATGCAGCTTGGTATTATCCTGAACCCAAGGATGCAGCTAAGCAAATCAAAGGCTATATTGCCTTTTGGCGCGGAGTCCAAGTGGAAAAATAACGTTGTAATAGAGCGTTTAGACAGGCGATCGTTGTGATTCTTGGTGGAAGCTCGATCTGACGCACGATCGCAATCCCCTCAAGACGAAATCCCCTTGAGACTTTCCCGTTATGCCTACAAGCACTAGGAGAAAATCTCAAGGGTCAGATCCGCGATCGGGTTACCCACTCAGCGTTATTTAGCGACTGCGTCCAATTGATTTTTCCGTTTGCGGAACAAACCGATTCCCATGCCCACTAGTCCTGGTAACAATGCAGGGGTGGGGACTGCGGTCACATTCACGTCATCCAGGTAGGAGCCGTAGGAGTCCGAAGGTTCTGTCAAGTTGCCAAAACTGAGGCGCGTTGTTTTTGAAGTTGCTTTTAGGAAGTAAGTATATACACTCCAGTCCGTGTTGCTCAGCCCTGTCCCATCTTTAGTCAGAGTATCTATCAACGTTCCGCCCCAGGAAACGTTCATAATACTGAGTTTGGATGCGCCACCAGGGGTTGCGTTGCCGGAATTTGGGGGCCAGTTTTCCGGACGCGCAGAAAAAGCAAACTTCAGCTTATAAACTTGTCCAATCACAGTCGCTAAATCTTGCGAAATTTCGGTCACACTCTTGCCATCTAGCTCTGTGAGTTGTTTCCCTTCGTAGGGATCTCCGGCGGCACGGCGCTGAATCTCAATACCAGCACCAGCTACGCCCCCCGTTTGCGTCCATCCAGGAATCGGGTTTTGAATTAAGAACGAGCCGTCAGTGGATAATGCCGGATCTTCAAAACCACCATTGATGACGATACTAGCAGCTTGGGCAACATTACCAACGCCTAAAGAAGCTAAGGTAATTGCTGTGGATGCTAAAGCTAATTGCTGAATACGAATCATAGAACTGTTCTCCTTCGAGAGTCGTGAATGAAGTACGGATTTCGAAGGTAGATGCTTAGAATGACTAAAACAATAGAAATACAAACCCAGCGCACTGAAGAGAAATTTAGCTATCCGAGAGAATGGATACCTATTTTGAACGATCGAAATTTGCCAGCGACTCAATTGCTGAAATCTAATTCAATCAGCCACGAGAAACGTGATGGAAAATGCTAGTTTAATCTTCCTTTCAAGACCCCTAGCCCTCGATCGATCTCCGTTCGATATCTTATGTTAGCGATCGGCTAAAAATCAGACCGTAATGCTCAGACCATAATGCATAGCATTGATTTCATAACGTCTGTGTCAAGACGAATTGCTGAAAAAATGGTTGCATTAAGGTGTCAAGCTGGAGGGATTAGTGCGTATCTCACAGTATGTATCTCACAGTATGCGTATCTCACAGTATGCGTATCTTGTGGTGGGATGCTTGAGGCAATAAATTCTCACTGAGAACAACAAAACCCTGGACAAATCTTGATAAAACAATTCTGACAGAGCCTTGTTGTAATTACGGTGACTTTACTCAAACTTAAAAGAGAAAATGGCTTAAATATATCCCGTCTTTAAATACTCTGTTGCTTTTGTGCACAGTGCTAAGGGTTCTTAACAATAGAAGAATGATCGCTGTTCTGATTGCTGATTAATGCAACTGTATAATTACTGATTTTATCGTTGCTAACTGTAAATAAATCAATTGCCGATCGAAATACTGTTTTAATTCTATTTAAAATAAAACGGGGGGGCATTAAACCGGGATTAAGCCCTGAGCCTGCCCCGTTTTGAGGGATGTTTAGAGACGAGCTCTAGGGTTTTTGGGGCAAGCTCGCGATCGCCCGTTCTACCCGTTGCACAGCGGTTAAATTGCCCTGTTTTTGGTACAGATCCTTGGCCTTTTTGAGGGAAATCTCAGCCCCTTTGAGGTCGCCAAGGCGCTTACGGGCTAACCCGTGGGCTTCATGGACATCAGGACTGTCGGGGTTGATTTCCAGAGCCCAACCACAATCTTCCTTAAGGGCTATCTTTTCACCCAAGCCAACCCGCGCATAGCAACGAGCCGCAAACAGTTCCGCCGTCACCTCTGCCATATCCAATTCGATCGCTTGGTTACAGTCCTCCACTGCCTTCGCAAACTCGCCTAGCTGTGCCCGTGCATAGCAGCGGTTGCCTAACGATGCAAGGCTATTGTCAACTAGAAGCAGGCTCAGAGAAAGGTTGTCTCCAGGTCGAGGAATGTCTTCAGATTGTGCATTGGCTTGATAGAGGTTAATCGCTTGGGTCGCATCCTCGATCGCGCCGGGATAGTCTTCCAGTTCCACTTTGGCGTAGGCACGCAATTCGTAGGCTTTGGCCAATTTATTCTGCTCAAGCTTGAGGGCGGCTGTACTGTCAGCGATCGTGCCGGGAAAGTCGTAGAGTTCACTCTTGGCTAAACTGCGTAACAGGTAGGCTGTGGAATTTTGGCTATCTTTTTCAAGGGTGGTATCCAAATCCGCGATCGCGCCAGTAAGATCCCTCGTTCTCTGTCGAATAATGGCCCGTTTGAAATAAACCTCATGTTTGCTGGAATCGAGTCGCAGCGCTCGGTTGTAATTGGCGATCGCGCCATCACTGTCCCGCAATCCTTTTTTATCACCCAGTTCAATCAATTCTTGAGCTGTTAAAGGTTTAAGAGGACGGGAAGCTAGGGCTAAAAAGCCGTCAGAAGAAATTGAATTGCCTTCAAAATTACTCGTGCCGCTCAAACTGCGAATGCTACCAACCACATCCCCAATCGTCCGATCGGGCTCACTGTCGATCGGTGTTTTTAAAACGTCTCCAAAGCCAAATCCGTTAGCCAAGGCAAGCATCGCACTGGGATTGAGATAGAAATAGCCCATATTGGGTTTAGGCAAGGGTGCGATCGCCGCTTGAAAATTGGCGGAGTCGGATAGCTTCGTCCAAGGCGTGGGGACTAAGTTGATGGCGCTGTCCACCCCGCTAAGAACCATCAGTGTATCAGGGGCGACCCAGCCATGGGAGAGGATGCTGACTGGCTGGGTTGGGCGTTTGGGTGCGGGGGCTTTTGCAGTGGCCCGGGCAGGGCGCTGGGGGGGTCTGCGAGGGGCGTTTGTCGGCCCCGGCACTTCCCAACTGGTAAATTTTTGCCCTTTAATTTCCCGGGGTCTGACAGTAAAGTCTGGGCTAAAGCGAGTCGTGATCAAATTATCTACCTTGGCCAAGGTTTTCTCCGCCGTCGCCCGATCGCTGGTTTGAATCAACGCTCCCACGCCGATGGCCAACTTGGGATCCATGGTTGGGAAGAAGCCGCCCTGGGTTGGAAAGACAAACCCTGCATATTCCTTATCCATCCAAGGGAAAATATCTTGATCGTCGAGACCAATCAAATTCTGGGATAGCTTGCGGAAATTCTCCACTCCAGCTTTAAACCTAGGATTCAGTTCAATCCCTTGGTTAAAAACTTTCCAGTAGAAAGCCAAATTTGCACTATTGGTCATGCCGTAGGTAACTTGGGGCATGCGATCGGGCAAGAGATTCGGGCTGTTGAGTGCCTGAATCATTTCCGGAGGAATGGGCTGCTTTAACGTTAGGGCAGCTTGCATCCGGAGTCCTTCCGGTTGCGCCCAGGCAAAGCCCGAGATGTCGCCATAATAGGATTCAAATTTTTGGGTTAGCTCAGGCGAGGCTTTGGGAACGGGGAACGGAAAGGCAAAGGGAATATTTTGCAAATTTTGGGTGCTGTCTTCCAGGGTGGAGGCAATAATTTTGCTGTAGCTGCCAAAGCCCAGGAATAACGATTTTGGAAATCGCGGGTCGCTTAAGGTTTTCTGGAATCCTGGGTTGTCACTCAACCGATCGGATTGGTCTTGGGCATCAATTAATTTACGAATGGCGTCGGGAGTGGTGGCGCTGACAACATAACCACTGGGCAAGTAGGCGATCGCGTATCCCGGCAGTTTGAAGGGTTTCCGGGCTCTAGGGGGTTGGGGTTGGGACGGTGAGGGTAGGGGAACAGGTTCAGGGCTGGTGGGATTGGTAATGGCAATGGAATTTATGGGGGATACACGATTGGAACTGGAAGGGCTAGATTTTGATAAACGAGCTGGAAGGTTTGAATCAACAAGCTGGGAAACCGTAGAGTGATGGGTTGGAACAGCAGAATCTACGAAGCTAACCGATGTCTTAAAAGATTGGGGAGCGAGTGCATCAATGTTACTAGGAGAAGGATTGGGCGAATCATCTGGTTCGCTGTCTGGCGAGGGCTCTGGTGTTGAGTCGATCGGCCCCAGGGTTTCCGCTTCCCAAACCAGCAAGTTAACGCCTTTATAGGTTTGTTCGATCGGTTTCTTGTCCTTTTCTTGCTTTACCCGATCGAGAAATTTAGGAATCGGCGTGGCATCTTTGACCGGAGCCAACATGACTACGCGCGTATCCGATGGCCCGGAACCGGAGAGCAGGGCAATGCCAACGGAGCCCCCTAACCACGGTTGTACATCAGTATAAAAATTCACGTTCCCCACGATCGGGCTGAACAAAAAACCAGGGGTCGTAAAATCTCGAGGAAAGAGGCCAAATTTCGCTAGATCCTCCCACAGAGCGTCATCAGGATTGATCAAAAAAATGCCTGCGGTATCAGCTGGGAGAATTTTGCTAATGGCAGGTGGTGCGATCGGGGTGGGCGTTGTGCTGGAGGATAAGGGTTGCGCCATCCCTGGCTGTGGGAGGAATCCGACTGAACTCAAGGTCAGTGCAGACAGTGCAGGAATAAAAACTTGACGCATAGCCATGAATTTGCCCCAATGGAACCGAATGAATGCTCTTCCAATAGGTTAACCCGAGGTTCCTAAGGTGGAGCATATTAGGTTGCTTGTTTGAGATAAATTGTTTCAGTCCAGCCGCGCATTTTGCCGGGATTGAGTAAGCCGTAGGGATCGACCTGTTGTTTAAAGGCGAGTTGGGCTTGGTCGATCGCCTTCATGCCGCCATCTTCGATCGTATAGGCGTGGGGATTAAAGACGATCGCGCCGACGCTTTCCAGGCGATCGATGATGGCTTGCAAGCGTTCTGGAGTGCTGAAGCGCACCAGTTGCAACGCAGCCGGAGTTGTACAACCCGCCACCCGCAGGAATTCCAAATGCATCATCGCTTCGTCCCCAAATTCCTCATACATCTGCTCGACTAGCGTTAAGTTGGGATCGTAGGGGAACAGGGTTTGTAAGTAGGTGAGGTTCGGATCAACCGATCGGGCGTGCAATGTTGTGTGGTTCCAGGTATATTCCCATAAGGCAATGCCTTTTTGACTGTCTTCCGCTGACTTCTCATAGGTCACTTGGCCACCGCAGTCCTGAACCAGTTCCTGCAACGGTTCCAAGCTATCCTCTGCCACCATGAGCAATGCTGCGTGGGAACCTGGGGCAATGGAACTACGCAATGCAGCGAAATACTGGGGAATCGGATCGGCACAAATGGTAATTAGGCGTTTGAGAATACCATCGGCATCGCCCAAGGATTGGCCAAACCGAGCCGCTGCCATAAAGCTAGGAAAGGTGGCAATGACTTCCGCCCAGGGCAAGGCGGGAGCTAGGGGAATTTCCAATTCGGTAATAATGCCATTGGTGCCGTAGGCGTGGGCCACTTGGTACACCGCCTCGCCCCGTAGTTCCACCACGCGCGGCTCCGCCTCCATCGTCACCACCTTGACCGATCGCAGATTGCCCCGATCGCGCAGTTGCCCGTAGGTGATCGAACCAATGCCGCCGCTGCCCCCGCCAATGAAGCCACCGATCGTGGCTGTGCGGTAGGTGGAAGGTACCATGCGCAATTCCCACCCGATCGGGCGCGTTTGTTTATCGATCGCCGCTAGCTTGGCTCCCGGCTCCACACAGGCCACACCGGGCTTGACCCATTTCACCGCTGTCATCTTGGTCATGTCTAGAATGACGCCACCCTCCAGGGGGACACATTGTCCGTAGTTCCCCGTTCCAGCCCCCCGCACCGTCAGCGGTACCCGATATTTCACGCAGGTTTTGGCTACTTGGATCACCTCCGCTTCGTTGGCAGGTTTGACCACCAAATCCCCCCGTTTGTCAGCAAAAATCGGCTGCAAAATCGGACTGAAGTGATAATAATCCTGGGAGAGCTTGGCCACTTGGGTCGGCTCGGTAATCAGTTCGATGCCGTTGAGTTCTGTGGTGAGGGCAGTCCAGTCGATCGCGGGGGTCATAGGAGGTTGTCGAAAAAAACGCAGGGGAATTTGAGCAGTCCAGGGAAATCCTGTCCTCTCCAGTTTAGGATGGAAATTGGTTATAAATTGATTGATTGGTATAGGTTCGATCGACCCCAGTACTTCATTGATTAGTGAATGCAGTAGATCCGATCCCCCTAAATCCCCCTTATTAAGGGGGACTTTGAAAAGAAGTTAGAGAAACTTTGACAGTGTTTCTCTTGTCCTTATGAAGGGGGGCTAGGGGGGATCGAATCTCTTGCAATTAAAAATCAATTGGGTACAACTCAGGGGGAGCTAAACCCTGTTACTTGCAATTTCCCAGTTTACGTTGCCCATGGATTTTTTGCGGCTACAAAAAGCACTCTCAGTGGAAGCGGAAAATGGCTTTAATGACCTGCAAGGCAACCAATACCGCTTCAGTGAGTTTTTGCAACTGAGTTTAGGCCAGCCCTTGCCGGAACTGGGTCGATCGGAGCGCCAAAAAATCCAGGAACTGGCCGCAGACTATGGCCGTTACAGTGAACTGAGTTTTGCCCAACGGCAACACCTTGTTGCAGATACCCGCCGCCTGCTGCACCAAACGAAAAAAACACTGGCGGAGGTCGCCCAGGATAGCCCGCCCGCCCTAGACCCATCGGAGCAACCTGCCGCGATCGCCGCGAAGGAAGCCGCTGGCAAATTTTCAGATCGGGCCGCCAGCAAGGGTGATCGATCGGGTAACCCAGTAGCCACCGTGACGCCTGCCACCAAAGCCGCTGGAAGCCGCAAGGTCGATCTGGAACAAGCCGTCACTTATTTACCAGGAGTTGGCCCAAAAAGTGCGGAAAAATTGGCGAAATTGGGCATTTTTACCGTGCGGGATTTGCTGTACTACTATCCCCGCGACCACATCGACTATGCCCGCCAAGCCAAGATTCGGGAACTAAAGGCGGGTGAAACCGTAACCGTTGTTGGTAGCATTACCTCTAGCAATTGCTTCACCAGTTCTAAAAATCCTAAACTGACGATTTTTGAATTAACAATCCGTGATTCCTCTGGACGGATGAAGCTGAGCCGCTTTTACATGGGCAGTCGCTATTCCGGGCGCGGTTGGCAGGAGCAGCAGAAAAAGCTCTATCCCTCTGGGGCTGCGGTGGCGGCCTCTGGGTTAGTCAAGGAAACTAAATTTGGCTTGACATTGGACAACCCAGAAATTGAAGTCCTCGACTACGGCGGCGAAATCGATTCCGAATCTGTGGGACGCATTGTGCCCGTCTATCCGCTCACGGAAGGGGTGGGAGCAGATTTAATCCGTCGAGCCATGGTCTCTGGATTACCCGCCGCCCAGCAATTGCAGGAAACCTTACCCCAAGGATTGCGCGATCAATATGCGTTAATGGAAGTTCAAACCGCGATCGCGAACATTCACTTTCCCGAAGATCGATCGGCATTGGAAGCGGCGCGACGACGATTGGTGTTTGATGAATTTTTCTATTTGCAATTGGGGTTACTGTCCCGGCGTTACCGTCAACAAAGCCAACAAACGGGTGTTGTCCTCACGCCCCAAGGCCCATTGTTAAATCAATTTTACACAGTGTTGCCCTTTGAATTAACTGGAGCGCAGCAGCGGGTGGTACAGGACATTCTGGGGGATTTACAAAAAACAACGCCGATGAATCGTCTGGTGCAGGGGGATGTGGGGTCGGGGAAAACGGTGGTGGCGGTGATTGCCTTACTGGCTGCCATTCAGGCCGGTTACCAGGGGGCGCTGATGGCTCCTACGGAAGTCCTAGCGGAACAGCATTATCGAAAACTCGTGCAATGGTTTACGCTGCTGCATTTGCCCGTGGAATTGTTAACGGGATCGACTAAGGTAGCCAAACGGCGACAAATTCACACCCAATTGCAAACCGGGGAATTGCCCTTGCTAGTAGGCACCCATGCGTTGATTGAAGATCCCGTGCAGTTCGATCGCTTGGGCTTAGTTGTTATTGACGAACAACATCGGTTTGGGGTGCAACAACGGGCAAGGTTACAACAAAAAGGCGAAAATCCCCATGTTCTCACCATGACCGCGACCCCGATTCCCCGCACGTTGGCCTTAACGTTACATGGGGATTTGGATGTGAGTCAAATTGATGAGTTGCCCCCCGGTCGGAAGGCCATTCAAACCACCGTTCTCAGCCATCGCGATCGCCAACAAGCCTATGACCTCATGCGGCGGGAAATTGTGCAAGGACGGCAGGTCTATGTGGTTCTTCCTTTAGTGGATGAGTCGGAGAAATTGGACTTAAAATCGGCGATCGTGGCCCATGCGGACTTGCAGCAAACGGTGTTTCCGGAATTCCAAGTCGGATTATTGCACGGCAAGCTGACCTCGGCGGAAAAGGATGCAGCGATTAATGCCTTTCGCGATCGGCAAACCCAAATCCTCGTTTCCACCACGGTGGTGGAAGTCGGCGTCGATGTGCCTAACGCAACGGTGATGCTGATTGAACATGCGGAACGCTTTGGCCTCTCCCAATTACACCAGTTGCGGGGTCGGGTGGGCCGGGGCGCGTCCCAGTCCTACTGTTTGCTGATGACCAGTTCCCGCAGCGAACCCGCCCAACAACGGCTCAAGGTCTTGGAACAGTCCCAGGATGGATTTTTTATCTCAGAAATGGATTTACGCTTCCGAGGCCCAGGGGAAGTACTGGGATCCCGGCAGTCGGGGTTGCCGGATTTTGCCCTGGCGAGTCTCGTGGAGGATCAGGATGTGTTGGAAATTGCCCGCGATGCGGCCCAGAAGGCGATCGACAAAGATCCAACCCTCTCCCGCTGGCCAGCCATGGCCTCAGAATTGGAGTATCGCTACACCCGCCTGTTGGGGGGCGCTATTTTAACCTAACGATCGGGCGTTTGGTTAAATCATCCGAAGTCTGGCGATTCCCAAATTTTAGCGGTTGTTCCCGTTACCGTTGTTTAGTAATGTGGATTGGGCCATGGTGCGCCGGGACTGCTGCTCCGAACCTCCATGGATTGCTGACTCTAGTATTTTGTTGCGCTTTTCATGGAAACGTCTCGTAATCTGGCAATTTTAGTTTCTGTTCCCGAAGTTCATCTGTTATCTGCCTTGGATGCCCTCTCAGCGCAGCAAGCTCAGGCGTTTAACCCATCCTACGTGGTGTACGGTAGTATGGAATTTGAAGCCTTTGGTGAAATTGAAAAGATTCGGGGTACCCGCGCGATCGAAACCTTTATCTATGCCGCAGAGGGAGCCGGAGAGCAACCCCTCAACCCAGAAGTCACTTGGAAGGGCATTTACCTTGGCTGTGAAGCGGCCTCTGGGGGCGGACGTTATCGGGGGAAGGCGATCCATCGGCCCACTTCTACAACGGGCGATCGTAAACCTGCGGCCCTTTTCTGGAAGCTGGCCCATTTGGAACGGTTTGAAAAAGGCATGCCGATCGGAAAATTGCAGGGGTTGAAGCAAAAGACTTTTTTGAAGGCCCGTTTTCTGCCGGAAAAACCAACCTTGATTGAGTATCCCTTCACCCACAAGCTCTATCTCAAAGCGAGTGCAAATGCATAATGCCCGTAAAGCCGTGACTATCACGCACTCGCCATCAGTCCAAATTTAATCGGCCAAAATTTGTTAGTGAAGACTGGTGCATAGCAATTAGTACGGTTGCAACCGTGAATCTTATGGATTCACTGTGAGTCTCATGGACTCGTAGCATGTGTCGGCGTAAGCCGACATTATTTTTTCAGGATTTTTTATGGGCGTGACTGTGATCGTCAACGCGATCTCATAGGTCAGTCACCTACAAATTGACCATGATTTGAAATTCATTTCGGATCCACTCTATTTCTTTGTAAAAATTTGAAGACGCCCCTGTATTCATAAAAACTTGATAATTATGAAAACTGGACAAGGTGATCGACTGGATTGATATCGATCGGGTTCATTATTGCTATACCTAGAATCTGCAGGGCTTGAAGTCAGATACTTGAAGTTGCGGCATCGTGAATAATAGGGCGCATTCCCCTAATAGAGGTTGCAATTAATCGGTTGCAGGAAATTATCTGCTACCTAGCAACTTAGGTTAATGACATTGGATAGAAGTCAAAATTTACATTCGCTAGAAGGATAGGATATAGTTTGTCTAGGTCTTTTAAATCAAATTAAAGGGTGTTGTGATTCTTCACCTCTGCAAACATTCAATGTGTGAAGATTATGTTTTTCAAGAATCTTGCCAAATTCAGAGATGAATGGCAGACATCCCAATCTTGCTTGAAGGGCAAGCTCTTCTTCGGCACTCCAGTTATTGCGCAAAAAGTATCAGCTGTCCGGATTCCAGGGGGGCTAACGCCGCCGTAGCAGGTTGTCTTTCTAACGGATTTACTCTACATCATTCCGTTGGTTTGGTAATTTGGCATTGCATGATCAATTGGCTTTGTAAGGTCAGAAGATCAGGGCTCTCAATCTTGTCAAAAATCTGTTGGCCCCTAGTTTGCTAACTCAATGAATACATTCATAATCACGCTGAGGACATTCATTGGAATGGTTCAGCATGATGATTGCTTGAATTGATTGTTATGTTGCAAGTCTTACAAGCCCTCTTGAACAAGAATGATTTGTGAATGTTTCAATCATTAGATTTTCTCTATGATGGTTACTCTGATTTCAATAGTCAAGGCAGAATTGGCCTGAGTTAGAATTAACTCAGTATTTCGTTTGACCAAGAAATTCTAACGACGCTAATGGTTTAAGCGATCGGAAGATATTGTTATTCATCATAGATATTGTCATTCATCACAGATCTGTTACGCGTCATTAATTTACCTGGAAAACGGCTGTAAGAAAACCTTGTCATCCAACTGATAGTTGGGGATCAGCGTTTCTGTTTCCATTGCTAGGGAATTTCTAAGATTCTTGCGAGTTAAAAGTTAATCGGTTTCTTGGGGAGTTGGATAGGGACTTGCGAGTCTTGGTTGATAACTCTCTTCATTCATCACTCTGCGTAGGTGGAGTTAGTGTGTATTGAGGTGAAATATTATGATGACGATCCAAGCTTTACATATTCTCAAACAGGGAGTTACGGTTTGGAATGAGTGGAGATCGATGAATCTGAAACTAGAACAGGCCGGAGAAATTGTGCCTCCACAGTTACAATTTGTGAGCTTACGGGCAGCAGATTTAAGGTGGTTTAATCTGCGAGATGTTGATTTAAGTTGTGCCGATTTACGGAATGCAGATTTACGCGAAGCCGATTTGCGACACTGCAATTTACGAGGAGCCCTCCTCAACGGTGCTCACCTACAAGAGGCGTTACTAAGTCATGCACAATTAGAAGGGGCAAATTTAACTGGAGCAAATTTAACTGGAGCGTTCTTGAGGGGAGCGAATTTGCAGGATGCGTATCTCAATGGGGCCGACTTACGTCAAGCAAATTTAACGGATATTCGGTTAGAAAATGCTTGTGTTGCAGATGTGTTGCTAGATTATTGATTACAACAGTTGATTGAGATATGAATGGGCAATATTTTTCTTTTTCTAGAGCGTGTTTTTCTATTTCCAGAAGGCGACTCGCAATTCATATCTCAATCCAGCCTCAGTCCCCCGTTTTTAATCTCAAATCGATACTTTTTCTACATTTGATTTTTAATTAGGTAAGGTCGGAGTTTCCATGAGTAAAATATCTCCCCGTGTTAGCATTGGTCTTCCAGTTTATAATGGCGATCGCTACCTCACAGCCTGCCTAGAATCGCTCCTGCAACAAACCTTTACTGATTTCGAAATCATCATTTCAGATAACGCTTCGACAGATAAAACAGAAGAGATTTGTCGGGGGTTTGCCCACCGCGATCTCCGAATTCGCTATTACCGCAATGAAACCAATGTCGGGCCAGTACCTAACTACAATCGCGTCTTTGATTTAGCAACTGGAGATTATTTTCGGTGGATGGCCCATGATGATATTTGTGCACCGGAATGGCTAGAACGCTGTGTGGATATACTAGATAATCATCCTGAGGTTGCGCTGTCTTATACAAGAATGCGGGTCATTGATGACAGTGGCCAAGTCTTAGATGACTACAGTTATGATATTGGTTCCAGCCATTCCAAAACGCCCCAACGCTTTCGGAATCTAATCTGCGTGAACCATCGCCGTCACTCCGCGATCGAAATTTTCGGACTAATGCGCCGTGATATTTTGTTACGAATCCCCCAGCAAGGGTTATACGCTCGGGCGGACAGTGTCTTTCTGGCGCGAGTTGCCTTATTTGGGCAATTTTATGAAGTGCCAGAGTTTCTCTTTTTCAACCGAGATCATGGAGATCGATCGTCGCGGGTCGCTTCTATTTCGATTCGCAGCACCACCCAAGTGGCTAAATGGATTGGGGTTGGGCCTCTCCCACCCACAGAGTGGTTTAATCCAGCCAAAATGGGTCGCCTCACGTTTCCGGAATGGAATTTGGCTTGGGAATATTGGAAATCGATCGCCTTACCCGATTTAAACTGGCGAGATCGGGTCTTGTGCCACCTTTACTGGGCCTACTGGCTAGTACGAAATGTGCCAAAACTGCTCCGAGATGTCTTGATCGCGCTGGAATTAATTATCCGACGCTTAGGACGATCGACTCCTGCCCAAGTCCGCCAAGCTTAAATGTATTTCCGATAAGGTTTGATAACAGTTTTTAAGGAACTTGTATTCCTCGATTGGGTTGCGTCAAAATAGTAGCGGAGGTGAGCATCATGCGCCACACTGCTTGGATACTCCGGAACCTAGAATATCGATTGGCTGAGATCGTTTTAGTAATCTTAGCGTTGATAATTGCGTTGCTCGTGATTGCACCGTTAGCAGTTTGAAAATCGTTTGAAGATTACCTCGGAGAACGATTGATGCAGCGGGTTGAGCTGCGATCGAGGAATTGCCACGATCGTAGTGCGGTGCGCGATCGCCCGCGATTGTACTCGCAATACTTTGGTTAACCTGTTGGAAAGCTGGCTCCAGTTACCTTAAGGCTTGCCTAAGTAGCGTTCTAACACGGGCGAAAAGACCTCATAAATTAACGTCAACGGCTGGCTTCGGTGCCAGAACAGATAGTGCCGTCCCCAGAAGGGGCCAGGATGGCCAAAGGCTTCGGCGATCTCCTTGGAATGACCGTAGTAGATCCCTTGGACATCGCGGTAGAGTTCTGTGCGCAGCTTAGCCAAACTGGCCCAGATGGGCAGCGATCGGTTTTGTAAATACTCATCCACATGGCTCTGCTCCCACCAGGAGGCTGCGTAGGCCGTGCGTTGGCCGCCATTCATCAGCCAGACCTGCCGCCGCACCCGGGGCCCTGGCACTTGCAGAATTTGCTCCGGCGCACGATCGCGGAATAATCCAACGGGGGACATGTCGATCAGATCGATCGTCGTCGGTTCACCCGTCAAAAGCTGTAAGTATCGCGTCGGTGAACCATCCCCCAGCAAAACCATTTGCCACGCCGGGGCAAGCTGGTTGTGGGGCAGTCCCTGTTGAATTTGTGGCTCAGTACCTTGCCAGATCGGATCCAGGGCATACCAAGCGGTGAGGGTGGAGGTGTCCGGAGTTTTAAAAGTTGCAGTCAAGGAACTTTACACAAGTTAATAGTTCGTCTCTGATCATAACGTGTGAATTGGAGAGAACAGCAGCGATCGGGTTAGAGAACCCGTGCCTTAACGCAACGAGAGCACCAGCAGGAATATCATAAAACTCAACTCAAAACCCGACTAAAACTATCGGCTTTAAAAAACCTATTAGACTATGGGTTCCGTCCCTGCCCTAGAATAGATTTCTGGTTCTGCTGAACTGCGATCGGGATGCGCCGGACATCCATGGGCGATCGTAGACTGTCTAACTGAATCACGCACTGACTCACACGCATTGACTCACGCCATGTTGAACCCAAATCTGGATGAAGTCCAGTTAACCAAAGACGACTATGAGCGTTATTCGCGGCACATCATTCTGCCCCAAGTGGGCGTTGATGGCCAAAAACGCCTCAAAGCAGCCAGTGTGCTGTGTATTGGAACCGGGGGCCTGGGTGCACCACTATTGCTGTATCTAGCCGCAGCGGGAATTGGTCGCATCGGCATTGTGGATTTTGACGTGGTGGATACGTCGAACCTGCAACGTCAGGTAATCCACAGCACCTCTAACGTTGGGAAACCCAAAATCCTCTCCGCAAAAGAGCGAATTTTAGAAATTAACCCCTTCTGCCAAATTGATCTTTACGAAACGCGCCTCAGTTCCGAAAATGCGCTGGATATCATCCGCCCCTACGATGTGGTGATTGACGGAACCGATAACTTCCCGACCCGCTACCTGGTCAATGACGCCTGCGTGCTGTTGGGTAAACCTAACGTCTACGGCTCGATTTTCCACTTTGAAGGTCAGGCAACGGTCTTTAACCATAAGGGCGGCTGGGTACGTCCCGAGGGTTGGGATCAGCTTTCGCCCCAGGAAAAAGCGGAACAACGTAAGGCGGGCAAGGATTGGCTTTACGATTCCGAAGTGCCAGGGCCAAACTACCGTGACCTGTACCCCGATCCGCCACCTCCTGGGTTGGTGCCCTCCTGTGCTGAAGGCGGTGTGCTGGGAATCCTACCGGGGGTAATCGGTACGCTGCAAGCAACGGAAACGGTGAAGATTATTCTGGGCGTGGGGACAACCCTCAGTGGTCGTCTGCTGCTGTACGATGCCTTGAATATGCGGTTCCGGGAACTGAAGCTGAACTGCAATCCCGATCGACCTGTGATTGAGAAGCTGATTGACTACGATGAGTTCTGCGGCATTCCCCAAGCGAAAGCTGCGGAGGCTGCGGCTCAAAGTGAACTGTCGGAAATGACGGTGAAGGATCTGAAGCAATTGATCGACAGTCAAGCCGATGACTATGTGCTGGTTGATGTGCGCAATCCCCATGAATTTGACATTGGCCGCATTCCCGGTTCCGTGCTGATTCCTTTGCCGGATATCGAAAACAGCCATGGGATTGAGAAAGTCAAAGATGCCTTGGGGAACAAAAAACTGATCGTCCATTGCAAATCCGGTGCCCGATCGGCCAAGGCACTTGGAATTTTGAAGGAAAAGCAGGCATCCAAGGCACCAATGTGGTGGGTGGAATTCTGGCTTGGAGCCGCGAAATCGATCCTTCGGTGCCGGAGTATTAACCTCTAGCGTATGAATATGAATCCCTAGACTACGAGCCAACGTATTCAGGGGTTCAATTGCTCTGTTCTATAAAAGCAGATGAAGGCAAGGAACACTCCTTGCCTTTTCTTTTGATGTTGATGTTTCTATTAACGGCTACCGTTCCATCGCGTCTACGGATTTAGGAACCGCTGCGGTGAGTATTTCATTTCCCGTTGCTGTCACCAACACATCATCCTCAATGCGAATTCCAATCCCGCGCCACCGATCGGGCACTTCCGGCTGGCCTTCTGCGGGTTGGAAATCAGGACGAATGTAAATTCCCGGCTCTACGGTGATGACCTGTCCCGGCGCAAAGCTATACCAGTTATCCCCTGTTTTCCGTCCGCCGATATCGTGCACATCCAAGCCCAGCCAATGCCCCGTACCATGCATAAAGAAAGGTTTGTACTTTTCTTCTTTGATGACTTCTTCAATCTCACCCTGAAGTAATCCTAGTTCTAGCAAGCCTTCAGTAATCACCCGCACAGCCGTTTCATGGAATTGCTTCCAAGGATTTCCCGGTTGTACTTGCTCGATCGCGGCCAGTTGCGCCTTTAAAACCAGCTCATAGAGAATGCGCTGTTCCTCGGTGAATTTGTCACCAACTGGAAACGTGCGGGTAATGTCGGAATTGTAATAGTCGTAGGAACAGCCCGCATCAATTAACAGCAAGTCTCCATCCTGCATTTGTCGGCTATTTTCCGTGTAGTGCAGAATGCAAGCATTTTCCCCAGAAGCCACGATCGAGGGATAGGCCGGCCCCAATCCACCCCGCAGGCGAAACAGCCGTTCCATTTCCGCTTGCAATTCGTATTCGTAGAGTCCCGGCTTGCGATGATCCAGGGCTAACTGATGGGCTTCTGCTGCAATCTCTATGGCCTTGCGCATTAAGGAAAGTTCATAATCGCTTTTATGTAACCGTAACGAACTCACTAACAACAACGGATCTTCGATCGCTAACGGCCCAAATCCTGTTCGATCGTAGCGTCCTATAAAGCGTTGAAAGAGTTTCAAAATCCGATTGTTGAAACCATTGTCGCGACCTAAGTGATAGTAGAGTCGATCGGCTTTCTCCAGGTATTTCGGTAAATGTTCATCCAATTCCGCAATGGGGTAGGCAATATCCGCCCCATAGGCTTCCTTCGCTGCTTCCACCCCAACCCGATACCCCGTCCAGGTTTCCTTGTCCCGATCCTTGGGTTGTACAAAAAGAATGTATTTGTGTTCCTCATGGTGCGGCGCAAACACGGCGACGGCATCCGCTTCGTTAAAGCCCGTGAAGTAATAAAACGTACTATCCTGCCGGAAGTTATATTCCACATCGTTATGCATCACAGCATGGGAAGCCGATCGAAAAATAGCCGTTCCGTTCCCCAGTTTGGCGAGCAGTTGTTCACGGCGTTGGCGGAATTCAGGATGCATAGGCGAGGGTTCGGAAAACTACAGGTTCTATCGTAAACCTTTCTTTCCGTAGGTGCATCGGATTAGGTCAGGGGTTGCGATGGAGGTCGATTTGCGATCGCCCAATCCCGAAATGCCTTGTAAGCTGTGTTCCAGCTCTCCGTTTGGGCCTGCTGAATAAACTGGGTAATTTGGCTTACTAAATCACGGCCCGGAAAAAATTGACTCTCTGGGCAAAGCTGGTAAGCACCCTGCTGCAATTGATGAATTTCTAACTGGGACTGAGAGAAACGCCAAACTTCCTGCACTCCCAACGCCGCATAGATCTCCAAATGAGTCCGCGAGGTCACATCAATCTCGATCGCCAAATCCGGCGGGGGATCAACCTCCAGATCCAAGCGCTTCCGCCCCTGAACCGCGATCGCGTTAGTAATGTAAAAGCACTGATCCGGTTCAATCCCACTCCCTAAAGACCGTTTGCTCAGGGTCGTCGAACCCAGAGGATAGGCCGTAATGTCCCATTCAATCAGCAAAATTTTGACCACATCGCCCAAACAATCTTTGTAGGATTCATGTTCTGGGGAGGGAGCCATCACTTCTAATAACCCTTGGTAATAGGCAATGCGACTATTGCGTCGATCGCCCAAATCCAGCAAAATCGTTTCAAATTCTGTCCAGTCAATATCCCGCAGCAAAAGCCGCTCTCCAGGTAAAACTTGAATCCGACTAAGTTCAACCAGCACTGCGTTCCACCGTGATGGATAGAGGACAGAGTTCGATCGAGGACAGGTAGGAACCTCCAGCATCATCCAGAGGGGAATCTTATCGTCCGCTAGAAATCGTCTGCTAGAAAATGCGTTGCGGTGTAGGTGCTGTTGGGCAAAACCTACACCCATACTTCTAGCCTAACTTCTATCCTAAAACCTGAATCACCATGCCATCCTTCGGCAGATCGGCCTTGGACAGACTCACCGTCGCGCCAGATTTTCGCACCGGAGTCCCCGTCATCAAACTGATAAAGGCATCCACCCCGGCCAAATCACATTGTTGACCTTTGGCCGCGCCCGTTTTGTACTGGGTTGGCACCACAATTTTAGGATTCAGCACCTTGATAGCCGCTTTGGCTTCCTCAGGATTGTAGGCTTTGGGGCCACCGCCAACGGGAATAAAGACTACATCCGGGCTACCCATGAGAATCTTTTGCTCCAGACTAATGGGAGCCGCCGCCCCCCCTAAATGCAGCATCGTCAGCCCCCCTTGAGTCCAACGCCAAGCTACATTGGTGCCAAATTGCCGTCCGCCCTTACGATCGTGTTCCGTTGAGATCCCCTGGAACTTAATGCCCTTGGCCTCATACACCCCCGCTTCATAGAGCAACTGCGGGTTTCCGGGCACCACATCGATCGCCCCTTCATCCAAAAGTTGACTGCTAATCAGCACCAAATCGGTGTCCACCTTGGGCGCAGGATAGCCAGCGGTACAGCCTAGGGGACGGAAGGGATTGACCAAAATCCGTTGGCCACTGCCTGTAATCAAAAAGCTCATGTGGCCGAGGGATCGCAGTGTCACACCGCTACTTTGCGCCCAGCTTCGGGTGCCTGTCATGCTCGTACCGATCGCTGCCAGGGTGCCAGCGCCCATGTAACCCAACAATTGCCGACGTTTCATTGACTTCTCCTAACGGTCAGGGGGCAAGCTGTGCGTGGTAAATCGTCACAAACTGCCCTGCAAAACTCATAACGCAAAACTGGTTACTTTCGATCGCTAGCCTCCCGCAAAAAGTTCCGCAACAGATCTTTTCCAGCCTGGGTCAGGACGCTTTCCGGATGAAACTGGACACCCTGGAGGTGGGGATAGTCGCGATGGCGCACGCCCATAATGGTCTGATCCTCCACCCAGGCCGTAATTTCCAGCACAGCAGGGCAGGTTGCCCGCTCAATCACCAGACTGTGGTAGCGGGTCGCCGTCATTGGATTTTCTACCCCTGTAAAGACCCCGGTGCTAGTGTGGCTGACCTGGGAAACTTTGCCATGCATCAGTTCCGGGGCAGAGATCACTTTGCCGCCAAAAACCTGGCCAATGCTTTGGTGCCCCAAGCAGACGCCCAAGAGTGGAATCGTCGGCCCTAGCTCGCGGATGACTGCCATGGAAATGCCCGCATCATCAGGGGTACCGGGGCCAGGAGAAATCACAATGCCATCAGGGGCCAGATCTCGGATCTGATCGAGGGTGATTTGGTCATTGCGAAAGACTTGGATTTCCTGGGCGATCGGAAACTCAGCCCCCAGTTCACCCAAATATTGGACGAGGTTGTAGGTAAAGCTGTCGTAGTTATCGATAACAAGGATCATGGATTCAGGCCAGGGGAATTGCGCAGAATTACCCTATCCTAAAGCAGCTAGTAGCACGGCGACTAATTTTGGCAAAATCAAGCACCCGGCAACTAACAGAGCTGCCAGGGCTGAAATCAGCACAGCTCCGGCAGCACAGTCCTTAGCAATTTTGGCTAGCTCGTGATAGGTCTGCTTGACGGTTAGATCCACCACCGCTTCCAGTGCCGTATTCAGCAGCTCCATGGCCAGCACTGCCCCGATCGTCAGACCAATCACCGCCAGTTCAACGACCGTCAGATGCAGCCACCAACCCAACCCGATCGCGCTCAGCCCCACAAACGTATGAACCCGAAAGTTCCGCTGGGTTTGAAAGGCATAGCTCAGGCCCATCCAGGCGTAGCGAAAACTGGTGAGCAACGTAGGCGCAACCTGCCAAGCAAATTCGCGCTTGAACTGCACGACTTTGCCATCGGGACGTTTCGGCGTTTGAGTGGGCAGTTCCTGGGACATAGGAGTTTGAGGTGAATTGTTAGGAGGCGCAAGCGCTCACAGGACTGTAAACAACCTTACCAAAGTTCAGCGGGAACGATCGGGCAGACATAGCTGAGCTAGAGGAGTTCTACGGATAGATCAACCATCCGAAGCAGGGTTTGTTGCTGATTTAGCATTCGTTCCAAACTTTCATCGTCCGGATGATCCCACCCTAATAGGTGAAGCAGCCCATGGGCCGCTAACCAGGCAAGCTCTACCTTTAAAGGGTGCCCCTGGGAGACGGCTTGACGCTCAGCGGTTTCCACCGAAATGATGATATCGCCCAAATATAGCGGTTCTTCCTCAGGCAATTCAGGCGCGTCTACTTCCAATGCCGCAAAGGAGAGAACATCCGTGGGCTGGTCTTTTTGGCGAAAATCTCGGTTGAGGGTATGAATTTCTCCATCATCAGTCAGTCGCAGGCTCAACTCATAAACATCATGGGGGTGAAGTGGATCCCCATCACTATCTGTAGGAGCCAAGGTTATTAGCCAACGCTCGAACCAAGCTTCCCAAGTTTCCAGCGCGATCGGGGCTGAAGTGGATTCATGAAACACATCTTGGACACTCACTTCAACTTGCATATCTAATATTCGTAGAAAAACATAGGCATGATTGTCCTTCGGTTGCTACTGACCATGCCGATCGGGATTTAGCAAAGAGATTACCGAGTGATGTACGCCAAGCCGACCAAAAGCCCTAGGAGCCCGATCGTCGTCAGTGCAAAGTGAAATAACGACTTACTCCCTTGGCGCACCATATTCCGCATGGCAAGCTTAACGTAGCTGGGAGGCTTTTCTGAGTCAGTGGAGACAGGTGCTTCGGAGGGAGGTGGGGAGGAAGACATGGGACAGACTCAAGGGTAATCAAATGGCGGTCAAGCGTTGAATGCCTTAATTTTAAAGCCTGTTGCTGAAATCCGTTCAACAGAGCAGTTCGCTTCGTTAGAAAAAATTATTAAGTGCCCCCTCAGAGCACCCTAATCTTCAAAAATGGGGGAAAACCGAAATTAAAATGTAGTCTTTTTCAGGATGGCATTGCTCAGGAAATAACCTATAACGTGACAAGACAGCAGCGATCGTCCTATCCGGCTGATGAAAAGTCCCCGGAATTGAGGGAATTCTCGATCTCGGCAGGCGTGCTGCCCCCATAGGAGAACATACACATATGAAACCACTTGATTGGCGAACGAATTGGCAAAAAGGCATTGTTGCGATCGCCCTTTCCCTAGTGCTGCTGATCAGCGGCTGTCAGACCAAGCCTCCCTCCCAGTTTGCCCAAGCCCAGCAGGACAGTTCTAAACCGAAGGTGACTGCCGTCGCCAAGGATGCCACCCAAGGCGGCGAATTCAACAAGTTCTTCCCCAAACCGGGAGCTGGGTATGAGCGCGTCTACACCCAGGAGAAAAAAGGATTTGCTGAAGCTAAGTTGAAGAAAGATGGCAAAGAAGTGGCCATGTTAGCCGTTTCGGATACCAAGAGCTTGCCGTCTGCAGCCCTCAAGTTTGCCAACGCGACCACAAAAATTGCGGGTTATCCTTCCGTGGAATTGGGGTCAACTCAAACCAGTGTGTTGGTGAAGGATCGCTACCAGGTCAAAGTGATTTCGAAAGCCCCCTCATTCACGAAGGACGATCGAGCAGCCTGGATCAGCAAATTTGACCTAAAAGGCTTAGAGAAGCTGAAGTAATTCCCGCTGATTACGTTTCAAATCAGTCAGCTCTTAAGTTACCCCTCAAGCCTGATCGCACCTACTGCGATCGCTTGATTTCGACATTTGTATTAAGTACAGGATCCATTTTTTATGAGTAAGCCGATTTATGAGCTTGTCGATGAGCTACCCACCAGCGGCACAACCGTAATGGCTCTGAATGCCCTGGATTTTGTGATTCCGGGCCAGTGGCAAAACCTGACGGGCTTTACGAATACGATTAAGACCGTAACTGGGGAAACCGATGAAGCCATGATCCAGGCGATCGGCGATCGGGCCGTCTACCTTTACAACGACGAATCCCAGGGCTACCAGCGAGCCATGTGGCTCTACCAAACCGTGGACAATGCTGCCGGAGCCTTGGGCATGGCCGCCATGGCCAACAAGATTGGTCAGGATATTTCCTTCCTAGGCTTTTTAGATAACTTAACGCCCAAGCCCGAAAAGGCCCAGAGCATCGATCTCTGCGTCAAGCTGGTGGTAGAACTGGTGGCCTATTGCCAAATCAACGGGATTCCCGGCGATAGCATTGGGGACTTTCTAGCAGCGCTGGGGGACTATGGTGGAGAGTCGCTCATGCGTATGGTGGCGCTGATTTGCTTCGACGGCTTGATTCCTCTGGGGCCTAGCTTCATTGAGAAGGGGCTTTCAACCATGGGCAATCTCTCCCCCCAGGAGCTGGAGCACAATCAAACCTTTCAGGGGGTCAATAACTTGATTCCCGGTGGAGATACAGCAGGTAAGTTAGGCTTCATCGGCCAAAGCTTCGATTCAGTCAAGGGCTGGATGACTGATTTTGTGTCTAGTAAGGGATTGACCCAAGAAAATGCTCTGGGTAACCTGCAAAAGTTTGTCCAAATCTCGGCAGACAAGTTGGATTATGTTGGCGCATTTCTAGATGTTTCTGTCAAGTATTACACCCATACGGGAACGCAAACCTTAGCTCGGCGTCTAATTGAACGGGCGATCGCGGAAATCTAAAGTATTTAGCCAGGGGGCATGGATGAGCAATCGAGAACCCTTATACGATCGCTTCCCATGCCTCTATCTTGCTGATAAGCTGGGATTCATAATTTGTAGCAATTTGTTATTCTTGACCATTAAACTAGGCAAATATACTTTGAGATCGCGCAATCTCGGACAAGGTTGAGAGGAGTTAACCGTGCAAGTTGTAAAGGAGTACGTCCAGCGGTGGTACGAAAGCGGGCTGGATCCCGATGAGTATATCTGCCACTGCAAGGACGGTAACATTGTCGAGATTGAAGAAACCACAACCGGCAAACGACGCACGGTTCTGACCTTTTGTACCAACGATGTCCTGGGGCTGACGCAAAACGAGTCGGTGAAGCAAGCCGCGATCGATGCCATTCTGCACTATGGCACTTCCAATAGCTCAACCTCAGTGTTGAGTGGACGAATTGATTTACATCGTCAATTGGAAACAGAAATTTCTCAGTTTAAGCATCTGCCCCACACGCAACTCTTCCTCAATGCTTGGATGGCCATGCAGGCTCTGATGGATGCCTTTTGTCATTTGGCTATTCCGGTGCCTGGGTTCGAGCATCAGCGGGAGACGTTGATTCTCACGGATGTGTTGAACCATGGCTGCATCGTAACCGCGATCGCCAATGCGGGGACACGATCGGGTAAGTTATTTGGCCACAGTCCTCGGGTGCGGGTGCGCGCCTACCGCCACTGCGACATGGAGGACTTTGCCCGCAAGCTACAACGCCATGCCCGTCCTGACGATCGCATTCTCGTCGTTTCCGATGCCGTCTTTTCCATGGATGGGGATGTGGTGCCACTCTTGGAAATGATCGATATCCTGTCCCACTATCCCGGCAGTACCCTGGTGATGGATGAAGCCCATGCCAGTGGCGCATTAGGTTCAACAGGGCGGGGCATTTACGAGCATTTTGGCATCAAGCCTGATTACGCGATCGAACGGGGTATCAATCCGTTGATCATGACGACGTTCTCCAAATTTGGAGCGTCCGTTGGGGCGGCTATTAGCTCCCACATCCCAGAACTGATTCCGCTGCTAAATGTGTCCCCCACCTCGATCGGAACCTGTTCCCTAGCACCCCCCTTAACGGCTGCCGCTCTGCAAAGCTTGAAGGTTGTGCAGGAAAATCCTGAATTGGTACAGCGTTTGCAGGAAAACACTCTCTACCTACGGGCTCGCTTAGCTGAACAAGGCTTTGATGCGATCGGTGAAACCAATGTAGTTCCGATTTTGCTACCGGAAGGAATTAGTCCGAAGGAGTTTGCACGGGAACTGATCGAGCTAGGAATTTGGGCCTCAGCGATTTGGTTTATTGCTAAACCCCGTATCCGTACAACGGTGACAGCTACCCATACCCGTGAAGAAATGGATGCGTTGGTCAGTGCCATGGTTACGGTTCGCGATCGGTTGTGCAAGACGACCATTAGCGCCTAGATGAGTGCCTAACGAACTTGCGCCTTTATCAATCCTTTGCAAACCATAGTCAGAAATCTATCTGAAAACCTATCAAATTCCGATCGAGAGAGGTTGCCATGGCAACCTCTCTTTTTTGTCCATATAGCTTAATCCATTTTTTATACTGTGAGACTGATCACAACACTGCCAATTAGCAGATAGAAGGCCTAGGACATTTTTTATAGTCTTTTCTAAAAGAAAAACTTTCCGAAGGATGAGGAAAGCGTAGCTTTACCTAAGTAAGTTATCTGAATACTTTTGCAAAGTTACGATCGAAATCAATTTAATTTCACCAAAGTTACTGACTGAATTAAAGAAATCGAGGTGATAGAGTTGCTGTTTTAGGTGTAAGCGATCGCAATAGGAGTCAACGGACTCAGTGATTTCACTCAGAAACCCTGCTATCCATAAATCTGAAATGAGATTTGGCTCTTCCATCTTGTCGAGCATATTTTCTGGGAGAGATACTCAGGACATAACAGAAATAACCGTTCTGAAGCAGATTTTTCTGAAATCATCACGCAGGTTGATTGTCCTATGCTCTCCGCTCATAAAATTGCTACACTCGCTCAAATCACAGGTTTAACGGCTGCAACTCTCTGCGTTACTCTTGCGGCGAACCCATCCCAAGCTAATGCCTACAGTCTCAATGGATGGGACTACGCGATCGGTGGCTCCAACAACGGTTCTGGCGGTAGTGTTTTTGACTACAAAGGAATCGCCATCAAGGAATCCGGTGACTCCATCTTTGTTGCGCTCAACACCAACATGACCTTGCAAGGGTCGCTCTACAACAACAAAGAAGTCATTAACTACGGCGATTTGTTCTTCAACTTCACAGGCAAGAGCTTTAAGGCGGCTAGTGATGCTGGCCAGCTAGTAGGGATTCACTTCGCCACCAATGGCTCCCAGTCAGGGGTTTCTCAAGTGGGTGTCTACTCCAATGTAAAAGCTAAGAGTATTACCGCTCAAAACTACGGTTACAGCAACCTGACTCAGTGGAGCGACTGGACAAAGACAACCAACAAAGGAGCTTACAATGACTCCTTCGGTGATTTGAACGCACGGGATAGCTATTTTGCCGGTCAACAAAGCGGTTCAGGAACCATTTTGAATGCTATCAAATCCGGTCAGAAAGTCAGTGATATTTTCATGATGTCCAGCAGCCAACTGAACGCAGAAGGCTTAAACTTCAGCCAATTTGGCGCGAACGGCAGTCAAACTTTGGGCTTCAGCTTCAAACGCACGGCTGATTTCAAAGTTGGGTCCTTTGTTGCTAACCTGTTTGCAGAATGCGGCAACGATGGGTTGGCTATTCGATCCAACTTGCACAAAGTGCCTGAACCGACCACCATGGCTGGAATTGCTGCAGTTGCTGGTCTAGGTTTGCTGGGCCGTCGCCGTCGTCAGGCTGCTTGATGAGTTGACTAGTTGGCCGATCGAGGTAGGTTCTAGCAATTAGCTGAAAAGTTTGTCTGGTCTTGTCAGATGTCTAAGTGACGCAAAACGGCTACATGTTTATCCAAGGGTGGTTTTCCACCCTTTTTTAGTGGAATTTTTTGGCCTCAATAGAGGGGACTAGAGTCCTCTAGGTTACAGGCTATTGACCATGGGCAGAGGAAGAGGCAAGAGACTGCTATAGTACTACCAACTTCTATCACTTATCTTTATCTCCAGGATTTCCATTGCCCCTCGTTGCCCCCTGTAAATTATGGATTTTCAAGTTGTTCCAGTTACCACGGCGAATCAGCAAGAGCAGTTCTTGGATGTACCTTCCTATATCTATGCAGGGGATCCTAATTGGGTTGCTCCGTTACGTAGTGATGTCGCGAAAAAGTTTGCTCCCAGTAATCCATTTTTTCAGTATGGTCAGTTAAAGCAGTGGATTGCCGTACGGGGGGAACCAGCTACAGGTTCCAATCAATTACAGGCAATTGGCCGGATTGTCGCAGCAGTGAACGATCGCCTCATCCAAAAAGAACGCTGTAATATTGGCCTGGTAGGCTTTTTTGAATGTATTGAGGATTTTCAAGTTGCTCAAGCGTTGGTCAACGCAGCCTGCGCTTGGCTAAAACAACAGGGGATGTCCCAAGTGCGCGGGCCGATCGATCTGTCTACCCACAACAATTGTCTCTTTTTAGTCGATGGGTTTGACTCGCCTCCGATGATCATGATGCCCTATAACCCGCCCTACTATCCCAAATTTTTTGAACAAATGGGCTGGCAGAAGGCCAAAGATGCCTACGCCTACGACTTTCCCTTAACCGATCGACAGTTGACCGCACAATTTGAAAAAGGCTATCAGATCGCGTTGAAAGCAGGGGTTACGTTCCGGCCCATTCGCACAAAGGGAGATGGGTTTACGGAAGATGTCATTGGTTTATACAATCTATTTACCCGTGCCTTTGACCTTAATTGGAGTTCTACCGCAAGAACTCAAGAAGAATTTATGGAGGAAGCCAAATCGCTGCAAACTTTGGTTGATCCAGATGTGTTCCCGATCGCAGAATATAACGGTGAAATGATTGGGTTTTGGATGGGTTTACCGGATTACAACATTCCGCTGAAACGAGTGAAAGGTAAATTGGATTTCTGGGGGATTCTCAAGTTCCTCTGGTATAAGCGACAAATTAATCAAGGGCGTGTGCTTGCGATCGCTTGTCTACCCGAATTTCGGCGAAAAATGGTGCCCCTAGGGTTGATTCATCTTGGATTGCAAGGCGGACAAAAGAAGGGGAAGCCCTATCAACGCGCGGAGCTATCTTGGGTATATGAAGACAACTTTCCCTCTCGCAAGCTCATTGAAGCCTCTGGTGGCAAGATTTATAAGACCTATCGAATTTATGAGAAATCTCTGTAGTCAGTAGAGTTTTCTCCGTTAGCTACTAGTGATTCAATAAAAACTATTTACTTGATTCTTCAAGTATTAAACTTATTGTTCTATGTTCTAAGAATAGATGGCTTCAATATTGAAGCCAGAAACTACTTTTTGATAATTTTAGTATTCCTTTTGCATTATCTACAGGATTGCTATGAAAGCGCTAGTTACGGGTGCGAATGGATTTACAGGATCTTATTTAGTACGATCGCTGCTTGATCGCGGAGATCAGGTGGTTGCCTATGTGCGTCGATCGAGTGACTTAACTCGGTTGCAAGGGTTGAGTCAGTTAGACTATGCCCATGGCGAGATTACCGATGAAGCGGCATTAACCCAAGCTATGCAAGGGGTAGACCTTGTTTTTCACATCGCAGCTTATGTGGAGTTGGGTTTAGTCGATGCGGCGAGAATGGAACGGACGAATGTGCAAGGAACGCAAGCCGTACTGCAAGCGATGAAATCGGCTGGGGTCGGTAAAATGCTCCATTGCAGCACGATCGGAGTTTTTGGGGATACTCAAGGTCGCACGATCGATGAAACCTTCCAACGGGAACAGCAGGATTTTGCCTCAGCCTACGATCGCACCAAATATCAAGCTCAGCAATTGGTCGATCAAGCTGTCCAACAAGGAGCCCATATCGTTAGCGTGATGCCATCGGGCATCTTTGGCGTCGATGATCCCCATTTTGGCCCCGTGCTACAAACTTTTGCCAAAGGGAAGTTAAAGCTCTGGGCTGGAGGTCGGCGGGTTACTGGGATTGTCCATGTGGAGGATTTGGTCGATGGGATGCTGCGGGCGATCGACCAAGGGCAAGCGGGCGATTACTTTATTTTGTCCGCAGGCGATTTGACAACGCGGGAAATGTTTGAACTTTGTGGGCGAGAAATTGGCGTATCCGCCCCTAGAGAAGCCCCAGAATGGCTAGTGCGCAGGGTTGCTAAGGTGTTGAATGTCATTGGGCGACTCACGGACTGGCAGCCGCCGATCGATAACGAACGGGTTCACTACGTCTACGATCGCTGTGTGCGAGTGAGTGGCGTTAAGGCGATGCGCGAACTCGGCTGGAAGCCGCGATCGCCCCAACAAACTTTGACGGAAATTATTCGGCAATTGGTTTCGGAAACTGCATCTGGGTAGTCAGTGAAGAAATGTAGTCAGTGAAGAAATTGCGGTTCCCTCTCTACAGCAGTTTTTGCAAAGCAGTCGCTTCAGCAACTGCTTTACCTTCGCTCAGCAAGTACTGGAAAAATTCCTTAGCAATCACGGAAAGCTGTTTACCCGAAGGATAGACCACATACCAATAGCGTTCGATCGGAAATTCTTCCACGTCCAGAATGGTTAATTGGTTCGTCAATCCTTCCAAGGCCAAGGTGTGTTTCGAAAGGACTGAAATTCCCATACCTCCTGCGATCGCCTGCTTAATTGCTTCATTGCTACCCAAATCGAGTCTGACCTTAAGGGGTAACCCATGGGCGTCGAATAACTTTTGCACGGCCTTACGAGTCCCGGAACCAGGTTCCCGCATAATGAAGGGTTCTTCTGCAATGCGCTCTAGGGGAATTTGCTTTTGGCCCACTAGGGGATGATTGCGAGGTGCCAATACGACCAATGGATTCTCCATAAAAGGATGAATCTCAACATCCATATCCTCAGGGGGCTGACTGACAATATAGAGATCATTTTCATTGCTAGCCAATCCATCCAACACGTATTGGTGGTTGGTTACTGTGAGGGAAATATCAATCCCAGGATAGCGCTGGCAGAAGGCCCCCAGAATTCTTGGAATGACATACTTCGCAGTCGTAATGACAGCGAGACGAAGCTTTCCTTGCTTCAATCCTTTAATGTTTGCGATCGCGATTTCAAACTTGGACAATCGATCGAATACGTCTTGGCAAGTCGCAAACAATTCGCGCCCAGCATCTGTGAGGTATAACCGTTTGCCCACTTGTTCAAATAAAGGCATCCCAACGGTTTTGGAAAGTTGCTTGACCTGCATAGAAACCGTGGGTTGGGTTAAAAACAACTCTTCCGCTGCACGGGTAAAACTATTGTGACGAGCAACTGCTTCAAAGACCTTTAATTGGTGTAGAGTAGCGTTCTGCAAGGGTCTATCTCCAGGGTTCGACGAAGACTATAGAGCTATATCTATGTCAAAAAATTATTACAATGCTTTTTGTTTATGAAATTTACGGGTATTATACTTGATTAAGAGCGTATGCTCCCTTCCAATTCATGCGTTGCACAATAAAGTTTTAGATGAACTGCAACAGTGATTGTGTCTTCCTCCCTGTGCATTGCAGGATGTTGAAGAGCGTGATCCCTGAAAGAGTTGATCAGCGACTCACTGTGCAACGCTTTTTTACTGTTTTCCTGTGGGGGATAGGTGATTGAAACCATTGTTTCTATTGTATCGGACTTTCTGACCATTAATTTGAATAGGAGTGATTAAAAATTGATTACAACGAAATTTGAGAAACAGGGTACGATCGCAGTACTGTTGAAATGACTTATTCCATTCATCACAAGTTGAATCACCATGGCAGACATCGTTGATATTGCGGTCAGTAATGACAACTTTAAAACCTTAGTGGCAGCCGTCCAAGCGGCTGGCCTTGTGGATGCGCTCAAGAGCCCAGGTCCATTCACCGTTTTTGCACCGATCGATGCTGCCTTTGAAAAATTACCGCCTGGAACGGTGCAAACCTTGGTACAAAATCCTCCCCAGCTAGGACGAATTTTGAAATATCACGTTGTAGCGGGGAAATATACCAAGGCGGATCTAGAGAAACTAGATTCGGTCGATTCCTTAGAGGGAACCTCAATTCGGTTGAATATGAAAGCCAATGAGGTCAAAAATTCAACTGTCATTGCTCCAGACATCGAAGCGGACAATGGCATTATTCATGTCATTGACAATGTGATTCTGATGGGACCTTAGTTGGCGGAATTGAGAGAATTTCAGCCGTTCCAAGTAATCACTCCCAACGGTTCACTTCTAGTCATTCACCACAATAATCCTTGAGAGAGCGGGAAGCACGGAATTAAAAAATTCTTGCTTCCCGTTCCTTATTTCTAGACCCTAGCGATAGTCTTGGGTTTGAATATCCCGAATCCGAGCTTCCGGTCGCAGGAAACGATCCATTTGGGCTTCAAAGAAAGCGCGGTTCGCTTTCAAATGTTCAGGATTGGGATCGTCTAACGGATACAGCAGTGCTGCCCGTAGCGCTTGAATCACCGCAGAGGTGACACAGTACATCGATCGCTGGAAACTGACGGCCAACTGAACCAACATGTCGTCTTCTCCCCGACAATGTTGCTGGTAATACTCCACCAAATAGGGGGGGAGGAAGTGCAGCATATCCTGAGCCAAGAATGTGGGAGGAATGCCTGCGGTGCCTACGGGGAATTTATCGGCATAGAGTACGCCGTAGTGGAAATCTTGCTGGTCATCGGGAACCTGCTTGGCCTGGGCATTATAGGATTTCGTGCCTCGGAAGGGAGAGGTGCGGTAAAACACTGCTTCTACATAGGGCAATGCAGCCTCATATAGCCAAGTGAATCCTTTAGATTTGGGAATGATTTCGTAGCATTCACCGCGAATGTAAACATGGTGGTAAATGGGACGACCCGCGATCGCAAAAATGCCATTCACCAGGAAATTCATCGCTTCTGGAACACTTGTTAACTTGCCCTCATCATAGAGATCGGACATTTCAAAAAACACCGGAGCCATAACTTCCCAAAACAGGCCGAGGTTAGCATAGTAGGACGCTTGGCGGCACTGCTCTAGGAACATGTCAGGAAAGAGCTTATACAAGCCCAGCATCACCGGGTTGCCTTTGAAGTAGGCTTTGATAGCTCGATCGGCATTTTGCTTGTACTCTTCAGAGTCGAGATAGGGATCGAACTGGTTCCAAGGCACATACATATCGCGGTGCCACAGCATCGATCGCATACATTCTTCAGCAAATTCCATGTTGATGCGATCGTGCCACAGGTGATGGAACAACCGAGGGAGTTTCTGTTTCAGTTCGCCTTTCTCGATGAATTCCCGCAGTTCTGGATGACAGTCTGCCCCCCCACGCCAAATCCGCAGGTCTGCTGTATCCCCTGCATAGTGGTTAGGGAGTTGCAGGTATTCTTCGGAAATAAAGAATTTGAAGAAGGGCAACGGATTTAAAAATACTTGTTCACCGATGTACAGCAAATCCCGCCAGTAGAAATCCATCGGTACAGCATAGGCTTTGTATAGCCCAATAATCTGCATCAGATTTTCTGGCGTGTCAGGCAGCATCGCCCCGCCTGCTTCGAGGCGATAGATGATGTCAGCCAGGGGATGGTTGGACGGTGGAATTTTCGTGGAAGGAGGGGTTGCAACGGTCATCGGCACAAATCCTTTTAAGTGTGGGTGAAATCCAGAGTTTGACTCAAATTTTCAACTCAAGCATTTGCCTTAAGTGTTTGACTCAAGTGCTTGACCCAAGTTAGAGATGGGCTGCCCGATCGCGAAGATTGGGCTGCGTGGGCACCATGGCTGCGATCGATTGATTCGGGAAGGCAGAAGCCACAATCGCTTGGGTGGTGGGTTCGCTCCATCGCACTAACCAACTCGGTTGTACTCCGAGGAAAACGATCGTCGCCATCAAAATCAGCGCGGGGAAATATTCCCGCTTACTCACACTGGGGTAGTAGGCACTCTTGGAATCCAAACGACCAAAGCAAGTGCGATTCAGCAGAATGACAAAATAAACGGCTGTCAGACCTGTTCCCGCGATCGCCAACAGGGTTGGGAGTGGAAACACCGAGAAACTGCCTTGGAAGACCAAAAACTCACTAATAAAGCCCACCATACCGGGAATGCCAGCACTGGCCATGGCCGCCAGAATCAGCAAAGCTGCCGTTAACGGTAAGCCACGAATCGGGTTGAGCAGACCATTGAGGACATCCAACTCGCGGGTTCCCACCTTGGATTCAATAATACCGACGAGGTAGAACAGCAGCGCCAGAATCAAACCGTGGGCAACCATTTGGGAAACCGCGCCCACCATGCTAAGCGGGGTCAGAGCAGCCGCACCGAGCATGACATAGCCCATGTGTCCGATCGAACTGTAGGCCACCATACGCTTAATATCCTTCTGGGCAATGGCTGCGAATCCCCCGTAGAGAATCGATGCAGCGGCGATTGCTGACATGACAGGAGCCACAGATGCCCAAGTTTCAGGGAACAAGCCGACTGCAAAGCGAACTAGACCGTAGGTTCCCAGTTTAGAAAGAATCCCACCCAACAACATCGCTACAGGTGCAGAAGATTCCACGTAGGCATCCGGCAACCAGGAATGGAGCGGTACTAGGGGAATCTTAATCCCAAAACCGATGAGCAATACAACGAGTAATACTAACTGAATGGTTGTGGGTAACTCGGTGGTATTGATTGCGCTGTATTCAAAACCATTGCTGTGGGTCAGCCATGCGATCGCCAGGAAACCCGCCAAAATTAGAATTCCAGAGATCGCTGTATAGATCAGAAACTTAGTGGCTGCATATTCCCGTTTGGCTCCGCCCCAGATCACGATGAGCAGATAGAAGGGAATTAACTCCAACTCATAGAAGAGGAAAAAGAGCAGTAAATTCTGAGCTAGCAAAGCCCCAATCACACCTGCATTGACCAGCAACAGCATGGTGTAGAACAACCGAGGCCGTTGCAGCGTCTCATTGGGTTTGAGTCCCACTTCGCCATTGCAGGCCACCATCAAGGTCAGTAAATTGGCTAGCCCAACCAAGGGTAAGGAGATGCCATCGATCGACAAACTGTAGTTCAAGCCCAATGCAGGTAACCAGGGCATCAATTCCTGCATTTGGAAACCCGCTTGGGTCAAATCAAACTGGGTAAATAGCAACGCAGTGAGGGCAAACAGAATGCTAGCAACCCCGATAGCGCCCCAACGGGCACGGGCCGCAGAGAGTTGACCCGGATAGAAGCCGATGACTGCCGCTCCCAGAACGGGCAGCCAAACCAACATACTTAAGAGTGGCAACTGCATAGAAAATCTACAGGTAGGACAACATGATTGGCAATGAAACTGGGCGTGAGATCGATGGGAAATCCTGATCGTCCACCGGATTCGTTTTACACGACAGGCTTTACCCGATCGCTAATCGAAGCTGCGACAGCATGGGATAGCTGAGCCAAATTCCCAATGCAGCTAATCCCAAAAGAATCGTCAGCATGTATAACTGCGATTGGCCGGAGGTACTGTACTTGAGGCTTTGGCCACTGAACAGGGTTGCCACTCCAAATAGGTTAGCTAGTCCGTCAATCAAGTATTGGTCGAACCAAGCGGTAATGTAAGACACAACGGCCACAACCCCCACGATCGTATTGCGATAGAGTTGCGGGGTGTAGAAATCGTAGGCAAAGAGATTTTGTAGACCCTGCCAAGGCAATCGGATGGGTTTTTGGATGGAAGGATTGAGGTAAATGATGGCTGAAACCGCAATGCCCGTGATGCTAGACCAGATCAATAACAATGCATTATCTTTCTGAAGTTCTGCCCAGTTGGGTAACAGGTCAACCGAGGAAAGAATGAGCGGTAAGTGCATGACGAAACCCATGGTCACAATCATGGGGATAGCCATCGGCCAGTGAATTTCAGGCGATCGCTGGGACATTTGTTGCGATTTACCCAAAAATACCCGACAGAATACGCGCGTGTAACTAAAGGCCAGCAGGGCATTCACCACCAGCACAGTGCCTGCCACGATCGGATTCTGCGCCCACAGACCATTCATCAGCTCCATTTGCGCCCAGAACCCACCTAGGGGAGGCAAGGCGATCGCTGCCGCTGCCCCGATCGCAAAGCTACCACCAGAGATGGGCCGACGGCTCAACAGTCCACCCAGTTGGGTAATATCCTGCGTGATGCTATTCCACACAACGGCACTCGTGCTCATCACCAGGAGCGCCATACTGACTGCATGGGTCAGTGCTAACAATAGAGCGGCCTGGATATCGCCCGTACCCACCGCAATGAAAATTAAACCCATGTAAACACTCGTGGGATAGGATAGCGTCCGTTTGATGTCGATTTGTGCGATCGCAATCAACGAACCACCCACCGCCGTCAGCGCGCCAATAATAATTGCGGTATTGAGAACTGTTTGAGACAGAGACAGCACCGGCGCTAACTTGACCAGAACCCAAACCCCAACCTGTACCACAACCGAGTTCCGCAGAATCGATCCAGGCACCGGCCCTTCCATGGCTTCATCCAGCCATAGGTGTAGCGGGAACTGAGCACATTTCCCCATGGGGCCTGCCAGCAAAGCTAGACCCACCAGAGTAATCACAGTGGGGTTGACATCGGCAGTTTTGGCCCAAACCGCGAGCTCTGAATAGTTCCAAGTTCCCGCGATCGGCAGCAGAGCCACTACGCCCATCAACAGAAACAGATCGCCAATTCGTTTGGTTAAAAACGCATCGCGAGCACCTGTGACCACTAGGGATTGGTTGAACCACAGCCCAATGAGGAGATAAGTTCCCAAAGTGAGAATTTCCAGGGCAATATAGCCAAAGAACAGGGAATCACTGAGAACAAGGAAGTTCATTCCAGCTTCAAACAGAGCCAGCAGTGAGAAAAAGCGCGCCCACCCCCAGTCCATTTCCATGTAGCCGATCGCGAAAACTTGCGATAACAAATTCAAGCCTGTAATCACGACCACCGCCGCGATCGAGGTTCCCGAAATTTCCAGCGGAATGGAGAGGTCTAAACCCGCAACTTGTAGCCAAGGCAAGACAATGTGTAGTGGGGGTTCATCCCAGACGATCGGTAACGTCAACGCCGCATGGACAAACGCAAACAGCGTCATCAACGCATTGATATACCCTGCAGGACGCGGCCCTGTTCGTCGGGTAATCCCAGGAAACCAGAGGGCAGATAAACTTGCGCCGATCAATGTATAGATTGGAATCAGCCAAATCGACTGAACCAGTGGGTGAGCCATTCCTCCCTCCCTGTGTAGTAAACCTTAAAAAAGCAGCCAGTCAAACTTAGGGTTCTACCCAACCGCTCCCAATCTAGGTACTTCCGATCGACTACCATCCAAGTGACAGCTCTGAAAAGTCAATCTAGAAAAATAAGAAGCCCTGGGAGTATTGAGCTTTTTCTATGACTTAGCATTGAAACGCTTATAAAAATCAATGCTTAATTAAATATGTATCACATCTAAACTCAATGCAATGATTTCCATTTGTAAGTTTGAGTCTTAGTTTTACTGATAGGTCGCTCAATGGGAGTACCTGTCTTCGATCAGTTCCCATAGATTCAGTGTTTCAGCCTATTTAAAGCATGAAATCTAATGGAAACAATCAATAAACTTCTATTCCTTTCAATGATTGAGAAATTCGAGGTTAATACTAGGCAAAGTCTCTATACATTGCGCAGTTGGTCAGAATAGCACTGCTAATCTCCATGGAAACAGAATCTCCATGGGGAACCTCCTAATTGATTGAATTAAGGCAGCTTAGTTACGGTTGCGGTTACTTTGCGGCGATCGACTAGGCGGGCGCGGGACTCGACCATCGGGTTGATTGATTTTGAGTTGTTGACGACCATTGCGGACAATTCGCAACATCTCACTCATCTGCGCTTCCATATCCCGCAGCACCTTATCTGCATATTCATCGGCCCCCCGCTGGACTTCCTCGGCCTCCTCCAAGGCTCGCTGCTGCATCCCTTCTAACTCTCGTTGGGCCTGTCGTCGAGTTTGATCAATTTCTGCTAAGACCTGTTGCTGGGCAGCTTCACACTCCTGCTGCACCTTCATCTGGAGTTGCTGGGCTTCATACTCTGCCTGCCGGAGAATCCCAGTTTCATTCAAAATCTGGGCCGCTCGCTGCTCCGCAGTTTCAATAATCTCCTGGGCATACTGTTCCGCTTGAACTAAAATTTCGTCCTTCTGCCGCACCACTTCTTCTGCCAGATGAAATGCCTCCGGCAAACTGAGGCGGACGAGATCCAGTTGATCTAAAAAAGCATCCTCATCTACCATCGTGCGACGACTCAACGGCAGCGGGAGACGGGGGCTATCCAGTAGCATTTCCTCCAAGCGATTCAATTCTTGCTGGATGTCGAGGTTTTGGGATCCTCGATCGTGTCGTCCTTCGGGGCCGGATGGGTTTTGGCGTAGCATCGGTGAAGATCCAGGGCAACGTGTTTGGGCACTAAGTGGTCAACGGGGCCACCAAGCTTGGCAATCTCCCGCACCACACTACTGCTTAGAAAACTATATTCATTTGAGGTGACTAAGAAAACTGTTTCGATCGAATCCGATAGGGTTTTGTTAGTGTGAGCCATCTGGAGTTCCATCTCAAAGTCAGAAATGGCTCGCAGCCCTCGGATCAGCACGGATGCTTGGCGGGCCTGAGCATAGGTTACCGTCAGCCCTTCAAAGCTATCCACCTCAACGTTGGTCAGGTGTTGGGTCGCCTGCCGCAGTTGCCCAAGACGAGCTTCGACGGGGAAGAGCGGTACCTTGCTTGGATTACGGGCGATCGCCACAATCACCCGATCGAATAACCGGGATCCACGGGTAATAATGTCAAGATGTCCTAACGTCACGGGATCGAAACTTCCAGGATAAATCGCAATCACAGGTCGGGGTTGGCAAAGGACTTTCCCATCTTCGTATTAAACGGTCAATCCCACCCCACCCTGGGCGAATCCCCTTTACAATTGGCAATATAGCAATCCTCAAGGTTGGATTATGTCTCGGATTTGCATTCTGGGTGGCGGATTTGGTGGCCTATATACAGCGTTGCGGTTGAGTCAACTGCCCTGGATCGGCCATCCTAAGCCAGAAATTATTTTGGTGGATCAGCGCGATCGCTTCATTTTTATGCCGCTGCTCTACGAATTGCTGACGGGAGAATTGCAAGCCTGGGAAATTGCACCCACCTATGTCGAGCTGTTAGCCGATACTGGGATCCATTTCATTCAAGCATCAGTGGAAACCATTCAGTTAACCGATCGGCGGGTTCAGCTATCCACGGGGGAATCGCTGACCTACGATCGCCTGGTCCTAGCGATGGGAGGCGAAACGCCCATGGATTTAGCGCCTGGGGTTCAGGACTATGCCTTGCCCTTCCGGACGCTAGAGGATGCCTATCAGCTAGAAAGTCGGCTGCAACGGCTGGAAAACTCCGATCGGGACAAAATTCGAGTCGCGATTGCGGGGGCTGGTTATAGCGGTATTGAGCTGGCCTGTCAGCTAGCAGAGCGATTAGGGGATCGGGGCCGGATCCGAATTGTGGAAATGGCCGATCGAATTTTGCGCAATTCGCCGCCCTTCAATCGCCAAGTGGCCGAAAAAGCGTTAAGCGATCGGGGGGTCTGGGTCGATTTGGAGACGACGATCGCAAGCATTACCGCAGACGAACTCACCTTGAGCTACAAGGGGCAAATGGACACCCTCCCCGTGGACATTGTCCTGTGGACTGTGGGAACGCGCGTTGCTCCGGTCATTCGGGACTTGCCCCTACCGAAAACCGATCGGGGGCAGGTGAAAATTTCACCCACGTTGCAGGTGTCCGATCATCCCGAAATTTTTGCCCTGGGGGATTTAGCTTCGGGGGTAGATGCCGATGGTCAATTTGTTCCGGCCACGGCCCAAGCCGCTTTTCAACAGGCGGACTATGCAGGCTGGAACCTTTGGGCGTCGCTGACCCATCGGCCCCTATTGCCCTTTAAGTATCAGCATTTGGGCGAAATGCTGACCTTGGGTACAGATAAAGCCGCGCTGGCAGGATTAGGACTGCAACTCAGCGGCTTCCCGGCCCATGTAGCACGGCGGATGATTTATCTCTTCCGGATGCCTACCCTAGAACATCAGTTGAAGGTCGGCATGAGCTGGATCACGCGCCCCCTAGTAGAGTTGCTGCGGTAATTTAGAGGGTAGTGAAAGCCAGTCAACTCGATCGAACCTGGAATGATGGAAACGCCGAAAGTCATTTTTTTTGATGCCGTTGGCACGCTATTTGGAGTGCGCGGTAGTGTTGGATCTAGTTATGCAAAAATTGCTCTCCGCTATGGTGTGGAAGTACCTGCTCAAACGTTAGATGCGGCGTTTTTCCCAGCATTTAAGCAGGCTGGTTCTCCAGCGTTTCCCAACGTATCACCTTCAGAAATCCCCGTTTTAGAATATGACTGGTGGAAGCAGGTGGTTCGATCGACGTTTGATGGGGCGGGGGTTTTGCCGCAGTTTGAAGACTTCGATCGCTTCTTTTCCGAGTTATTTACCTACTTTGCAACGGCGGAACCTTGGGAGCTTTATCCCGATACGGTTGCCACTCTGAAGCAAATGCACGATCGGGGCATTCCGTTAGGAATTTTGTCGAATTTCGATTCGCGAATCTATGCTGTCCTACGATCGCTCAATTTAGCGCAGTATTTCCAATCTGTAACCATTTCCACGGAAGTCGGCGCTGCCAAGCCAGATCCAACAATTTTTCAAGTTGCCCTGGACAAACATGGCTGTCGGCCCGAGGAAGCATGGCATGTCGGGGATAGCTTAGAGGAAGACTACCGCGCTGCTAAAGCGGTCGGTTTGCGGGGAATTTGGTTAAGCCGCCGTCGAAGCTGACTCTTCAATACCTTTTTTTCAATGCCTCCACTATGACCCCATTAGCTTGTCGAGTTTTTCCCGCACAGCAAGCTTCAGGAGCGCCTTCAGTAAAATCAATCCCGCAACTCCGGCAATGACAAACGCTGCGATCGCGCCTCCCTTATAGGCAGCCAGTAACAACACTGCACCAATGAGCCCCGAGAACCCAGCAATACAAGCGTAGAGCAAGGCTTTGATAGACAGGTTAAGCGTTTTCAGTGCCCGATCGCTTTCTACCGATCGCACCCGCACTTCCAATTCCCCTTGGGCGAGGCGTTCCTCCAGACGGGCGATCGCCACTTCGGTGGGATTCGGCTTTTTAAGCTGATAGGCCAGATATCCTTTCGCCTGTTTCACCAGTTCGCCCATGCCGCGTCCTTGATTTTGCACCGTAGAGGTCGCCAAGCTCTTGACAAAAGGTTTCGCTGCCGCCAGCAAGTTGTACTGCGGATCCAAGTCCCGAGCCACCCCATCCAAGGTGGTCAACGCTTTGATAATGAAGGTCATCCGAGCGGGTAACCGGAAAGGCTGTTTCTCGAACAGACTGTAAAGCTCGTTGCGCAGACTCTTGAACGCCTGAATTTCCACGGGCTTTTCCGTAAAGCGTTCCAGGAGAAACTTGATAATCCGGTGAACGGGAGTCATGTCGGACATGGGTTCGATTAAACCCATATCCGTCAAGGTCTCGATCACTTGATCGGTATCCTTTTTCAGAACGGCAAAAAAGGTTTCCACCATCTGGTTGCGGTTGATGGGTTGCACCTCTGCCATCATGCCGAAATCATAGAAAATTAGTTTGCCATCCATGCTGACGGCCATATTGCCGGGATGGGGATCCGCTTGAAAAAAACCATCTTGTAATAATTGCTTCAAGTAAGCACAAATTCCAATGTGGTTAATATCCTTAGGATTAATACCAGCTGCTTCCAAACGAGCCCGATCGTTCACCTTGATTCCGGGCATGTACTCCATTGTCAGTACCCGCGACGTGGTGAAGCGCGGATAGACTTTAGGGACTGCAATATAGGCGTGATCTAGGAAATTCCGACGGAAGCGATCGGCATTCATTGCCTCTCGCACATAGTCAATTTCCTTGTAGAGAATATCGGAAAATTCTTGATAAATTGCATCGAGGTCGTAATAGTGCGACCCTGGCAGAAAGCGTTTGATCCAATGAATGACACGTTTGAGAACCTGGAAATCCAAATCAAATAGTCGCTCCAGTCCTGGACGTTGGACTTTAACGACCACTTCTTCCCCACTGTGCAAACGAGCGCGATGGACTTGCCCCAAGCTGGCAGCAGCAATTGGCTCCCGATCGAATTCCTGATACAGCGTCTGGAGAGGACTGCCCAATTCTTCTTCAATAATGGCGATCGCCTGTTCTGCGGGGAACTGGGGCACCTGATCCTGAAGCCGGGTTAGGGCTTTGACATACTCCATCGGCAACAGATCGGCTCGGGTGGATAGCGCTTGCCCAATCTTGATAAATGTTGGCCCCAAATCCAAAAAGGTTTGCACCATCCATTCTGCTGTTTGGCGACGGGCTGCACTGGAGCGTCGCAATCCTTTGCTATCCATCCACAGGTAAATCCCTAGCTTGGCAGCAGAAACCGACACGTCCATCTGTCGAGCAATGGGCGAGTAGCGTGGGCGTTGCCAACGTAAAGATTGGGGAGGAGTTGAGGTTACTAGCATAGGTCTCGGCTTATTATACCTAGTCTGCCCTCCAAATTTAGGAATCCCCTAAGCACAATTCCTGATCCTGATAATGAATCAAAACTAAAGGTATTAGAGAATTCACGTCCCAACTCAACAATTCCGCAGCCAAATTTTCTAGAAGTGACCTGTGAAAAATCAGCACAGGACGATGATTTCTCAGGCTGTCCCATGCTGGCTATGCCAAATATTGCAAGAGTTAAGATTTAGGTAAATCAGGGCTTTGGGGAAGGGTGACCACAAAGCTAGTTTCGTAGGACTGGCTATCGGGAATGGGATTACTGGTCGCGATGATAGTGCCATTGAGGTGTTGCACAAGACTTTTCACTAAGGCCAACCCTAATCCAGTTCCAGGGACTGCATTCTGGGTCATGCCTTGGCAACGACGGAACTTATCGAAGATATGGGGCAGTTCCTCGGGTGAAATACCCTGTCCAACGTTAGAGAGAGTCAGTAAAAGTTTGCGATCGGGGGTGGTGCTGACTTGCAATTGAATGGCGGTGTTGGGGTCAGAATACTTGCCTGCATTTGTCAGAAGTTCCAACAGAATCCGATTGAGGCTAGCGGCATCCGTGAATAAGGAGGGTTCCTCGATCGGCATGTTGACTTCTAAAACGAGTCCTTTCAAGGCCCATCGTTGATCGAAGGAATGGCTTACTTCTTCGATCGTCCGCTTCAAGTCCACAGCCTGCATCTGCATGGCTACTTGCTTGCTCTCAAGTTCCTGAAGGGCCAGTAGGTCGTTGATTAAACTCGTCTCTTGGGCACATTGCTGCTCCAAGATATTCAAATATTGCAAACGACGTTCTGGCGACAGGTTGGCTTCCCGCAGCATGCGAATAGCTAACATCATGCTGGTGAGGGGGGTGCGCAATTCATGGCTGAGGGTACTAAGGAACTCATCCATGCGTTGATTCATCTCCCGCAGCTTTTCAATTTGCTTACGGGTAATTTCATACAGCTTGGCTTGGAGTTCCAAACTTTGTTGGAGCTGCGCAGTCCGCTCTTCCACTAAGGATTCCACTTGGCGTAGCGTTTCAGTCTGGATAATGGCCGCACTGAGCTGGGCGGCAACCAACTCTGCCAACTCAATTTCATCCGCTTGCCAAGTCCGAGGGTGGGTATTTTGGATGGCTAAGAAACCCAGCAGTTTATTTTTACTTTCTAAGGGGACAAAAAGTAACGCGGGCATCTCCTCAGGCTGGAGCAAAGGAGCAATGGCTAGGGATGACTCAGGGCCATCAGGGGAAACCACTTCTGGGGACTTCTGCTCTGGGCTTTGGGTCAAGACCGATCGACAGACTTCAAAATCCCTAGCGTCGTTAAAAACTACGGTTTGGGATCCCCGACCCATCGCATACTGGAACAGTTGACAGTCCGAAACCCAAAACGAATGACTTAGGGGCGCTTGGGGCAAAGGCTCTCCATCGGAGGTGTCCGAGGTTGTCGTGTTTAAAGGAGCCTGAGTCGGATTCAGGTAAGAGCCTTCAATAATGACTCTTGCTTTGGGAATGCGATCGGGCGATCTCATCAAGTGGCGAGGATCCCAAAACTTGAGTCGTAGAATCATTGCTCGGGATGCGTGGAGCACTTCACTGGCTCCCTCCAAGGCAATCTGGGAGATGGATGGCAACTCCATTGACCCACGAATCGCAAAGGTGAGTTGACGAATTAAGCTTTGGTAGGCTGCCTGACGCTGAACCTGTTGCTGGAGATTAGCGACTTGGGATGAAGACTCCAGCATAGCGGCACGATCGGAATGATGACTGACTGGGGGAGGTAAGGGACAGTCTGATGTGAGGAGGAATTCACCTCCTTGGGACTTGGTTAAGCCATCCATCCGCCCCATAGGTTTCTGTGCTCCTAACTTAGACCGCGATACGTTTAGCTGCATTGGATGTTTGGGCCTGGAGGTTAACCACTTGGCTTGTACTCCTTCACGTATCCTGAGGATTTTCAGGACACTTTATGGTGTACTGTGGCTCCCTCACATCAACATTAAACTAGCAGTGAATATCTTTCAGATTACAGTGTGACACCATAGACTGTATCCGTAATTTCCCTACGATTCCACAATTCTGAATTAATTCCCTGAAATCTAATTGAATGATGATGGTGCTCAGGCTGCAATCTTAGGCGCTGACTCACCCGAAAAACGTAGATTATGGACGATTGTAAGGCGTATATCAGTCTTTGGATCAGGTCTATGCTGATTTACGGAGAATGCTCCTTTAATCTTGATGAGAATTTTAATTTTCGTGGGATCTTCCGAGAAGATTGACGGGCTGCCATCTGACGTACGATGCCTAACATACGATGTCTAATAGTAGGCTATCCGACGATTCGAGATCGGTTGCCTGAGTCAGAACAGGCTAGGTTCCATCAGTTGAGTAGTGTAGTACACTTGAACGAAATGAATTTGATGGTTATTCCCTAGCAGGTAATCATGACTTCTGGGCCTGAATTTTCCGCAAAGGCTGTAGTGGGGACGGTGAAAGGCCCCGGTGATAACGGCAACCAATACGTTTTCATCACTTCCAATAATCACCATGTCAAAATTGGTGAATATGTTTACTATCAGGTGAATCAAGCCAATAAAACGCTGCAAATTTTGGGCAAGATTTCGGAATTACGGCTAATTGAGCACCTACCCGATCGTATCTTTGCCGACACGGAGATTAGTCCCCAGGCGATCGCGGCCTTAGTGGGTTTTACCGACACCAATCCAGAAATTTATCAAGTCAGTGTGGATGTAATTGGCTACTTCCAGAAGGGGTTGGGCTTCATGAACCCTCGGCGGGCCCCCAATCCCGGAGCCAGGGTGTTCCTAGCTGATGACGCCATGCTGCAAGACATTTTGAATAAAAAGCAGCCGGGGGAGATCGGAGCTGCCTTGATTGGCTCAGTTTTGCTCCGAGAGCAGGGAGCCGTTCAGATTGCCCTCGATGTCAAAGAATTGGTCAGTACCCACATGGCCATCCTCGCAGGAACTGGATCCGGAAAGTCTTATACTGCGGGTGTGTTGATTGAAGAACTGATTGCGCCCAATAATCGGGCAGCGGTCTTGATTTTTGATCCCCATGGAGAATACGGCACGTTGCAGGAGTTGCAAACCCATGAAAAATTCCGGGGAGAGGATGGTTATCAACCGGAGGTCAAAGTCCTAACGCCCGATGATATTCGGATTCGCATGTCGTCATTGGATTATTACGATCTGCTGACGCTGCTACCGGGAATGAGTGAGCGGCAGCAAGCCATTTTAAATAAAGCATTTCGGATCCTAAATAAACATCGCAAGGGGGAATTCCGCTGGGGTGTGCAGGATTTGATCGCAGCGGTGAATGAAGCCGATACCCAGATGGATGATGAGGGCAATGAGAAAAAGGGATCCTCTGCACCCGCGCTGGAGTGGAAGCTGGAAGCGTTGGAACGATCGAAGTATTTCCATACCTTTGAACATTCTGTAGCTCCGCGCGATCTCTTTCGTCCCGGCCAAGTCACGGTGCTGCAAATGAATGAAATTAGCCAAGAGGAACAGCAGGTCATTTGCGCGGCTGTCTTGCGCCAAACCAATCAAGCCCGCATGAATACCCATCGGCAATTGACCGATCGGGGCGATGAAAACTATTTGCCCTATCCCGTGTTTATCCTATTGGAAGAAGCCCACCGCTTCGCTCCGGCCCATGAGCCCTCCCGCTGCAAAATGATTCTGCGAACTATCCTGAGTGAGGGCAGAAAGTTTGGGCTTGGGGTGGGGTTGATTACCCAACGTCCCGGCAAAATTGATTCCGATGTGCTGTCCCAATGCATGAGCCAGTTCATCATGCGCATCATTAATCCGGTCGATCAAGACAGTTTGAAATACGGGGTCGAGGCTGCGGGGCGCGATTTGTTGAAAGAACTGCCGGCCTTAACCAAAGGACAGGTGATTGTGTCTGGAGCCTGCGTCAATACCCCTGTGCTGTGCCAAGTGCGGAAGCGACATACCCAGCATGGGGGCGAAACCATGGATGCTCCGAATGAATGGCAGAAGTATTTTCAGCAGCACCACCAGGCAGCCAGGATACTCCAGGATGCTCCGGTGGCGATTCCAACGACCCGATCGACCACAGAACCCCGATCGACTACTAATGGAGTCCGCAAACGGAGTCGCAGCGTGGATTAAGTGCGAATTAAATTAGAGTCAATTAGCGTGCTTTCTGAAGTGCCGCTGTTTGATTATTTTTGTAGCGGCCTGTGCGATCCTGAGCCACACTGTAGCGTTTATCGCTGGCGGGAACTTGGGCCATGAATTCTGAGGCTTTTCCCCATTTGTCCGCGATCGCTTGCCATTCACTAGACGATTGAGCCTTTGTTCCTTCAGTGGAAGCTTCTTCTGCTAAACGAACCGCTGCGGCAAAGGGATCCGGACTGGCAGGGCTTGCAGGATTGGCCACTGTAGTTGCAGTGGGCCTAGGGCTTGCGGTAGATGTGCTGGTTGTAGAGGGGATAGACGCGATCGAAGCGGGGGCACTGTTGGGCGAATTATTGCTGGAAGTTGCTGCGGAATTAATAGGTGGATTGGAGCTAGAGCTAGTAGATAGACCTTTGAGCCAGTAGAAGATCCCCCCCCCTAGGAGCAACAGTAGAACACTGAGACCTAGGCCACTGAGGGTTCCTCGCCAAAATTGCTGCTTTTCGCGCTGTTGTCGAGGGGAGTGACTGTGAAAACTCGTTGAGGGGCCGGAGAAGGAGGCTTGTAAGTCTTCAAAAAAGTATTTGATGACATTCTGGCGAGCCAGCGTAATTTCCTTAGACCACAGAACTTGATTATCAGGATCCCGATTGATTTCATCCAGCCACAGCAATTGCTGCTCTCTGACAATGCGGCTATTGATATTGACGCGGCGAATGCTGCGGGGAGAAATCTCTTCTAAAATCGCCTTGACCCGCTGGGGTAGCACTTCTACTGAAAGTTGGTCTTCCGTTTCCGCTTCACAGAGCAGTTGCAACACCCGATTGTCAAAAACCGCACGAGTTCGAACCCCCAAATCCGTCAATTCTTCATTCAGGACTTGAATAATGGCAGCAACGCTACCTTGATGGGCTTGTTTCCGAATGTCGTTAGCTGGATTCACGGTGGTAGACATAGGGGCGGGACTTTCTAGAGCAGCCAGAAAGAAAAACCTGACAATAGCATTTCTGGCAATGGGATTTCTGGCAATAGGATTCCTGGCAACGGAATTTAGTGTTCATGATACTCGCTAGGGATCAAAACGGCTTTATAAAAATCCGTAGGTTTTACCCTTACGATCGATCTCAATTGCCAAACCATTACTTCTGCTCACTCCCACCATTCTCGGCCAACTATCGATCTAAGAAGCCTTCCGTTAAATGGCGATGGTCGTTAAATCGCCGGATTTGCCAGAGGTCGGTGTTGTAGCGGTTTTCATTGTCCAAATGCCAACGATCGTGGTCGATCCAGAACTCAAACATGGCCGTATTGTGGGAAGAAATGCGCCAACTGCGATCGACGCCCAAAACCTCTGCAATTAAATGGGGCAGAAATCCGCTGTGGGTAACAATCCAGAGCCGATCGCCATTTTTATGACGGGTAAGGATTTTTTGGATGAACCGATGGGCGCGATCGCGAATTTCTTGCAAGGTTTCCGCTTCCGGTACGGGGATCCAATCGGGAGTAGATTCCAATTTGTGGCATAGGTCAGGATAGCGAATGCGTGCTTCAGACCAAGTGAGTCCCTGAAAAATGCCATTGTGGAACTCTTTCAAATCATCCATATAGGTAATAATGACGGGTTCTGGCTCCCAATCAGAGGCACTGGGTGCGTTCGTTAGGTCGCTAATATAGGCAGGAGGATGGCTTTGGAAGGGTGCCAGGGCAAGCTTGGTGGTTTGTAGTGTACGGCGCAGGGGACTGCTGTAGACATGGGTGGGGATCCAGCCTTCCTTCAGAAGAGCCTGCCCCAATTTTTCAGCCTGAATTTTTCCATGCTCGGTTAAAGGGTATTCCCCTTGTCCCTGCATCCGGCGTTCAATATTGCCTGTAGATTCTGCATGGCGGATAAACAGAAGCTTTAAAAACTGCATAGTACCCAGGCTCAGCCAAAACAAAAATTGCAACCATGGTCATAACAACCCCGCCCTAACAACCACAAGGTTGGGCTAGGCCATTCCAGGAATGAAAAAACCCCTAGACATTCACCCTAGACATTAGAAGATTGTAGACATTAGAAATGGGAATGGTTAACAAGGTGAATCCGATCGGCGATCGCATTACAATAGCCAAGAGGTCAATTTTCTAGTTTGACGGAATTCAGCCCTATGACGATGCTCAAATCCACGACGCGCCATATCCACATCTTCACGGCTTCAGTTGAAGACAACGAGCTGATTCCCAGTGAGAATGTCTTAACGCTGGATATTGATCCCGATAATGAATTTATTTGGAACGATGATGCCCTCCAGCAGGTGTATCAAAAGTTTGATGGCTTGGTCGAATCCTACAGCGGCGAGGAATTGACCGACTACAACCTGCGCAAGATTGGCTCGGATTTAGAGCATTTGGTTCGCGATTTGCTACTGAAGGGACAAATTTCCTACAACTTGAATACCCGTGCATTGAACTACAGCATGGGTTTGCCTCGGGTGGAAGCGTAAGCAATTCGATTTCAAGGCAATCCGGACTCAAGAGAGTTCCCAGGTGAGCGGAAGTTTGGGTGATTTCCGCTCCTTTGGTGTAGCTTTTGCCAAGTATTTGGGGACTTGCTGAACGTCCAAGTTGCCGCCACTCACAATCACCCCGATGCGGGCACTAGGTTGGGAGATGACGCCTTCTAGGAGCGCAGTCGCAGCTAAGGCTCCGGTCGGTTCTACGACAATTTTCAGCCGTTCCCAAAGGTAGATCATCGATCGGGCGATCGCGGCATCGCTGACGGTCACCATGTCATCCACAAGTTCTAGGACGATCGGAAAGGTCAGTTGTCCTAAGCTCAGTGATCTAGCACCATCGGCGATTGTGTTGGTCTGTTCAATCCGTTGCAGTTTTCCCGTTTGAAACGATCGGGTGGCATCGTCGGCCAACTTCGGTTCGACGCCAATCACTTGGCAATGGGGTAACAGGTGTTTGGTGGCGATCGCGCAGCCGGAAATTAGTCCCCCTCCGCCGACACAGACCAACAGAAAATCGAGATCGCCCATTTCTTGGATCAATTCCTGGGCAGCGGTGCCCTGGCCAGCCATGGTGGGAACATAGTCAAAGGGCGGGATCAGGGTTAGACCGCGAGTTTCTGCCAGTTCTTGGGTGACGGCTTCACGGCTTTGGATGGCCCGATCGTAGAGAATCACCTCCGCACCGTAGTCCTGGGTGGCTGCTTGTTTCACCGCTGGGGCATCACTGGGCATGACGATCGTGACGGGCGTTTGCAGCAGTTGTCCCGCCAGTGCTAGGGCTTGGCCATGGTTGCCGGAGGAATAGGCGATCACCCCTGCTTGCCGTTGGGTGGGATCTAAGCTGGCGAGGGCATTGTAAGCACCGCGAAATTTGAAGGATCCCGTCCGCTGGAAATTTTCGCACTTGAAAAAAACGCTGGCTCCCGTGCGGCGATCGATCTGCTGAGAGGTCAGAACGGGCGTGCGATAGGCCACTCCAGCAAGGCGATCGGCAGCGGCGCAAAGGTCAGCGTAGGCGAGGGGGAGACTCATGCAGAGGTCGCTAGGGTAGTCAAGGGGTTTGTAGGTTGGTGGCGGGTGGTTCCGGGGCCGGGGGCGGAAAAATCACATCTTCATAGAGAACCGTCACCGGGCAACGAAAGTCAATGCTAGCCAGTTCCAATTCATCCTCTCCATGGAAAGTGTAGAGTTCCCAGCGATTCTGGGCATTGCGCCGAAAGATTTCCACCAGCACCCGATCCTGGGAAATCAAGACATATTCTTCCAGAGAGTCTAATTCCCGATAGGTTTCAAACTTCTTCCCCCTATCGTAGGCTTCTGTGGATGGGGACAGAATTTCGACCACCAATTTAGGGTGAGTCTTGAAATAATCCGTTTCGCGATCGCGGGGATCGCAGGTCACGATAAAGTCGGCGTAGTAGTAGGTGTTGCGTTGAGGCACATGGGTTTTCATACCCGACCCATAGCCTCGGCAGCCCTGTTTACGAATATGGGGAATTAGTAGCATGGGCAAGTTAAAGGTGATCGTTGCATGGGCATCACTTGCGCTAGCCACAGCATAAACTGCACCATCGATGTACTCGTGCTTGACCAGCCTCTGTTCTTCGTCCGCCAAATATTCTTCTGGAGAGACATGGCTCATCTGACTAGCAACCATGGCGATCGCTCCCGTAACTTGAGAACTCGTTTTCAAGAATTCGCTGAATATCGCTGCTGAATATGCCTACTGAATATCCCTACTGAATATCCCTATTGTAATGAAGCGATCGGGAAAATCCTAACCAACAACGAACATTTGTACCTGTAAGATAGCGAGAATGACTGCAGGTTACTGCGAGATCATCACGATCTCAAGAGCAGCGGGAAGCATATCCCGCCTAGCTCTTCACTGGATCACTTAGAACGGCCTACAGCATTTGCAACGACTGGGTTACAACTATTTGCCGCCGTAGAAAAAGGCGACTTCTTTTTCCTTGAGGGTGGCAAATCCAGCCGTTTCCAACATTTGATTCAGCTCATCCTGGGGAATGTGCTTGGCTCCGATGCGGACAATCCGGGAACGCATGGTGTTGGAAACGCCGCTCCGTTGTCGTCCAGCCTCCAAAGCCATGACCTTGTGATAAAGATCGAGCTTTTCCGCAGGAATGGGCGAACCGTCAAAGTCGATGCCATTGGCGATCGCGACATCGATCGCGTCTGCGCCCTTAGTGGAGGATTGCGAGGGGGTTGGTTCAGACATAAATTACCAAAAATGACTTGGATAACTGGGGATCCCAACCGGGCTAAACCCATGGAATCTGTCCAGAGTCATTCTATCGGCTTGGGGAATCCCAAAAACTTCTAGTCAATTCTCCCAAGGCCGTTGCCGCAATGCCTTAGAATAACCTACTGAGGAATTTCTAATCATTTACGATCGCTGCCGATCGCCCATTAGATTAGGTTTTCAGCGTTCTCTTAGCAGCACCGCGATTATGCCAAAGGTTCTTGTTTCTGATCCCATTGATCAGGTCGGGATTGATATTCTGTCCCAGGTTGCCCAAGTAGACGTCAACACCAGCCTGTCTGCTGAGGAATTAGTGAAAGTCATTGGCGAGTATGATGCGCTAATGATCCGGTCTGGAACGCGAGTGACTAAGGACGTTATCGAAGCGGGCAGTAACCTCAAAATCATTGGCCGTGCAGGGGTTGGGGTTGATAACGTAGATGTCCCCGCTGCCACCCGCAAAGGGATTGTGGTTGTAAATTCGCCGGAAGGAAACACGATCGCCGCCGCCGAACATACCCTGGCGATGATGATGTCCCTGTCCCGCTACATTCCGGCGGCCAATGAGTCGATGAAGGCCGGGAAGTGGGATCGCAAAAGCTTTACGGGCGTCGAAGTCTATAAAAAAATTCTCGGGGTCGTGGGGCTAGGCAAGATCGGTGCCCACGTTGCCACCGTTGCCAAAGCCATGGGCATGACGATCCTGGCCTATGACCCGTTTATCTCCAAAGAACGGGCCGAGCAACTGGGCTGTAAGCTCGTGGAATTGGATACCCTCCTGCGCGAGGCGGATTACATCACGCTGCACATTCCCAAAACCTCGGAAACCGCCAACTTGATCGATGAAACCTCGATCGCCAAGATGAAGCCGACGGTACGGATCATCAACTGCGCTCGCGGCGGCATTATCAACGAGGCTGCCCTGGCCAAAGCCCTAGAAGAAGGTCGCATTGCTGGAGCCGCTCTGGACGTATTTGACTCGGAGCCCCTGGGAGAATCGCCCCTGTGTGCCTTGGGTAAAGATCTCGTGCTGACTCCCCACTTAGGCGCTTCTACGGAAGAGGCTCAGGTGAATGTGGCGATCGACGTTGCGGAGCAAATCCGGGATGTGTTGCTGGGACTGCCCGCGCGATCGGCGGTGAATATCCCCGGTCTGCGTCCGGATGTGTTGGAAGCGCTGAAGCCTTACCTGCAACTGGCCGAAACCCTCGGCAACCTGGTCAGCCAATTGGCCGGAGGTCGGATCGATTCCCTCAACATCGGCCTGCGGGGCGAACTGGCTACGAACCAAAGCCAACCGATCGTCATTGCAGCCCTGAAAGGCTTACTGTCCCATGCCTTGCAGGAGCGGGTGAACTACGTTAACGCCAGCATCGAAGCTAAGGAGCGTGGCATCCATGTGATTGAAACGCGCGACGCCTCCGTGAAGGATTACTCCGGATCGCTGATGCTGACGGCCAAAGGTGCCCTGGGTGAGCATTCCGTCAGTGGAGCTCTGCTAGGGGATGGCGAAATGCGGGTCATCAGCATTGATGAGTTCCCGGTCAACGTGCCGCCGAATAAGTACATGCTGTTCACCCTACACCGCGACATGCCTGGGATTATTGGCCGGATTGGCTCCCTGTTGGGCGATCTGAATGTCAATATCGCCAGTATGCAAGTGGGTCGGAAGATCGTCCGGGGCGATGCAGTCATGGTGCTGATGGTGGATGATCCCTTGCCGGAGAATACCGTTGAGGAAATCAAACGGATTTCGGGGATTCGAGACGCCTATACGGTGACGCTCTAGTGCCTGTACCGATCGGTCATGATTGCCTAGATGACTTCGCAGCATGACCGATCGGACATCAACCGCGATCGACCGTTTTGAGCTAGTAAAGCCTGAGTTTTGGGTGATGCTTGCTAACTGCCGGGATGCTGCAACCGGACTTCAAAACTCAAAACTCAGACCTTTCTCCTCAAAATTTAGGAACTCTGGCAAACCATGGCAAATAGTTGGTGGGAAATTCAAGTTTTGTGCACCATTCCCCTGGAAGAAGGAATGTGTTGGCGCTTGGAGGAATTTGGTTGTAAGGGCACCTCAAGCCAACGGATGGGAACCTCTTCCGTCGTTTCCGGCTATTTACCCCAGGTTCAAGCCCATGTCCTCGATCTCTCTGCCTTGGCCATGCAAATTCGCCAGGATGCGCTGTGCCTGGAGCAGCCCCATCCCGTTGTGCGGTGGAGCCTGATTGACGAGGAAGATTGGGCCAGCAGTTGGAAAGCCTATTGGCAACCCCAACAAGTGGGCGATCGACTTTTGATCCATCCAGCCTGGTTGCCGCTGCCAGAACACACCGATCGCATCATTCTGAAATTAGAACCCGGTGTGGCCTTTGGCACCGGAGACCATGCCACCACGCAGCTTTGCCTGGAAGCGTTGGAAATGCGTTTGGCGGAAGAGCCCGAAAAGATCGTTATTGCAGATATTGGCTGTGGATCCGGAATTCTCTCCGTGGGTGCTCTACTCATGGGCGCGAAGAAAGCCTATGCCGTCGATACAGATCCACTCGCGGTCAAGGCAACCTTAGAAAATATTGAATTAAATCAAATGGATCCCAGCCGCTTATCCGTTGCGGAAGGGAGTGTGGAAACCCTGGTCAACATGGTGCCAGAGCCCGTTGATGGCATTGTTTGTAACATTCTCGCCCACGTAATTGTGGAGCTGATTCCCCAGTGGACACCGATCGTCAAGAAAGAAACCTGGGGCATTCTCAGCGGCATTTTACTAGAGCAAGCGAAGGCCGTGGCGGATGCGCTGGAAGGCAATGGCTGGTTTGTGGCAGCACTGTGGAAACGGGGCGAATGGTGTTGCATGAATATTCGCCGGATGAATGACTGAGATAAGAACGATTAGAGTGGGGGGCAAGAGCGAACTAGGATCTCTCAGACCAGGATTTCAACGGGGCAGAATATCGTCCAACCGAAGGTGCAGGTTGGGTAAAAGTGGGGATTGAATCCATTCTCCTAGCCGATATTGATGGAACTCATAATCATCCCCTTGGAGCTGACAGACAGTAAAAGTCGGTTGCTTAGGTTTGCCAATAAAGGCAACCCCACCCAATCCCCGGTAGTCTACAATCCAATATTCAGGAATGCCTAGCATGGCATATTCCTCCACTTTACGGGCGTAGTCCGTTTCCCAGTTGGTACTGACTACTTCCACAACTAGTTTGATCGATCGACCCAGGGTGATGACGGGCTGTTGTTGCCAGAGGGGTTCGCTGGGCAGTGCCGTTTCATCAAGAACCACAATATCTGGGCGACGGGCCGTTGCCACCTCTGCAAAGGGACGGATAAGACAAGTGCGCGGAATAAACCAAGGGTGTTGAGCCTGGGCGATCGCGATTCCAATGCAAGTTGCTAGCTTTCCACCCACCGTTTCATGGGGGCCAGTAGGTTCCATGTCAATTAGCTCTCCGTCAGCCAATTCGTAGTGAAAATCCTCAGCATATTGAGTCACAAATTGCTCGAAGGATAATAGCTGAGTGGAGATGTAGGTCATAGTGACTATTCTCTAGTTATCCATGATTTTAACAACTCAACTTTAACAACTCAACTTTAACAACTCAACTTTAACAACTCAACTTTAACAACTCAACTGATTGAACAACCCAACTCGGGTAAAGATACCCATTGCAATCTAACTAGATCACAATCTAACTAGATCACAATCTAACTAGATCACAATCTAGCTGCATCGCGATCTAACTGCAACGTAACATTTCTGGATTGATTTGGAATTGAATGCTATTGATTTTGCGCTTACCGGGTAGTTCTTGAGCACCGAGTAAATACTGCTCCTGCTTCAATTCTTCGATCGTGCGCCAGAAGATTTGATTATTGCGGGAACTGTTGCTGCCTAGGAGATCTAAGTTTTTAAACAAGTACTGTTTCGAGATAATCATGTATTGCCCATCCTGGGGATTATCCCATTTCATGCGACTGGCTAAATACACTAACAATCGCGTTTTATAATCATTCTTCGTCGTGTTACCCAAGCGTTGTGTGATGTTAAAGGAATGGGGAAACAGTAGGTAATCATTGCTGCGACTAATGCCATCGAAAAATTGCAATTCGATCGTATAGGAATCTGCTAATTCGTAAGTGTAGTCAGCCGCGTGGAAAATATCAAATTTCTTGGCTTTACCACCCACTTCCCAGTCATGGATTTTCAGAATATTTTGAATCTTGATTTTGGGATTCGCCACCCCCTTGCGTGGTGCGTGGGAAAACATTAATTCCGTGCGATGGAGAGCGACTAAATCCCGGTGTAGTTGCGATCGTAACTTCGAGGCAAATCCGCCATCCTTTGTGCGGGTGTAGCCCAATTTTTCTAACAAATCATTGGACTGGAGCGTTAGGGTTGGCTGCTGCCCCTGCTGAGCAGCAAGGGCATAGAGATGAAGCAAAATCGCAACTTGGCGCGGATTCAAAAACGTCATGACACCATTCAGCAACCTTTGGATCCGACGATCGTCCACTTGAGTTAAACCCTGACTCAAGCCCTTTTCCAGGCTGCCAGACCCCGCAAGATTCAGTTGAGCATAAACATCCTGGAGCTGGTACCAAGCCTCCTCCGTCAGGTTATCTAGGGGGACTCGGCGCGTAATTGCCACTTCACTACTATCGGTAGTGTCTGCCTCCACCCGCATCTCCAAATAATAGCCATCTGGATCCGATCGAAACATCGGCGATCGTACATCTGGGTTGCGTAAAGATGCCCCCGCCCGAGGCAATAGCATGAGCAACTGTCCATCGACGGGAAAAGCAGCCGTTGAAGTTTTCCACAGGGTAGGGGATGCAGAGGTAGACATGGGTGAATGATCTGGCGAATGATCTAACGAGCAAAAGATTGAGAGGCCAGCAATCGCTGGGTTTGGTGGCTGTAGCCGTAATGCAGGAACAATCGGATCCGGACTTACTACTACACCATATCTAGGGGTGTGGTGACTCCGTGTAGTCAGAATACACTGCATCTAGGAAAACGATCGTAACTCCTGCGTATATTTTGATCAAAAAAATCTGTGACTTTAGCGGATGCTTGGATCCGGATTTTGTAGCGGGTACAACGGGAAAACCTGTAACGATCGCGTCCAATTATTACCCATAACGCTCCCGTCTAGATCGGCTGATCTGATCCACTGATCTGCATTGGGATCATTCAGTGATCTGTAACTTTCTCGTTCACATTTCACCGATCGCCGTTGGGGTGATCCAGGCGCTCCTGTAACATTCCCGTCTGCAATTTAACTGTAACTTTTGCGGATCACTCAACTGTAACTCCTGCGGATTAAGCCCTCTTGTCGCTGCGATCGCCCCTTGAGATCCAAAATTTTCAGTGTTACGGTATTGCCCGTGATGGGTAGCTACCACCTACCCAAGCTGAGTTCTTACCAAGCTCAGTCAAATCACCAACAAGTCAACCACTTGTCAATCAACCACTTGTCAATCAACAACCTGTCAATCAACAACCTGTTCAAACATTTGAACCTTGTTCTGTAGCTTGTTCTGAGACTAACCTTGTCCTCCCCGCTTGCCGGAATTGTCTGGTCTACCACCCAAATAATTCCCAAAGCAAAACCCCTCGCGCTTCCCTACCACAGTTAGCCCAAGGGGTACTTGTTCAACCTTGTCATCCCAATTTGCGTTGGGATATCTGTCCTTATGCAAAAGAATTGTATCAGGAGTTGCGGCTCTCGGCTAGAGTCGCTCGGTTTTCTGCATTCAAATTCTAAAAATTCAGCTTGGGATTCTGCCATTTCTCGCTTAGGTAGCGCCGTTGCATCCGACCACGAACAGGAGTGGATTGCTAGCGCTGTCGATCCGGCGATCGTGCGATTAAACGTGGAAACACTGACGGACACAGCCGTCGATCGCTATTCCCATGAAGTGAGTTACCCGATCGCAGAACGTTTGAACTGGAATGTAAAACGCTTTGGGCAACAGGCTCGGACAACCCTGCGGGGCTGGTGGGTCAGTGGGATTGACCCGCTAAATAGCTGGCAAAAGATGCAGTGGGGACGCTTTAAGCCCGATGCCGATACGCCAGTGATCGATCGAGAAAAGGGACAACCGGCTAAATACCTCAGTCCCAGTTTGGGTAAAGGTTCCAGTCGTTTAACGTTATTGGAAGTTCCGTTTAAGGTTTGGCAAAAGGTTGCGGATCGATCGAACATTGCTATTGCGAAGGCTGATCTGAAGCTCGGATTTTGGCATTGGGTTTGGAAAAATAATGTTCCCGTGGTGTTAACCGAAGGCGAAAAAAAGGCCGGTTGCTTGCTGACGGCGGGCTATGCCGCGATCGCCTTACCGGGAATTTTTGGGGGATACCGACGGGAAGGTAACCAGTTGATTCCTGAACTGGAGTTTTTTGCCCAGTCACCATTACAGGATGATTCTGGTAAGTCGGGTCGGGATTTCTACATTTGTTTTGACTTTGAAACCCGTCCCAAGGTTGTGCAAGCGATCGCGATCGCCATTTCCAAATTAGGAACCTTGCTGAATCGGGCTGCTTGTACCGTGAAGGTCATTACCTTGCCGGGGCCGCAAAAGGGAGTGGATGATTTCGTGGCGGAGTGTGGTGTTGAGGACTTTGCAGCGCTGTATAGCAATGCGGAAACATTAGATTACTGGCAAGCTGGACGGTTATGGGCATTAACGCACCCTGCAGCAGTTCAGTTAAGTCAACCCTATTTAGGAGAAATTGATTACCCCACAACGGGTTTAGTTTGCCTAAAAAGTCCCAAGGGAACGGGCAAGACGACTTCACTTCAGCGGTTGGTACAGGGCGCGATCGCCGACGATCGTAAAGTGCTCGTGATTACCCACCGCATTCAGCTCGGGCGATCGATTTGCCATAGTCTTGGCATTGACTGGATTACTAACTTGACCAATGGCAGTGCGAACAATACTGAATTTCGCGGTTATGGCCTTTGCATTGACTCGCTCCATCCCCTCTCCCAAGCGCATTTCGATCCACAAGCCTGGGAAGGGGCGATCGTCATTCTCGATGAAGTCGAGCAAGTGCTGTGGCATGCACTGAACAGTACAACTTGCTACAGCCAGCGGGTCAAAATTCTGGCAACGCTGAAGGAATTGGTGCAGGTTGTCCTGTCTAGCGGTGGGTTGATTGTGGCACAGGATGCCGATCTCTCTGACATTAGCGTCGATTATCTTTTGAGTTTGGCGGAAACGCCGATCGCCCCTTGGCTCGTCGTCAACGATTGGCAACCAACAAAAATCCAGCACACCTATATATATGACACAAAAAATCCTGCACCGTTAATTGCCAAGATGGAACAGGCGATCGAACTTGGGCCAGTCTTTGTTTGCTTGGATTCCCAGAAAGCAAAGAGTCGTTGGAGTTCCCGTAATTTAGAAACCTACCTGCACCAACGTTTTCCCGAAAAACGGATTTTACGGATTGATAGTGAAACGGTTTCCAGCGCCGATCACCCCGCCTACGCCATCGCCAATGATATCAATTCCAAGATTGCCCAGTATGACATCGTCTTGGCAACGCCAACGATCGGAACTGGCGTCTCGATCGATCTGCAAAACCATTTCCAAGCTGTCTTTGGGATTTTTCAAGGGGTGATGTCCGATGCAGAGTCGCGGCAATCCTTAGCACGGGTGCGCGATCGGGTTCCTCGTTACGTCTGGTCGGCAAAATACGGCCTCGGCAAAATTGGCAACGGCAGTTGTTTCTATCGCGACATTGCCCAATCTACAACCAAGGCAGTGAAGTATAACGTCATGCTGCTTAAGGAAGTGGATTTCGATCTCGATCGCCAAACCGATCCGATCGCCCTGCGTACTTGGTCGAAAATGGCAGCACGGGTCAATTTCTCCCTGTGGAATTTTCGGGGGGAATTGCAAAACGGGCTGAGTCGCGAAGGGCATCAGTTGGTGGTTGTGACCGATAACGCAGACAAAATTCTTGGCGCAACGGCTTCTTCCGTCGCCTATTACGAATTAGTCAGCGGTCAACGGCAAGTGCCGGGATTTGAATTTTTGCCCGTCAATCATGATCTAGGCCAAATCGATCGAATCGCCCAGCAGATCACGCAGATTCGCAACTACAACCAGCAGGCAGACGCTGAGGCCATTTCCGAGTCACCGGAACTGAGCCGTCAGGAATATCAAGCCATGCGAGAAACGCGATCGCGCACGACGCAACAACGTCATAGTCAGCGCAAACATGAATTGAAAAACCGCTATCCCGTTTCGATCACACCGGAGTTAACACTCAAGGATGAGCAGGGGTGGCACAGTCAGTTACGGCTGCACTACTATCTCACCCACGATCCGTTATTTGTGCGGTTGCGGGATTTACAAGCCTGGGAAGATCATCTCAGTCGCGGCAATGGCAATGTGGCGTTACAGGATGTAAAGCTGTTGACGGCACAGGTCGAAATCCTCAAAGCGCTAGGGGTTGTCAACTTGCTCGATCCAGAACGAAAAACTAGATCAACAGACCTAGATGTGCAGGAAATGCACGCAACGATCCTGGCCCATCGCCAAGATATCAAACTGCTGTTTGGCCTGAAGATTACCGATCGCATGGCTCCGATCACCATGATTCAAGCCTTGCTGAATAAATTAGATGTCAAACTGGTCTGCATTTCCCGCGATCGAGCTCCCGATGGGCGACGGGGGGGACTGCGTGTGTATCGCTATGTACCTCCAACGGACGATCGGGAAACGATTTTTGCCCAGTGGCAACAGCAAGATGAGGCGCTATTGCAGGCGGTTAGCAGTTCCAGCAATTCGGTCGCAGGGAATTCTGCGGGGTGAAGCATCACCGCCTGAATCCGGGGGATCGAAATTTGTGCTGATACCAGCATTCAGCCAGCGAAAAATTGAAGATGTCCTTCGAGCTAACACGAGATGTATTCGGGAGTAGACCCATTTTTAGGGATATCCCAATGCATCTTGTTTTTCTATCTGGCCTCTTGAGATTCGTTCGATCGCGATCGGGCGTTCCCTGCCAAGGGCGAGTCTAGGGCTGTAAAACCCGCGATTTCAGATACGGTATACAGCGGACGGCCCTGCACCTGTTCATAAATGCGCCCAATGTATTCGCCCAGAATGCCAATGCTGACCAGTTGCACTGCACCTAAGAAGAAAATTGCCACCAGAATCAAGGTAAAACCCGTTAGGGGAGAGTGCGGGACAAAGATCCGCCAATACAGCACCAACACCGCCATGCATAGCGCCACAAATGCGGCCAGTAATCCCATATAGGTCGAAAGGCGCAGGGGAACCTGGGAAAAGGAAACCAGCCCGTTAATGGCTAGGGCCAAAGACTTCCGAAAGGTATATTTCACCTCGCCCGCAAACCGAGGATCGCGCTCAAAGGTGACCGCTGTTTGCTGAAATCCCACCCACGATCGCAATCCTCGCAGATAACGGTTACGTTCCGGCATGGCGTTGAGGATATCGACCACGCTGCGATCGAGCAGACAAAAATCGCCGGTATCCGTGGGAATATCCACATCGGCCAGTTGTTTCAGCAGGCGATAGAAGACATAGGCCGTTGTCCGTTTAAACCAGCCTTCGCGATGGCGTTTAATTCGTTGGGCATAGACGACTTGATAGCCCTCCCGCCAGCGATCGAGCATTTCAGGAATCAACTCCGGGGGATCTTGCAGATCGGCATCCAAAATCACAGCCACTTTGCCGCGTACAAAATTGAGGCCCGCAGTCACCGCAATTTGGTGGCCAAAATTCCGGGCCAGGTTGATGTAACAGACCCGATCGTCCTGATGATGCAATTGCCGCAGAATCGCCAAACTACGATCGCGACTCCCATCATTGACCAGAATCAACTCCGTTGGCCCATCCAATCGATCGATCAGCGATCGTAAGCGGCTGTAGAGTTCCGGCAGGGTTTCTTCCTCGTTGTAAATTGGAATCACCAGGGAATAGACGGGATTCATACTGCCCTCGCTACAGCGTTTTTAAGATGTTGCGCAGATGATCGACCATTTGATCGATCTGGGATTTCTCCACAATCAGAGGCGGCGATAGGGCAATAATGTCGCCAGTGACACGAATCAATAATCCGGTCTCAAAACAGTTCACCAAGGCTTGGTAGGCGCGCTGTCCCGGTTGATTGGGGTAGGGTTCTAATTCAATGCCCGCCATTAAGCCAAGATTGCGAATGTCAATGATACTGGGAATCCCTTGCAGGGAATGCACCGCTTCCTGCCAGTAGGGAGCAAGAGCCTTAGCTCGATCGAACAATCCTTCCTGTTCGTAAATCTCTAAGGTCGCTTGGGCAGCAGCACAGGCTAGGGGATGGCCAGAATAGGTATAGCCATGGAACAGTTCGATCGCGGTTTCTGGCCCCTGCATAAAGGCATCATATATATATTGTCGAGCGAAGACAGCCCCCATGGGAATCGTCCCGTTTGTCAGACCTTTCGCAGCGGTGATCAAATCGGGCATCACGCCAAAATAGTCCGCTGCAAACGCTGTGCCCAATCGTCCAAAGCCGGTAATCACTTCATCAAAAATTAAAAGAATGCCATGGCGATCGCACAGGGCTCGCAACCGCTCCAGATATCCCTTAGGTGGAATCAGAACACCCGTTGATCCGGCAACAGGTTCAACAATGACGGCTGCAATTGTGGAGGAATCGTGCAGAGCAACGAGCCGTTCTAACTCATCGGCCAAATGATCACCCCATTCCGGTTGCCCTGGGGTAAATGCATTCTGCGCTAGATTGTGCGTGTGGGGTAAATGATCAACACCCGGAATGAGATTGCTAGCAAACACTTTACGATTGGAGCCAATCCCCCCCACAGACATGCCCCCAAAGCCCACACCATGGTAGCCCCGTTCCCGACCAATCAAGCGGGTGCGGCTGGCATCTCCCCGAGCACGGTGGTAGGCGATCGCGATTTTTAAGGCGGTATCAACGGATTCTGCGCCGGAGTTTGTAAAAAAGACTGCGTTAAGATCCCCCGGTAAGAGTTTCGCCAAACGATCGGCCAATTCAAAGGCGATCGGGTGGCCCATTTGAAACGTCGGCGCGTAATCGAGGGTGGCCGCCTGTTTCTGAATCGCTTGGGTGATGGATTCTCGGCAATGGCCTGCGTTAACGCACCACAGCCCCGCCGTGCCGTCTAAAATCTGTCTGCCATCCAGCGATTGGTAATACATGCCCTGGGCGGAGGCTAGGAGCCTCGGATGGGCCTTGAACTGGCGATTGGCCGTGAAGGGCATCCAAAATGCATCAAGGGATGGTAGAGTCATCGGCAGACAAATGGGAAGGGAATAGGACAACCGTTCGATCGCAGAAACGACGATCGAACACCGCTCCCATCATCCTACGATCGCGGTTCCTCTTCCCAAAAAAAAGCGGACGATAAGCAATGGAAAATGCTACCGTCCTGCTGCTATAAAAATCAAAAGTAGGCTTAGCCTGCCGATTTACGACGACCCCGTGTCCCCGGTGCCTTGGTGGCTTTAGTGGCCTTGGTCGCAGTACGAGTCGGTTTGGCAGCAGGTGCAGCTTTAGCGGCTGTAGAACCCGCTTTACGACCTCGCTTAGCCGGAGTAGGAGCAGGAGGCGCTTCTACCACTTCAGCCTTGGGCTTACGTCCACCCCGTTTTTTCGGCCCTTCAGCCTTTTCGACTGCGCCATTCACAGCAGCGGTGGCCATCTCTAGGGTTTTACCCGTCAGCTTGCCTAGAGTGCGACGACGACGGCGTGTTTTACCACCATCGGTATTGCGCTTCACGGAGGAGAGGTAATACTTCAAGGTCGAAGCACTGATCTCAACACCCCGCTCGGAAAGCATTTTGGAGATTTCCACGTAGGTGTAGCCACGATCAAGGGCCAGGGTAATCTGATCCTTCAGAGCATCGATCGCTTCCCGCAAAGACCAGATCTCTTTGGGTTTTTCTTCTAGGCCTTCCAGCAGAGAAGATGCTTGCTCGATCGCGTTTTTCGAAACGAGTGTAGAGGTCGGCGATCTACGTTTTGTTGCAACCATTAGATTGTCCCTACAGTAAATAAACATTGTGACTTTATTTATGTATACCCTGATATTTGCAAATTGACGAACTAATTTCTGAAATTTTTCTGAAATGTTTAGAAAAATTTGCCAAAGTGATGATCGGTTTCATTGGCGGATTGAGTTGTTGTACTCATTTTGGTTGATTTCTAGTAGTGAATTTTGTCGAACCTTGCCCTTTCTAGTCAGAATGCCTCCCTTGATCGCACAGCCACCACTTCCGACGATCTGTCTTGCTCGATCGTTGATGTTGATGGTCTTGCCATGGCAATGAGAGGGCAGATCGCCCCGATGGCTTTAGGCTATTTCTTCAACTCTCGCCTCAGCCAATCCTGAGTTGGTTGGTGTAAATGACTCTTCTGCTAACCTTACTACTGACCACCGTATGGTCTAACGAGTAATCACTAGCCAGTAATCATGCGTACAAGGGTCAAGAGGGCCGGAGCTAAGATTAAGGCTGGCAGGAAGGAGCTAACGCGCAAACGAGCTAGCTCCAATAAGTTAAAGCCAATGCCGAGTACCATCAGTCCTCCCACGCCAGAGATCAACTGGATACGCGGATCGATCGTCGGGTCAGGGAGAGTTTGAGTGAGCAGTCCGGCAAACAGGGAAAGTCCACCTTGGTAGATCAAAATGGGAATGGTCGAGAATCCCACCCCAATGCCGTAAATGCTGCTAAAGGCGATCGCGGCTAAGCCATCCATCACCGATTTCACCGTGAGAAGATTGTTATTCCCTGACAAACCATTGTTCAAGCAGCCCACGATCGTGATGGGGCCAATGCAAAATAACAAGCTGCTGATCACAAACCCTTCGGTGAATCGTCCAGTGCCTCGGCAACGCTCCTTTAACCAATCGCCTAGGTTGGTTAGTCGATCATCTAAATTTAGGCTCTCTCCAATGACGCCGCCTATAACTAAGGCTAACAGCCCGAGAATAATGCCGTCGATCGGGCCAGCCTTGGCCTTTAACATGCTATTGGCTAGGGTAAGGCCCAGGAATAGGGTAAACAGGCCCAGCCCCTGGGTAATTACCTGCTGTATCGTCTGGGGGAGCCGTCCTCGGATGCTTAAGCCTAATAATGTTCCCAACAGAACCGTGATGATATTAATCCAGGTTCCACTGGTTCTATCCCAGACCGTTAGTGTTGCGACCAACGAGGGGGCTGCCATGGAATAAATTGTCATCAACAGAGAAAACAAAGCGAGTATGAAATTAGAGATGCATTACTTTACCAGATGTAGCCCGCTGTGATGAACTGACTTATGATGCTTTTTGGACGATCGAGTCAATGGGCGATCCTTCAGTAGGGTCGCCAGATCGTTCATCAATGTTCATCAATCAGTTATTGTGGTGGGATCTGTAGTTGCTGAATCCATTGTTGGATGTAATCGCTGACCTGTTGGTTGCCTTGGGGATTGAGGTGGATGTGATCGTGGTAGAGCGATTTCGGATTGGGTTGTGCCTGGAAGCGCGGTAAGCAGTCAATCCAGGCGATCGTATGGGCTTGCAGAAATTGTGATAGGCGTTGGCGGGCCTCGATTTCATAGTTTCGGGGACCCGTTTCAATTTCCCGCAGCAATGGGGTCAGTATGACCAAGAGTTGGGCTTGGTGTTGCTGGGTCATGTGGTAGATTTGTTCGATCGCTTGTAGATTACGCCCCACCCGATCGCCCCCTTCGGCATAGATAGCTTGTAGCTCAGGGGAGATTTTTGGGGTGGGTAAAACATAGCGAGTGATTACTTCTTCTAATGCTAAGAAGGGTGTCCGATCGGGATAATTGCGATCGTGGCCGACCACTAGATTCGTCGGAGCCGTAGCAAATAAATCATCAGTATTAATAATGAGGACAATAATTTGGGATTCAAAGGTTCCAAACCGTTTGAGATATGCGAATTCGCTCCTAGGTGACCACGAGTTGGCAGAGGCATTGAAGACTTCAATCGTCGAGAAATGGGTCTGATGGAATACAGAACTACGATCGGAGGGAGCTTGTAACTGGACTTGTAACTGGACTTGTAACTGTGATTGTAACAGAGTGGAAATGGTTTGGGATTGATCCGTCCACCAACCACCATTGGCAACGGAATCGCCAAGCAGCAGAATCCGTAAAGTCAGGGGCGATCGACTCGCAGTCATTTCGCCGCTGCGCATGGAATATTGATTAATCGAAATAACATTGCCAAACCGCTTCACAGATTGATTAGGTGTGAGCCGATAGCCCATCTCTGGATCGGCTAGATAAATCAAAGGATGCCCAAATCCGAAGCGAACTCGCAAAAAAATCTCGATTCCAATCAGAGCCAACAGGAGGGCGATCGCACCCAAGAGCAGTTTCATTATGGCGAAGGGTCAGCTAGCAAAATAATGGGTCGCTAGCATTGTACGGGGCAATGTTCTTTCTGAGAAGATTTTTGAAGATTACCATTGCCCTATTGCCGTTGCCCGATCGTCTAGCGTTTCCGATTGAGGGAGAGTGGACAGGGCCGATTGATCGGGCCAAGGTCGATCGAGGTGTGATTTAGAGCGGTGCGATCAGGGTAGGTGCGATCGGATCGTGCTGCCTGTTCAGATCACTTAAACATTAGAAACATTTACAAAAAATTTCAAAAATCGCTGGAGAAGTTGTGAATATTTAAGAAACTGATGAGTCTTAGCCATTAGGATAAAGGTAATCGTCCCAATGCCGGGTCAAAAGCAGGAGGTAGCCGTCAACACGCGAGCTATCAATAGATGAGTCCATGAATGTGCAGTCCACTGATGAACCGAGATGATCGTCAGCCTCGATGTTCTTACTGGATCGATGGCTGTCAAGACTGAGCACTGGGCGTGAAAAGCTGTAACGTTTTTCTCAGTTGAATTTTAAGGGATCAATTTCCAAGGAGTAACCGACTATGAGACGATTCCGCAACCCATTGTCTGACCTGAATCGAGGCATTATGCGGTTTGATGGCGCAGATAGTCCAGCGACGGTTACTCTGTCCTCGCTCATCATTCTGGGTAGCATTGTGCTACTGATTCTCTGGGCAATGAGAAATGCATATTTGTTGGGATAGATGGGCTCAGTTAACGGGTCAAAACCGGGCCATAGCAGCCATAGCAAAGGAGGCGTTGCAACCACTTGTTGCAACGCCTCCTTATTAGAAGCCTGGGGGATTACCCCTCGCCCCGCAGTTTTTCCAGCACCGTGCGATCTTCCAGGGTCGAAGTATCGCCGGAAATCTCCTGCCCTGCGGCTAAGGATCGCAGCAGACGACGCATAATTTTGCCCGATCGGGTTTTGGGTAAGGCATCCGCAAAGCGGATCTCGCCGGGACGGGCGATCGCGCCAATTTCCTGGACGACGTGCTGCTTCAGTTCCTTCATCAGGGTATCGCTGGCGGTTTGTGTGCCTTCCAAAGTAACAAAGGCCACAATTTCTTCGCCTTTAAGATCATCAGGCTTACCGACCACAGCAGCTTCCGCCACCGCAGGGTGAGACACTAACGCGGACTCAATTTCCATCGTACCCAGCCGGTGGCCTGCCACGTTAATCACATCATCCACCCGGCCCATGACCCAGAAATAACCGTCTTCATCGCGCCGTGCGCCATCTCCCGCGAAATACAGGTATTGCCCATCCTTGGGGGCAATGTGCTCCCAGTAGGTGCGGCGGAAGCGATCGGGGTCACCGTAGACGGTGCGCATCATTCCGGGCCAGGGATGGCGTACCGCCAAGTAGCCGCCTTCGTTGGGGCCGACGGAATTGCCGTCTAAGTTCACCACATCGGCCAGAATGCCAGGGAAGGGTAGGGTGGCGGAACCGGGTTTGGTCGGAATCGCTTCCAGGCAGGGGCGTAATCATGATGCCGCCTGTTTCCGTTTGCCACCAGGTATCGACGATCGGACAGCGACCGCCGCCAATCACCTGGTGATACCAGACCCAAGCTTCGGGGTTGATCGGTTCGCCTACGGTGCCCAGGAGCCGCAGGGAGGACAGATCGCGGGACTGGGGATGCTGATCACCCATTTTGATGAAGGCCCGGATCGCCGTGGGTGCGGTGTAGAAAATGCTGACCTTGTGCTTTTGAATCACATCCCAAAAAGCCCCCGGATTGGACGGACGGGGTGCGCCTTCGTACATCAGCGTCGTTGCCCCATTGGACAGCGGCCCATAGACGACATAGCTGTGGCCCGTAATCCACCCCACGTCAGCGGTACACCAGTAGACATCATTTTCTTGCAGGTCAAAAATCCACTTGCAGGTCATGTGGGCGTAGAGGTTATACCCAGCGGTGGTGTGCACTACACCCTTGGGTTTGCCTGTGGAGCCGGAGGTGTAGAGAATAAACAACATATCCTCGGAGTCCACGGGTTCAGCGGGACAGTCTTCGGAAATGCCAGCCTCTAAGTCATGCCACCAAAAATCCCGATCGGCCTGCATGGGAATGTCTTGGCCCGTGCGCTTGGCAACGACGACGGTTTGCACCACCGATTGGCCATCTTCGAGGGCTTTGTCTACGGCATCCTTCAGGGGCACGATCGCGTCTTTACGCCAACCGCCATCGGCAGTCACGACCACTTTTGCAGCGGCATCAATTAAGCGATCGCGCAGGGCTTCCGCGCTAAATCCGCCAAACACAACTGAGTGAGATGCGCCAATGCGGGCACAGGCCAACATCGCGATCGCCGCTTCCGGAATCATCGGCATATAAATCCCGACCCGATCGCCCTTTTGGACACCCAATTTTTTTAAAACATTGGCAAATTTGCAGACTTCCCGATGCAAATCTTCATAGGTCAGAACTTTAGAATCCCCCGGCTCCCCTTCCCAAATGATGGCGGGTTTGGTGCGGCGTTCCGTTGTCAAATGGCGATCGAGGCAATTGTAGGAAAGGTTGGTCTTACCATTGACAAACCATTTAGCAAAGGGAGGATTGCTCCAATCTAGGACGGTATCCCAGGGTTGGAACCAGTGCAGTTCCTGCTGGGCTAAATTGCCCCAAAAGGCCAGTGGGTCAGCCTTGGCCGTTTCATAAATCTGCTGATACTCATCGAAGCTTTTAATAGCAGCTTGGCTAGCAAACTCCGCACTGGGCGGAAATAAACGGTTTTCCTGAAGAATGGATTCGATCGTCGGTTGAGACATGACTTTGCGCCTATGTTTACTAAATCAAAATGCCAATGTAGAGGTTGTTCAGTAATGGGTTGATGATTCGGCTCTCGCCATTGTCTCAAGATTTTGGCCATCCTGCTACCGTTTTCCGCTGCCATTTCTCTACCAGGGATTACCAATTAAGGTAAATGCGCCCCAGTAATAGGGATGGGAAAATTCGGTAATTCCTTGTTCTAATAGGGTTTGTGGGAGAGGAAATCGGCTATAAGACGTAATCAAATTGCCTTGCTCAATGCGAACTTTGCCCGATTGCATTGCCTGTTGGGTGGCTTGGAGAGCTGCCGATCGGGTAAAAGTGTGGTTGAGTTGGCCATAAAACTCGCTCATGAAGGCAAGGGTGCCCACATCGGAAACGGGCCATAAACTGCCGAGGGCAGATCGTACGCCCGCCGCCGCCGCTAGCCCAGCAAATCCTAGCTCGGAATCTCGATTGCCCACCGCTGTGCTGCAAGCGCTTAATACTAATAAATCGATCGGCGGATGGTCAAGATTTAAGCTGCGTAACTGATCTAATGTGAGTTTGCGATCCCAAAATTGAATGTAAGAACGACTGAGGGCACCGGGATTAAACGCTGCATGGGTTGCTAAATGAACAATATTCGCCGGAAAGGTCGATCGGGTTTTGAGTAAATTCTTCACCGTAAAGGCTTCATTCAGCAGCATTTTCCCTGATCCAAGTTCTTGGCTGACCAACTTCACTTCAACCGCCGCCGCTGGTAAGGGCACATGGCGCTGAAACGTTTCTGCACCCGATGCTAAAACCGATCGCCGCTGAGTCACGATCGTCCGATCCATTAAGCCCACACTGGGAATGAGGGAGATTTGATAATCTTGGATGGCATAGGTTCTGCCGTTATGCAGCAGTGACAAGGGCAGTAACCGGAGATCCGCATCTAGACTATAAATGAGTTGGTTGATTTTCTGCTGCTGGAGTTCAGGCACCAATGGCTGAAGCAACCATTGATAAAATTCCTGACCAAAGACAGGCAGGGTTTTGACATCTTCAACATCTGTCAAAAAAATATTTAAAACTTGTAAGCGATCGCGGATTTGCTGGCGGGTAAACGGGGTTTCTTTGCGAATCAGGTTCCCCTGCGGAGTCAACAGCAACAGTTCTAAGCGATCGGTCAGGCTGGATTGCTGGAGAGGCAACTCCTGGAACCCAGTCAGGTTTACGGTGGATTGTGCGATCGTGGAGGCCGTTGATCGATTGGGAATAAATCGACCATAAATAATGGCGGGACGTTTTTTCGTTTGAGTCTGCGCCTGTTGCAGCATGGTTTGAATATCATTAAAACCGATCTCTGGAGTGGGAGATAAGCTGAGGAACTGGCGATAGTCCTGGCTAAATAGGTCATCTAGACGTTCGAGTTCGATCGGCGACAAAAGCACAGCCCCTTGCATCTCAGGCCCTTGCATCTCAGAAGCTGGCATCTCAGAAGCTGGCAACCTTGAGGGCGCGAGATTGATCGGGTTGGAACGCACCAGTTCCGGCGGCTGGATGCTAGGGCGAGGGGCCGGTTCAGCGGGGGGAAGTAGGGGGGTGGGCACAACACCCGGATCGGGAGTGGGCGGAGAGATTGGCAGAGTGTCTACTTCAACCGCACCGATATCACTTTTTCCACCGGTCGGACGAGCAATGCCCCGTTGATCGATCGTGAGCGTGGTATTACCAGCCTCGATCGCAGGACTCCCCGATAGAGGAACATGGGTCGCCGTGGAACCGCCGTAATTCCCTAAGGGAGAGAGGTTTGGAACAGTGCCATCCGGTAAATCGGAATTGATATAACCAATACTAGTTCCCCGATTTTCTACTAAATTATTACCTTGGCTAGTAATAGTTCCTTGGATATCGGGATTGATCGGAGCTTTATTTGCCGCCACGATCGTATTTTTCAGCGTTAACGTACCACCAAAGATATTGGAAATACCGCCGCCGCCATTGGCCGCTTGGTTATTGGCGATCGTGACACTATCCAGAATGGCCTGTTGACTCTGTCCCAGGGAAAGGCCGCCCCCTGCATTATTTACCGTATTACCCGATAGGGTAACATTGACCAATTTCGCTGGGGCAATGCCAAGATTGCTATTTAAATCTAAGGCTCCTCCATTAGCTGTTGCCAAGTTGTTATTAAACGTACTGCTAGTCACATTGAGGGTAGCTGTGGAAACAAGCCTTATCCCCCCCCCAACGCCCCCTGCTTGGTTATTCGCGATCGTGCTATTGCTGATATTGACAGTTCCAGCACTGGTAGAAATTCCCCCCCCGCCATTATTCGCTTGGTTATTCGCAATCAGACTTTGATCGAGGGTTAAACTTCCCGTATTGGCAATGCCGCCCCCAGCACCACTAGCAACATTATTAGTCACCACCACCTTGGAAAGGGTCAGAGTCCCAGCATTCAAAATCCCGCCCCCATCGGCCCCGTTCAACGATCGCCCGTCTTGAATCGTTAAGTTGGAAAGGGACGTAATCACCCCGGCACTATTGGTTACATCATTACTAGCAACGGTAAAAACTTGGGTAGCTTGATTGCCGCTAATAACGGTACTACCGATTCCGGCTCCGCTGAGATTCACAGATCGATCGATCACGATCGGCACATCGGTTCGATAAATTCCTGCGCCCAGTTCAATGCTGCGGGGGCCGTTCACCGTACCGATCGATTGAATCGCCGTCTGAATGGATTGCGCTGTGGGATTGGGTTGGGGATTGATTTGATTCAGCTTGAACGTGAGGCCACCGGTACTACTGAGATTGATGGTTGCGCCGTTGGAATTGAGAAAATTACGACCTATCAGCGTCAGGGAAGCATTCCCACCGCCTAGTTGATTGATACCATCGGTTAAGGTGATATCGCCATTGCCGCCTGTCCCGCTGGCCGTGGTAATGGTGACGTTGGTGCCGCTGTTGAGTGCCGTTTCGATCGTGACGGGCGCAATTTGGCTGGTGGCTCCCGTTGTGGGCGGGTCAAAGATGCCATTACTGATGGTGCCGAGACTACCACCCCCGTTGATGCTATTCGTAATATTGATATCCGTCGGGTCAAGTAACCAAGTGCCCACTTGTCCCTGGGGGGCACTGGCATCTACTTGCGCCTGGGTAATGTCTAAAAATTGTTTGCCAGAAGTTTCCACTAACCCGCCGTTGCCGCCCAATTGGCTACCCCGAGCCGTTGCTGTTCCTGCAAATTTTGTGTTGCCATTGGCCCAGACGATGATTTTTCCACCGTTGCCGTTACTGATCGCATCAACATTAATCGTAGATGCGCGATCGACAAAAGTTGAGGTTGCCGTTGGGGTCGTGCCTTGGCCTTGGTAATCACCGCCTATCAACACCGTGCCGCCCCCCGTGGCTCCGGTCGCTTGAACTTGCGCATTAATTAAACCAACCCGATCGCCCAGAATTTGAATGCGAGAGTCCTGGGCTTGGGAGCCGCTGGTGGAAATGCTACCGGAGACGATCGTGGTACCGGACTGCACAGGAATTAAGCTGGCATTGTTGGTAGAACTTTGGGTTAACTTCAGCAAACCATTTTCTACAGTCAAGCCCGTCGCTGTGGCCACCTCGCCCCCTGTCAGTAATTCCGGTAACGACTTAGCCGCGATCGGGGAATTATTTACGGTCGATCGATCGTTCAGGGGAATTTCCAACCCCAGTAAACTACCATCGGGTTGAATGCGCAAGGTTTGATTGCCCAGCGTTGAAGCGATCGTAATTTTGCCATTGGGAGCCGTCAGCGTTCCAGTATTGACCACCGTTCCGCCCAGTAATGCCAAGGATTGCCCTGCATTTACGGTTAGATTCCCAGTGTTGATAACGGAACCGGGCTGGAGAGCACTGAATTGATACTCGATCGGTTGTCCTAAAATAGAGGCATAGTCATTGGCACCGATCGCGTTAAACCCTTGGCCATTGCTGAAACCGATGCGATCAGCGGTCGTTGCCGTGAATGATCCTGGGACGTTTAATGTCGCGTTTTGCCCAAAGATAACTCCCGCCGGATTGATCAGTAATAGATTCGCATTACTGCCTGTGACTTGCAGTTTGCCGTTAATCAGCGACGCTTCCCCCCCAACAATTCGCCCCAAAATATTCTGTACCGTGGGTTGCGTCAGAAAATTCGCAGTCTGATCAGCGCCTACGTTAAATTGCTGAAAACTATGGAAAAGATTCCCGCCATTCTGGGTTCCCCCGGAAATGTCGATCGTCGTTCCGGTTGGGGTAACCTGGGTGCCGGTGCCATCGATCGCGGGGGTAATAGATTGCGCCCAACTGCCACCGGGAAAGAGCATTCCAGGCATAAGGCTTCCGGACAAAACACCAACAACACTGAGAACACGGAGGCGAAATCGGTAACAGGAATCCATAGTGGTTCAATTAACCCGGACAACAGAGAGATCAAAGGCAAAGTTGACTGGACTTCAAGGTGAAATCTCCTTAAAAGCCAATCTGTTAGTCGTAACACCTTAACCTAATTCTCCCTGAGAGGAATAGCAACCGGACTCTTGCTGATAAGTTATCGATTCTCAGTCAGATGGCGGAGTTTTTTGGATTTTAGATGAAATTTTTCGTGCTCAAAAAGTATAGTTGCTGACTTATTCCGATCGAACTTGCAAGACCGCTTTGCCGACAAAGGCGCGATCTGTTAACTGTTGCGCCACTTCACCGACCTTGTCCCACGAGGTTTCCAGATCAATGTGCGGTTTGAGTAGACCCGTTTCTACTAATTTGACCAAACGCGCCAATCCCAATGCTGCCGGATATTTCAGCACTTCATGGAACAAAATAAAGCCGTAGAGTTGCAAGCCACCTTTGCCGTAGAAGTTGCCGACGTTAATCAGGGCTTCCCGGCCAGCGGTCGAGCCAAAGGTAACGACTATACCATCTTTGCCCAGTAATTCTAGAACAGTCGGGAGTACCCGATCGCCGACGGAATCCAGCACTAAATCATAGGGGCCATACTGGGCTGCATCCGCAGGCGTTTCCCCCTCCACCACCTCATGGGCACCTGTTGTTTTGACAAAGGAAACCTGCTGCGATCGACGCACATGGGCCACCACGTAGGCTCCGGCGGCTCTGGCCAGTTGGCAAGCGGTATGCCCCACCCCACCGGATGCGCCGGTGATCAACACCTTTTTGCCCAGCAGCAACCCACCCTTTTCCAAGGTCATCAGTGCCGTCAAACCCGCCACGGGCAAAGTCGCGGCCACGTTAAAGGGAATCGTTGCGGGGAGGGCTGCTAGGGCCTGGGTCGGCACTGCCACCTGTTCCCCCCAGGCTCCAGCGGGCAAAAATCCCACCACGCGCGTTCCGACGGGAAAGCCCGACCCATCCGCCGCCGCCTGTTCCACCACGCCCGCCAGATCCCAACCAATGCGCCAACCAGCATCCGCCGTTTGAGCCCGACGAATTTCTCCCCGATTCATGGAAAACGCATGGACGGTGACGATCGCTTCATTCGGTAACGGCACGGGTCGATCGACGGTTTTGAGCGCTAACCGACCAACGGCATTGGGATCAACAACGACTGCCCGCATGGAATCACTCTACCCATTCACTAGAATTAACAAGCTGAATACCCGTCTCACTAAATACTGAATCCTGAATATTGAGTATTTCAGGACGATCGCGCCTTAACTAATCATGCTTTAACCGATGCCCAACTGCTGGGCGATCGCGTCGGGATTGCGAAAGCCAACGGCTACGGCGGTTCCGTCTTGTACGAATAACGGTCGCTTCAGCAGCATGGCATCTTGGGCAAAGGCTGTAATCCATTCCCCATCGCCCCAACTGTCTTTGGTGGTACCCAGCGATCGATAGGATTGGCCGGAGGTATTGCGCAGGGGCTTGTTACCCAAGGTTTGCACCCAAGCGGTAATGTCTGCCGGACTGGGGGGATGGTCTTTGGTGTTGATGAATTCGTAGGAAATCTGTTGAGTATCCAGCCATGCCAGGGCTTTTTTGCAGGTGCCGCAGTTGGGAATACCGTAGACTTGGAGCGTCATAACCAGGAACAAAGGGGCTTTACGAAACGATTGCACCGTCTATCTTACAAGCTGATGGCCCGTACGCAAAACCCTCATGAGAGAAACCGGGGTTTTCTAAAAACCCCGGTTTCTAGTCCACTACGCAAAAAAAAGGAGATATTGCTATCCCCTTGAGAAGAGTCTAAACCACACCTGATCTCAAACTTTCACGGCGTCAAGTTTCACGGCGTCAACTGGCACCGCTCAAATTGGCACCGCTCAAACGGGCGCTTCATCTTTGACCAGCTTCTCCCAGCCCAACCCTTTCAACGCTTCATTGCGGCGCAGGGGGCGGGTCACCAGTTCCAGAATATCCCGTGCATTGCTGAAGCCATGGATCTGCGCAAAGGTGAACTCCACCGACCACTTGGTGTTGATGCCGCGCGCCTCCAACGGGTTCGCGTGGGCCATCCCCGTAATCACCAAATCCGGCTGCACATCATAAATCCGCTGAATTTGATTGTAATTATCGGGTTTTTCGACAATCTTCGGCATTGCCACGCCCATTTCTTGGCAAGTTTTCTCTAGCAATGCCAATTCCGCTTGCTGGTAGCGCTTATCCATGTAGGGAATGCCGATTTCAGGACAGGTCATGCCACAGCGGATCAGGAATCGCGCCAGTGAAACCTCCAGCAAGTTATCCCCCATGAAGAAAACCGATTTCCCCCGGATTAATTGCAGGTAATCCTCCAGGCTTTCCCAAATCTTGGTTTCCCGTTCCTCCAGGCCCTTGGGTTCCACGCCCAGAACGGAGCAGATTTTTTCAATCCAAGCGCGGGTGCCATCCGGCCCGATCGGGAAGGGTGCGCCAATCAGTTTGGTTTTCCGGCGGCGCATTAATGTCGTTGCTGTGCGGGAAAGAAAGGGATTGACCCCCGCAACGTAGTAGCCCTCATCCACCACGGGCAATTCTGTATAGCGTTTGGATGGCAGCCAACCGGAGACTTTAATGCCTTGCTTTTTCAGTTCCAAGGTTAACTGCGTCACCACGGGATCGGGCAGGGAGCCAAACAGAACCAGCGGATCGTGGTTGACGTATTCCGTTTCCTCAGCAGCCTTGGCCTCTTCTTTCTTTTGGCCGAAGGTGAGTAATTTTTGAATCGCGTTCCGTTCGGTTTTTTCGGCTTCGGAACTGACCTGGGCGGAGGTGGGGCAGCGCTGAGCCATGGCCGCGAGAACGGTGTCTTCCCCTTGGGTGAAGGCGTAGTCTAAGCCATTGGCACGGGCCACGACGATCGGAATGCCAATTTCCGCTTCCAACTTCGGCGCAATCCCTTCCATGTCCATCTTGATGATTTCTGTGGTGCAGGTGCCAATCCAGACAATCACCGAAGGATTACGATCGCGCTTAATTTGCAAACACAGTCGTTTCAGTTCTTCGTAGTCATTCAGTTGGGCGGAAATATCCCCTTCCTCCAACTCCGCCATGGCATAGCGCGGTTCTGCAAAGATCATCACACCCATGGCATTTTGCAGAAAATAGCCACAGGTTTTAGTGCCAACGACTAGGAAAAAGCTATCTTCAATTTTTTGGTAGAGCCATGCCACGCAGCTAATCGGGCAGAAGGTGTGATAGTTACCCGTTTCGCAGTCAAATTGAAGAGCTTGGGGTTGTGGATCGGCCAATGTCATGGTTGCGCGTCCTTAAGCAGAAAAATGATTACAAGGAAAAATTCGGGGACTGACGATCGGGTGATTGCTATCGGGATAGGGTTTAATGTGGTTTCTAATGGCTGAGAGAATCGAGGGAATCAAGCCCTTTTTCAGTTCGATTCGATCGACCCTAGGCCGTTTGATCCCCCCTAGCCCCCCTTAATAAAGGGGGAACCGGAGATTTACAGTAAATGTCTTTTTGCAAATAACACTTTCTCAAAGTCCCTTTTTAAGGGGGATTTAAGGGGATCGAATCTCAGGGCTTTAGGATCTGCAAACTAAACCATCATCAATTCAGCTTCGTTCTGCTTCGGCGTTTGGGGATTCAGGTAGAAGTCAGAGAGGAGGGCGAACAAATCCCGATCGGGGGCATCGTTGGGCACCACCCCTTCCGGTCTAGCCAAAATTTGATCGGCGATGTTGAGGTAGTAATCGCAGACATATTCCAGTGACGGATCGGACTCTGCCAGTTCAAACATGGTTTTGCCTTTGACACGGGAAACCCGAATGTCTTCAATCAAGGGCAACACTTCCAGGATGGGCATGGGTACCGCTTCCACATATTTCTCGATCAAGTCCCGTTTGGAGGTGCGGTTACCGATTAGTCCGGCCAAGCGTAGGGGATGGGTACGGGCTTTTTCGCGCACAGAAGCGGCAATGCGATTGGCAGCGAATAGGGCATCAAATCCGTTATCGGTGACGATCATGCAATAGTCCGCATAGTTCAACGGGGCTGCGAATCCGCCGCACACCACGTCACCCAACACATCAAAGAGAATCACATCATATTCGTCAAAGGCGTTTAATTCTTTCAGTAACTTGACGGTTTCGCCCACCACATAGCCGCCACAGCCCGCGCCTGCTGGGGGGCCGCCCGCTTCCACGCAATGCACGCCGCCATAGCCTTCATGGATCACATCCTCCGGCCAGACATCTTCGTAGTGGAAATCCTTTTCTTGCAGGGTGTCAATGATGGTGGGAATCAGGAAACCTGTGAGGGTGAAAGTACTGTCATGCTTGGGATCGCAGCCAATTTGCAGTACTTTTTTGCCGCGTCGGGCTAGGGCTACGGAGATATTACAACTGGTGGTTGATTTACCAATGCCACCTTTTCCATATACAGCCAGTCTCATAAGTGGAATCTCCTAGTTGAATCTCCGAGGAAGGGGTTACGGGCGAGTGTCGGGGTTGGCGAATTAGGGGTGAAGGGATGAAGAACCAATCAATCTCAAGCGGGGGAAGGGGAAGCGATCGAAATTAGTGAGTCCGCATTAGTGAGTCCGCTCGATGACATCTATTGGTCTATGACAAGCATTATTGTTCATGTTTCAGGTTCGGTAAACCCTGAAAGGCTTTGCTAGAAGGATTTTAAAGACTCATAAATATCAAAAAGTATTTATAAAACCACCTAGATCACTTTGAAACTCATTTTTAGGATTTTTTAGATTTTTATATAAATTAAATTATAAAATAAGAACAATAGACAAAAATATTCGATCGACCCTGATGATTCTGGTTACCTCTGGTAAAAAATCTTGTTTAATCAGCCTTTGCAGCGATCGATCCCGTCCCCTGACATCGATGGAATCCCTAGCGGATCGGGTGATTGGCTCTGTCGGGAGAGCGGCAGGGGGAAGCGGACGGAACGGGTCAGCATCAGCCGGGATCGCAGGGCGAGGAAGGGCGTCAAAGGGCCTGTTCTCTGGGTTTTCCGAGGGTGCTCCTGGTCTTCCATAAAGAATTGCATCGATTTGTATAACATCTTGAAATGGGATCCCTAAACGGGTTAGAACACTGATGGACACCCCGAAATTGCGCTCACTGGGGTGAGACACTGAAACAAAACACTTAAGAGAAACAAGCACGATCAACGGAGTTTGAAGCAATGGGAAATGATCAAAAGCCAACGGTCGTAATTACAGGGACCACATCGGGTGTCGGTTTGTATGCAGCAAAGTCGTTGATCGATCGCGGCTGGCACGTTATTTTGGCGAATCGCAGCGTGGGTAAGGCGGAAACTGCGGCCAATGAGTTGGGCTTTCCGCAGGATAGCTACACCATCATGCAACTGGATTTGGCGTCCTTGACCAGTGTGCGCCAGTTTGTGGCAAATTTCCGGGCCTTGGGCCGATCGCTGGATGGCCTGATCTGCAACGCGGCGATTTATATGCCGTTGTTGAAGGAGCCGCTCTTTTCCCCAGAGAACTATGAGCTGACCATGGCGACCAATCATTTGGGCCATTTCCTCCTGTGCAATCTGATGCTGGAGGACATGAAAAAATCCACCTACTCCGATCGGCGGATGGTGATTTTGGGCACCGTGACCCACAACCCCGATGAACTCGGTGGCAAGATTCCGCCCCGTCCCGATGTGGGTAACTTCGATGGTTTTGCGGCTGGGTTCAAAGCGCCGATTACCATGGCGAAGGGTGATAAGTTTGAACCCGTGCGGGCTTACAAAGAAAGTAAGGTGTGTAACGTGCTGACGATGCGGGAACTGCACCGCCGTTACCATACCTCGACGGGTATTACGTTTGTTTCGCTGTATCCCGGTTGTGTGGCGGATACGCCGCTGTTCCGCAACCACTATCCTCTGTTCCAAAAGCTGTTCCCCCTATTCCAAAAGAACATCACGGGTGGTTATGTCAGCCAGGAATTGGCGGGCGATCGGGTGGCGATGGTGCTGGCTGATCCGGAGTACAAGCAGTCGGGGGCTTACTGGAGCTGGGGCAACCGTCAACGCAAGGATGGTCAGTCCTTTGTGCAGCGGGTGTCTCCCCAGGCGCGGGATGATGAAAATGCGCGTCGCATGTGGGATCTGACGATGAATTTGGTGGGCTTAGGGGCTGTGGCTGCGGCTCGGTAAGCTAGATTCTCCAAGCACTATTTTTTCTAAGACTTAAACTGAGACTATTCTCCCTTGACCCGTTGAGCGACTCACGCGATGACGATGTTGAGGGAGTTTTTGTAGCAGACGATCGGATGCGTTGAGTGGAAGCGCTGGCTCAACGGTACGGGTGATTAATGATACTTGATGGATTTTTTAAATACTATTGACAGTGATGGTGGTTTGTCAGTAGCCTTGTTTCTTAAGCGATTGCCATGGACATCCTTCTTTCAACGGGTCGGCATGAAGCATGGGGTCGCTAGGTTCCAAAAATTTAGGCCACTACTCGGGATTGCGCCAACAACCCCAAGTAGCTATTCCCCCTCGCTGAATCGGCAGCAAGGCGGCTTGTTGAGAATTTTAACATTCGATCGAGCCACTCTTGTTTGTGATGTCAAACGGGGTGGCTCTAAATTTTTGGGCTTCTTAGGTTCACTACAAGGAGAAGCTCACAATATGGCGAAG
>MUGG01000169.1 GCA_002148405.1 Alkalinema sp. CACIAM 70d | reverse complement strand
GCATTCCCCTCTAGAAACCGGGTTTCTCTGAGGAACCCGGTTGCTGAGTAGCTTGGGAAGCAGCCGTTGGCGGTACTGCACCTGGGGCATTCAAGGCTTGTGCTTTGGCCGTTTGGGACATCGGTTCCAACACCTGCGCCATCTGCGCCTGCTGCTGCAATTGCTGACTGGAAGACACCAACCCACTGAGACCATTAATCAGATTCCGTAAATTATCCCGCAGCTTCGGATCACCCACTAAGTCATCCAGATCCGCTGTGATTTTCTGCGCATTTTGAAACGTGGCGCGGGCCGAATCCAAGGTTTGCTGGAGCAATGCGAGATTAGCTGGATTATTCAACGCAGTGGAAGCATCTTTGAGATTGGCCGAGGCTTGGGCTGCATTGGCGGATAACTGTTCTAGGTTTTGTAGAAGCTGGCCGCTGGCAACCCGATCGATCGCAGGCTCCAACTTCGTCACCGACGATCGTAGCGCGCCGCTGGTCTGACTCAAATTATCCAGAGTCGTTACTAGGGTCGTGCGATTACTGACGAGTAGTTCATTCACTTGAGCCAGGGTGAGATTTGCGCGATTGGCCACGCCCCCCAAGGACTGAGCTGTCGTTGCAAAGGTTTGGGCCGTTCCTGAAACCACCGAAAGTTCTTTGCGAGCCGTGCGGGCAAGGCTGCCAAACTCGCGACTGACCTTAGCAATTTCTGCTGCCGCTTCACTGGAGTTCTGGGTGAGTTTTGCTAAATTTTTGACGAATTCCGGATTGCTGTAGGCGTTGGTAAATTCGATCGAGCTACGGATCAGTTCTTCAGTGCTAATCCCAGGTTTTCCTGTCAACCGTGAACCATCACAGAGAATTTGGCTGCGATCGCAATCCCGATCGAGGGGTTTTGCTGTTGCTTGTAAAGCCAAAGTTCCAGGCTTAGGGTTCAGATCCACCATACTTTCTCCCAGCAAGCTTGATTGGTTAACACTGACCTCAACGTTGCTAGGAATGACCAAATTGGCAGGGGCAATATTAATCTTTACTTCAACCCCATTCGGCCCTGGCTGAATGCTGGCAATGCGGCCTACCGCCACCCCCCGATAGCGCACAGGTGTCCCTACCTGAACACCTGAAATACTGTTGAAATCAACCGTCACTTCAAAACTGCGATTGGCCGGATTAAATCCCTTGATCCAAGCTGCTAAAAATACAAAGAGTCCAATGCCCGTCAAAATCAGTAAACCGACAGAACCCTCTCGAATCATTCGCGATCGCATGGTCTTCACTCCAGCACCTGAATTGGCCCTTCGACCTGTCCACCAAAAAATTGTCTGACCATTGGATGGTCTATGGTATCAATCTCGTGACATTTTCCTTGCCATTGCACCTTGCCTTGATAGAGAAACACAATGCGATCGGTGGTTCGCCGAATCGTACTATCTTGGTGAGTCACCATCACGTAACTCTCGCAGACTCCATCGGTATGTTGCAACGATCGCACCAAATCCTCAATGACAGTAGATGCAATTGGATCCAGTCCTGCTGTTGGCTCATCGTAGAGCAGTAGCGCAGGCGAATCCGCTGGGTTATCAGGATTGGACATGATGGCCCGTGCAAAGCTGACTCGCTTCCGCATCCCCCCTGACAATTCGGCAGGATATCGCTGACTGATCCCTGGTAACCCTACCATGGCCAGCTTTTCTTCCACCATCTCCCGAATTTTTTGGCGCGGGAGCCGAGAGTGCTGGTACAGCACAAAGCCTACGTTTTCTTCCACAGTAAGCGAGTCAAATAGGGCCGCCTGCTGGAATACCATGCCAATGCCGCCCGATCGCAAATTATCCTCGATCATCCCCTGACGGGGTTGTCCGCGCACCCAAACTTCTCCGGAGTCTGGAGCGGTTAGCCCTGCAATCACTCGTAAAATGGTTGACTTACCCGTTCCTGAAGGCCCAATGATGCCAAGTGCTTCACCAGGATATATGGTGAGATCCACCCCATCTAAGACGCGATGCTGCCCAAAGGTTTTGGTAATGCCTTTTAGTTCAATTAACGGTTCAGCCATTTGCCAAAATTTGTCACGCTTAAAGGCACAGTGTTGCTTTAACAGTATTGCCGTAACAGTATTGCCCTAGTAGATACCCAGTTAGCTTAACCCTCAATCCCAAACTTTAAACTCAATCTCTCAAAATCCCAGAAAATCCCTCCAAACTTGATCTAGACAATCCCGCAAGGCATTGAGTTGTTTCGCTAAATTTCAATTAGCTTCCAAGTAGTCTCTAAGTAGTCTCTAATGCAGTTCCCAAATCTATGCTTCTGAGTTCCTTTCAAGGCTATATGGCTCTTTTTACATCTCTGAATCTAATTCATCCGTATTTCTGATGCATCTCTCTGAAAAGATTGATAAGACAGTGATACACCTTGCCGATATATCTCTAATGCTCTAACGCCCCTACTCCAAAGCCTGATGTAACCAACTAATCTCAGTTAGAGCTTGCAACCCTAATTGGGCTTGCCCCTCAGGTTCATTCTCCTCACCACTGAAGCCCGATCGCGTCCTTTAGGCAGGTTGCCATGGCCATTTTGTATTCCAGAGATCTTTCAGATTTTTTCCACCTTCCTTAAAAGAAGGAAAGTCTCAGATCCTTGCAAGAGGGTTTGATCGTGCAAGGGGCACTTTTATTTTTGGAAAACTTATTTGAGAAAAGTCATTGAGGAAGACCTAGCACAGAGAAAACTATAGGCTTGCTTGCCTGCGATCGTATTTTTACCGTCGTGCTTCTACTATCGTGGGGGCAGTCTCTTCAAGTTCTATCTTGTTGTGCGACTATTTCTTGAGGAAACTTTCGGTTCTTTGGAAACTTTGGAGTTCTTGGGGAAACTTTGGGGCACCTTCCATGCAAATTCACGATCTTTAAACAAGGTCTGTCGCAGATTCTGACTGGCTATTGGCTCTGTGGGGCAGTTCACTCAACTTGTAGAACCGGTCATTATTTTTAGATGGAGTAATGGTGACTGTCTGCAACTCGTCGCTTGCCAAGGGGCGAGCGAAGTTTCTACAACTGACTGATTTCGATCATAAGAGACCAGCAGAATTACAAACCTAGGCTATCCTGACTGGCATAAACCTCTTCCTCCCCCCGATCCCGTCTCCCCTTGTTCCTGTTCTCGTCTATTCTTTCTTGAGCATTTTGTTGAGCATTTGCCAATGACAACTAATCGATTCATCCGACGAACCATGCGCACCCTACGCCAAGAGTCGCGCCATGTCTTTCCCAGTGTCAGCCGATGGTTTCGATGGCTCGCCCCTGGGTTGTTGCTCAAGCGGTGGATGCTCATCAGTGCGGGTGGGGTGCTGATGGTTTCCCTGGGATTTGCCATTTGGGTCAAGCTGACTCCGATTTACTACTTAACTCAGTTTGCGGGTGATTTCCTGGAAACTGTGACCCGCATGATCCCGAACTATATGAGTGGGCCGCTGGTAGCAGCCGTCGGATTTTTACTGATTTGGTGGGGCCAAACTCGCACCTTTGATTCCATTACCGAAGTCCTGATGCCTGACGAAGATCAGGGCTTAGTGGATGTGCTGTGGACCCATCGTCGGTTGAATCGAGGGCCTCGAATTGTCGCGATCGGCGGTGGCACGGGCCTATCCACTTTACTGCGTGGGCTGAAGCTATCGAGTACTAATGTGACGGCGATCGTCACTGTGGCAGATGATGGCGGATCCTCTGGACGATTACGACGGGAAATTGGGGTCTTGCCGCCGGGGGATATTCGCAATTGTCTTGCGGCTTTAGCAGACGAAGAAAAATTGATGACGGAGCTCTTTCAATACCGCTTTAAGGCTGGAGATGGCTTAACCGGGCATAGCTTTGGCAATCTTTTCCTCACGGCCATGAGCGAAGTGACAGGGGATCTGGAGCGGGCAGTTGCGGCGAGTTCCAAAGTTCTCGCAATCAAAGGGGAAGTGTTGCCTGCTACCTTGAGTGATGTGTGCCTTTGGGCGGAAATGGAAGACGGGCGGCGCATTGAAGGCGAATCTAATATTCCTGAAGCGGGTGGAAAAATCGTCAACATTGGTTGTACGCCTGCCAATCCTCCAGCGCTACCCAAGGCGATCGCAGCCATTCACGAAGCTGATTACATCATCATTGGCCCTGGGAGTCTTTATACCAGCATCATCCCCAATCTTCTGGTTCCGGAAATCGCCCAAGCGATCGCCCAGCGCCAAGTCCCCTGCGTTTACATTTGCAATGTCATGACCCAGCCAGGGGAAACGGATGACTATACCGTTGCTGATCACATTCGGGCAATCGATCGGGTCTGCGGTCAACCGTTGTTTGATGCTGTTCTCGTCCAGCGTCGTCCGCCGTCCGCCAAAGCGATCGCCCATTACGCTAAGGAGAATTCCTACCCTGTAGCATTGGATAGCGATGCGGTAGGACGGTTAGGTCGGCGCATTATTCGGGCGGATGTGATTGACGAGGATCCCGAAACAGGGTGGGTTCGTCACAATCCTCAGCAATTAGCAGGGGTACTGCTGCGTTGGTATGAACGCCAGAACCATGCCCTTTATGCCCAGGAAGGCTACGAGGATCCCATTAGAGGCCATCGGCGTCGGGCGGTGAGAGAATGACAGGCCAGTGAGGGGAATAGACTAAAGGACAGCATTAGGATGAATTCAGAAAATCGAGTCGATCGTCAATCCGTGGCCCTGGGTCATGAGTCGGCTGTTATAAGTGCAGTTACGACGGTTCCAACGACGACCGATCCAATAACGACTTCCAGCCTCACCCTCCACTTGGCAAATACCGCAGCAACTCAAGCTCTAGGCCAGTATCTAGGGCAGCAACTCCCTCCTGGAACAGTGATCCTTTTGGAAGGTGATTTGGGGGCTGGTAAAACTAGCCTCGTGCAGGGCATTGGCCAAGGCTTAGGCATTCAGGAGACGATCGATAGCCCAACATTTACGTTGATAAACGAATACCATGGGGGTCGCTTGCCCCTTTACCACCTAGATCTTTACCGCCTCGCGCCCGAAGAAACTGCCGAGTTGTACCTTGAAACCTACTGGGATGGCAGTGAAGCTGAACCGGGAATCATGGCGATCGAATGGTGCGATCGACTGCCCTATAAGCCCGATCGCTACTTATTGATTCAGTTGACTTACCCAGAAGCGTCCCAAGGAAGTGAAGATGAGGGGCGTCAAGTCACCCTCACCGCGATCGGGGGATCGACCCTGGCGGATTTTGGGCTTGCGTTAGAGTAGTTAGGAGCCTATTAGGAGCCTAGCGTCACTAGGGACGGGGCGCGAGCGCTGGAGTGAATGCTGACTGGCTAGCAGGAATGGCGGAAATCGGTGCAGGAGCCATCATGTCCGCAGGGAGAAAAATTCGCGCACTCACAGCCACTAAGGCGAGGCCAAAGACTAAGACCACAATCAGCGGTGCAATATATTGACGGAAGAAAGCCATGGATGTCAGGGTAATGTGTTAACTTTTCTAAACTTTATCCTATCCTCTGTCCTGTTGGTTAGTTGTCCTGAGGCTCTAGGATGCATCATCTGTTGGCTGCATAGTTCCCTGCCATGGGGCAAAAATCGGCAGAAGTAACAGCCCCGGTAACGCCGCCACAATGGTCATTAAAAAGAAGCTACTCCAGCCCAGGGATTTGGCCCAAGCACCTGCCGGAGAGGCTAAAATGTCGCGACTGACTGCCATTAAGCTAGAGAGCAAGGCAAATTGAGTAGCAGAGAATTGGGGATTACACAGCGTCATCATGAAGCCCAAAAAGCCTGCTGTACCTAACCCGCCACAGAAGTTTTCCACCACGATCGCGGCTAACAATCCAGCATCCGTTTGGCCCACGCCCACCTGTACCCCATTGGTCAATGTTGGAATCCAAACTAACAGACCACTTTTCCCAAAGGTTGCTAGGAGCCAATAGGCCAGGTTGCTCACTGCCTGCAAGACTCCAAACACCCACAGGGACTTATTCACCCCAATTTTGCTAAAAACGGCTCCCCCAAAGATCGTTCCCGCGATCGTGGCAAAGATACCGAGAATTCCTTGAATAATGCCAATTTCGCCCTGTTGATAACCGGCACTGAGCAAAAACGGAACGGCCATGGAGTTCAGCAAAGCATCTCCGTAGCGGTAAAGCACGACAAAACCAAGTGCCGCCACTGCACTTTGCCAGCCCATGCGGCGAAAGAACTCCTGGAACGGCTGCACGATCGCCGCCTGCATACTGGTTGGCTTGGCGAACTGCTTCGGTTCCGGAGCCAGCAGCGTTGCAACAATCCCAATACTCATCAACCCCGCTACCAGCCAGTAGACCTGCTGCCATGACCAATGCTGGGGATTTTTAGGATCGGCGATCGCTAGGGCTATGCCCCCCGCAATTACCAACGCAATCCGATAGCCTGTCACGAAAAAAGCCGCCCCACTACCCATTTCCGACACCTTCAACACATCCGTTCGATAGGCATCGGCGCTGATATCCTGGGTCGCGCTGAGAAAGGCTACGAGTAAGGCAAGCTGGAAGAAGGGATTGGGAAGAATCGTAATCAAAGCCTGCCAAAATTCGCACAGCCCTTGGAACGGAGAGGCTGCGCAGGTATTGCTGGAATTAACCGTGAGCTGGGCCAGTTGACTAGGGTTTTGACTGCCTAGAACGACAATCGCGACCACGAGGGCAATTTGAGACAAGAGCAGCCAGCCCCGCCGTCGTCCCAGTAACGGAGGAATGTAGCGATCGAGGAGAGGTGCCCAAAAGACTTTGAGGGAATAGGGGAGCGCTGCTAATCCAAAGAGTCCAATGACGGTGGTTGAAACGCCATTGGTGGTGAGCCATGCCTGCAACGCCCGCCCGGTGCCCGTTAACAAAAAGGGTAGGCCCCCAGCAAACCCCAGCAGGGAAAGAACCCCCATTTTACGAAGGTGGGTGAAGCGACGGGATGACTCAACCGAACTCACAGCAAGCCCTCAAATAGCAAAATTACACGATCGCCACTTAGCGATCGTTCCTGCCATCATGCCACACCGATCGCCCGAAAAATTGTTATGGCTGCTGTTCTAGATGGAACCTCAGCCGAAGGGTGAATGATCGCCAATTTAGAATCGCACCGATCGCTTAAAGATCGCTATACCGTTCTTCTGCAAAGGGTTCACCCCGATGGTGATAGCCGTTTCGCTCCCAAAACCCCAATTCCTGCCGATCGAGAAACTCCAGCCCGTTAATCCACTTAGCACCTTTCCAAGCGTAGAGATGGGGAACCACGAGCCGCACTGGGCCACCGTGGGGCGCAGGCAAGGGCTCACCGTAGAGGGTGTGGGCCAAGAAATTTTCTTCTCGTAAAAAATCTTCTAAGGCGAGATTGGTTGTATATCCACCGTAGGCGTGCTGCATTACATGCACAGCCCTGGGATCAACCTCGATCGCCTGCATGAAATCCGTAACCTTGACGCCGCGCCACTGCACATCCAATTTGGACCAAGTCGTCACACAGTGGAAGTCCGCCGTAAACTCACTTTGGGGCATGGCCATGAGATCCTGCCAGGTGATGACCTTCTCTTGGGCTAGCCCCCATACTTTAAGCTGCCAATTTTCAGCAGCAACGGATGGTGTATCTCCGTAGGTCAACACTGGAAAACCTGTTGCCAAGTGCTGCCCCGGAGGTACACGATCGCGCAATTCATCGCTCGGCTTGTGAAAAAACTTGCCCAGCATCTTGCTACAACCTTACTCTTCGTCTTCTGTTTCAGTGGGATAAACAAATCCCTTAGCCCGACCGGTGAGGACAGACTTACCGAGAGATAGGGCACGTTGAGCTTGCAGTTCAGCCTTCCGGTTCCAAGTCGCACGACGCTGATCGCGCTTACCATTGGAGGTTTTCTTCTTAGGACATGCCATAGTACTCTGAGTCTTGCTGTTTTAGACAACCTTTCAATTCTACGCTATTGGAAGAACCTTGTCAGTTTTTCGATCGATAAGATCAACAAAACTCGACTTGACCCCAAAAACAGTCCGCAACCCACCCAACCCCCCTCAAACAAATGCCTAAAAAAGAAAAAAACACCTAAAAAAGTAGCCTCGGAGTTTTTGCCCCGAAGCTACTTAGATGATCGAAAACGATCTGATTAATTTCAAACTTCTATCAACTCACGGGCATCAACTGACCCAAAAAACAGTTCAGATCCCTATCTTTCGGGTATTAATTCCCTTGCAAGCAATCGGTTCTCTTTCAACAACAAGAGAATTACTTAGAACCCAGGACTTGATCCTTCGTGTCATTAAACTTCGTGTAGAACTCTTGGCGCTTTTCGGCCTTCAACATAAAGCGAATGATGAACCAAGTGGAGTAGCCCAAACCAATCAACTCCAACACAGGCTCAACCAACGGAATTTCATTCAATGCAGCTAACAGAGCTAAGGTTAGCTTGACGGCTACGATCGACCCAAAAATCAATCCCAGGGTGACCATCAACTGCTTATACTCAGTGAAGAATTCACCCAAACGCTCCGGCAGATTGGACAGAATCTCGTAGGCAGCGTTCAAAACTTCCTTCACCTGTTCGCTGGTCTCGTTTGAACTAGACAGTTGCGCCAGAGTGCCAGCATCTTCCAGGCTGATCGTTGCTTCTGATTGTGCCGTAGATTCAGCTTGTTGCAATTCAGTTTCCATACTTAACGTTACGTCCTCTCAACCACGACTCGTTAATGATACTGCCTCTCTTGGATTTCTTGCCATCCGTTTTCACCAGGAGATAGGCAAATCAAATCAAACGCAACTTTCGCACCCAATTAGGCCCAAAGTTCACGGTGTCTGTCATTTTTTCGTTTCTAGGCGTTCAAACCGCAAAATTGCTCAATTTTTTGCCAAATTTCTTCTGGAATCTCCGTAAGAGCATGGTCGTCATCCACACTTTTTACCGTGACCCAAGGGCGATTTTGGGAATATTCATAACTAGATTGAATGGGAATGATTTGATCCCCTTGACCATGAATAATCAAAGTGGGCAGGGATCTTTGTAAATGTGATTCAGAGTACTGTTCTAAATCCTGAATAAATTGATAGTGCAACGGCATTTTTTTGCCTTCACCATGGTGGTCAACCATCATCGGTTCCCCCGCTTGCCACTTTTGCAAAACTGATGGTTCGATCGTTGGCAGCCAGTTTTTTAAAAATAAAAGGCGGGGGCTAGTAAAACCAGCCTTTGCACATTCGCACATCGCTCCCCCAACCAAGCGGCGGTTAGTCCCCCAAAACTAGAGCCAATCAGCGTTACAGCGGGTGCTTCAGCAATCAGCATTTGGACTTGGTGAAGTTGGCGACTGAAGGTTAGGTGCGAAAAATCATTTTGATTGAGATCCGGTGTAAGTAATTCCTGGTGGTACTTCTGCCATCGGGATTGGGCAAACTGCGCTTTCCACGATCGTGGACTGGAGGCAAACCCATGGAGATAGACATACATCATAAGAAAACCCTATAAAAATTATCATCAAAAATAATCATTAAAGACAATCATTAAAAACAATCATTCCCCATCGGACGATCGTACGTTCCGTGAAACCTCGGTTGAATTTAAACAATTAGTTGAATAAACCTCCTAGACTCAGCTAGGACTCTGTCAGATGGGATATGGAGGGAATTGGGGTGTCCCCGCTAGGATGGGGCGTAACTGCCCCGGCAGAAAGACACCTAAAATCATGGCAACCCAGAGGGAACCCATGGATCTAATCGCTGCAAAAGTATATTTTAAGGAGTTGGAAGTCAGGACATGCCACCCAAAAGACGCAGGCGAACTATGGATCTCCTCGAATATCAAGCTAAAGAACTATTCCGCACGGTTGGCATTCCCGTCTTGCCCTCCCAACGGATCGATCGGCCCAAGGATCTGAGAAATCTCACCATTCCCTACCCTGTGGTCTTAAAGTCCCAAGTTTACATTGGAGGCCGGGGCCGCATGGGGGGAGTGCGCTTCGTTGAAAACACCATTGATGCAGTTGCTGCCGCCCAAACAATTTTTAATTTGCCCATCATGGGTGAATATCCCAAGGCGTTGCTAGCAGAAGCTAAATTTGATGCTGTTCAGGAATTTTATTTAGCCGTTACATTAAATCGATCGATTCGTCGCCCGGTTCTCTTAGGCTCGTGCAAAGGTGGAATGGAAGTTCAGTCAGCAATTGACCAAATGCAGCAAGTCGTTGTGGATGGGGACTTTTCTCCTTTTTATGCCAGACAGTTAGCCCTCAAGATGGGTTTACAGGGCGATTTGATGAATGCTGTCAGTGCCGTGATTGAAAAAATGTACTGGCTGATGGATGACAAGGATCTAGATTTAGTTGAAATCAATCCTTTGGCTGTGGACAGCGCGGGTCAAATCATGGCGCTAGACGGTAAGGTTACCGTCAATGATGGATCCTTAGGACGGCATCCCGATCTCGCTAGTCTGAGCGAATCTCCGATAATTAATCCCCTTGATCTGCAACCGGAGTTGCAAATGACCATGGAAACCGATGGCACGATCGGTATCATTTGTAACGGTGCGGGCCTAACTATGGCGACGCTGGATTTGGTTTACCAAATGGGCGGCAAACCCCTGTGCTTTCTCAACATTGGTAGCGAAACCCACCACCAATGGTTACCCAGCACGCTTTGCCAACGATTAGAGCAAGGGTTAGCGCGGATGGGACAACAGTCCCAACTCAAAGTCATTCTCATCAACTTGGTGGGAGGAATTGTGTCTTGTCAGGAGATTGCCCAGACCTTAGTCCAGTTTCTTCAGGCTCACACTCGTAATATGCGCACCTATAGCCGGGGCCAGGAGGAATCGATCGTGAGTCGCGTGGTCTTCACGCCACAAATTATTGTGCGGCTTGTTGGGAAAGACTATGAAGCGGCCAAGGAAACTCTGAGTGGAACGTCGATCGTCCTCCTAGAGGATTTGGATGAGTCTATTAGAGAACTGATGAGTCGAGTTAAACGAAGCAAAAGCTAGTCTTAACCGTTACTTAATCTTCATCGCTTCCGTAATTTCACGGAAATTCTTTTCCTTGCGTGGCTTAGCTCCAAACATAAGGGCAACTTAATTAATGTCATCCATCTATCAACAGCCCTAGGATGAAATCGTTATCCTATAGGAAATAGCGCAAATATAATGCTGGATAGGTTTTGGCAAATAGGACAAGGGTATTAGTATTCTTCCTATATGTTATAGAAAGTCTTAAATGATGGACATCTTGCGAGTTTAGAGAGAACCGTTTTATAGTCCATAGCACAGACTTTTAGGCCTCCACTAGTTAAACCCACTAGTTAAACAAAGTTATTTCCTCTGAAACCCCGGTTTTGCAAGAATTCTCTGTTTAAAAATTGTTGCGAGCTAATTACGAACCTATTCCTGAACTCTTTCCGATTGGTTATGAGGCTGTTGCTAGTTTGTTTCTGCGTTCATCCAATGAGGTCATTTGCAAGCTGTTTGCTTAGTCATCCTATGGACTTAGTTGTTCCTTAGCTGATTCTTAATCTTCGCTTAAAATTTTTTAAAACGAAGATTTTCTAACGAGTTTGTTTACCCAGTTCAGTCAGCGAGAGTTCAATCATTAAGTTTGTTAATGATTAGTTAATGATTAGTTGATCACAAGTCTTTGAGTTCTGCAAATCTTTGAGCTTGTAAGTCTTTGAGCTTGTAAGTTTTTGAGTTCTGGCACACTCAGCTCCGTCGTGAGTCATTTAGTTAGTTCGATACCTTATGATTTTTCCTCCAACCAGTCAAGTCATTATTCAAGGGATTACCGAGCCCTTAGGAATGACCTACGCTCCTTTAATGAAAGCCTATGGCACCCATATTGTGGCGGGGGTGAGTCCGGGAGCTGGGGGAGGTACGGTGGCAGGCATTCCCATCTATGACATGGTGGAGCAGATTCCGGCGATTTCGCGGGGGATCTCCACAACGGTAATCTGTACCCATCCCTATGCAGCATTAGATGCAGCATTAGAAGCCATTCGGGCTGGAATCCGGCAAATTATTTTGATTAGCCAAGGGATTCCGCCCCTCGATATGGTGCATTTAGTTCGGCAGGCAGAAGCGACGGAAACATTAGTGGTGGGGCCGAATGGCCCTGGCGTCATTGTGCCGGGACAAATTTCGCTAGGGATTCATCCTCCTGATTTCTATATGCCGGGAAATGTGGGGTTGATTACTCGCAATGGCCCCTTGACCTATGAAATTGCTCGAACCTTGACGCGGGCAGGCATTGGTCAATCGATCGGGGTTAGTATTGGCTGTGATGCGATCGTGGGCTCAACCTTTCCTCAATGGCTGCAAATTCTGGAAGAGGATGATCAAACGGAAGTCATTGTTCTAGTGGGAGAAATTGGCGGCGATAGTGAGGAACGGGCAGCCCACTATATTTCTGAGGCGATCGATAAGCCGGTGATTGCCTACATCGCAGGTCATACTGCTCCTCGCAACCGTCGCATCGGTCATGCCGGGGCGATTATTGAATCGAGAACGTTTGACTTTGGCCCGGATATTGGTACCGCAGAAAGCAAGGTGGCTGCCTTTAAGCGGGCAGGGGTACCGGTGGCCGAACGTCCCTCTCAGATTCCTGATCTGGTGCACAAACTGTTAAAGCGATCGCCGTCTAACCTACAAGCTTCTTAATTGGGTGATTTGCTTAACTCAGTCGCTCTGATAGATAATCTGCGGTGGCTTCCACAAGGGCGATCGCGCTGTCGTAATCCATACGGGTTGGCCCTAGGACGCCGATACTACCTACAGGAACATTGCCGCGATGGTAGGTCGAGGAAATGAGCGTACAGGATCGAATGGGTTCTAGGGGATTTTCGGCTCCAATGCGCACAGTGACTCGGCGATCGCGGGGAGTTTGTAAGTCCCCACTTTGAGGCCGCTCGAAAATCAGAGGAACAAGTTGCTGCTGGCCTTCTTCCAGCAGTTGCAGAATGGTTTGTAGTTGCTGTAATTCTGAAAACTCGGGCTGCCGTAACACTTCTGCTAAACCACCAATCAAGATTTGGGTGGGTGCAGAGACCTGCGCCAGTCGTTGATCGACTTCCTGCGCGATCGCCCTTAATAAACTGCCATACCGCTCAAATTCTTGCCCCAACTCCCGCCAATCCAGCGCTTGCACATCCACCAAGGTTTTGCCCCGCAGGCGATCGTTGAGAAAATTAGACAGAACCTGTAATTCCTGCTCCAGCAGATCCGCCTCTTCCGGCTCGTTTGACTCTGGTAACGGCATCAAGACGGACTGGGTTTCGTAGGTATCCGTCACGATGATCAGCATGACTCGCTGGGGGTCAACCTGAACGAGTTGCAGGTGGCGTAGTTCTAAACTGTGGGTCAGGGGAGTGGTAATCAGGGTGATGTAACCACTTAAAGTTGCCAGAATTTGTGCAGCCCCTTTCAGCACGGCCTCCGCACTCCAGCTACTGGACGGCAAGCGATCGGCCAGCAGCCGTTCCACCTGAGGAGACATCTGCGGCATTGGCTGCATGAGCTGATCCACGTAAAGCCGATAGCCCGAATCCGACGGAATCCGGCCTGCCGACGTGTGAGGTTGATACAGCAGTCCGGCTTTTTCCAAAAAGCCCATGGCGTTGCGAATCGTTGCTGAACTGACGCTCATGTTATATTCCTTGACCAGCACTTCTGAACCCACAGGTTCTGCGGTGGCAACGTAATGGCGAACCGTCGCCCAAAGCACTTGCTGTTGGCGGTTATTAAGGGTGATTTGAATAGACATTTTGAAGGAACTGGGAAAGGGAACTAAGGGAGTCGAAATCAAGAGAAGTCGAAATTAGGAGAAATCAAAATCAGGGAATAGGACTGGGTTGATATTTTGTCTAAGAGTGACTTGGCAATAGCGACTTCACAAGTTTGCTAAACGTAGCCTAACGACAAGAACTTTATAAAAATGATTTGACCTAAAAATTTGCTCAAGAAGCAACTGGCTGAAAAATATTTTTATAAGAAAAATATTGCTTTTTAGCAGATTTTGAGCAAAGTTTTCTGGGATGCAGGTTTCGGCGACCTTCGGCCTACCATCGAGGACGATCGCCCAATTCCCTCAACAGACTTCTGGAAGAAACTGCTAAGGCTTGGCAATAGTTGCACTCTCGTGACCCTAAGATAGCAGATCTATTTTTCTGCGGTGGCTTGTGGCGAGCAGTCTTAGTCCAAGCTCTGAAGAAATGAAGCTTAGCGAGATGGCTCAGCAATCAGTCCTCTAGACGTTCAGCCTTCTCTCATATCCTGCTAATTCTGCTACCTAGGTCATTCCGTTGCCTAGCTAATACCGAGGTACCGTCGTATCCACGTAAACAGAATAGGCATCAATCCCTCCGGTAATATTTTTGACCTGGGTAAAGCCTTGCCCGAGGAGCCATTGGCACATCTGCGCCGATCTCATTCCGTGGTGGCACAACACTACAATTTCCTGAGTTGCATTAAGACGGGTGTGAATATCCTGTGACCAAACTTCATACTGACTCAGGGGTAAGCTGATGCTGCCGGGTAATTGCGCGATCGCCAGTTCTTCCGGTTCACGGACATCCACCAATTGCAAGGATTCCGGGGCCTCTGCTAATTTTTGGGCCAAGTCTGCAACGCTGATACTGGGTAGGGTCGGTTGAAACATGCTGATTAATTGGAATCGTCCCAAAAGTTTCCGCTAGCCTACCATGCTGCTTTACCCCGATCGAGCCCTTGAGCCTCAATCTGGTGTAATCCCCTGAATTATCTAGCCTGTATGACTTGTTGATAATCGCTTCTCGATCGACCCGACTTAGATCGCCTGTTGATTGATCACCTTCATATGGGCGTGGGGTCGGGTCGTTTTTCGGCGGGCTAGGGCACTGTGGGGCAACACTCGCAGAATTTCATCCACCGTCGTCACTCCTGCGTTGACTTTGGCGATCGCCGCCATCCGAAACGACTCAAAATTGCTCTCGGCTAAATACCCATGGAGTTGGGTCATGGTGCCTTCGTAAATGATTTGCCGAATGGCATCATCAATATTCAGCAATTCGATAATCGCTTCCCGCCCTAAATGGCCAGAGTTGAAACACCGTGCACAGCCTTTGCCTTTCATCCAGGTATGGGCTTGAGCTTCTTCACGGGTCAGCCCCAGAATAGTCAGTTCCTTTTCGGTTGGACTGTAGGGTTCGGCGCAGTGGGGGCAGACCTTGCGTACTAGCCGTTGAGCCACAACGCCCAGGAGTGCATCGCTGAGTAATCCTGGATCTGGGCCAATGTCTTTTAAGCGGGGAATGGCGCTAATGGCATCATTGGTGTGTAGGGTGGTCAGCACAAGGTGTCCCGTTAAAGCCGCTCGGACAGCCGTTTCTGCGGTTTCATGGTCGCGGATTTCACCCACCATGATGATATCTGGATCCTGCCGCAGAATCGATCGTAACCCTGCTGCGAAGGTCATGCCTGCGGCTTCATGGACTTGGGTTTGGGTAATCCGAGGCAGGACGTATTCCACCGGATCCTCAACGGTAACCACGTTGACATATTCCGTGGCGATCGCCTGCAAGCTCGTGTAGAGCGTACTGGTTTTGCCTGACCCCGTAGGCCCTGTGAAGATCACCATGCCTTGGGGTTGTTTAAGCCAAGATTGATAGATTTCCAAGGTATGGGGCGTAAAGCCTAGCTCATCCATGCCGGAAAAGGGGTTTTCTCGGGGCAGCAACCGAATGACCGCTTTTTCTCCACCTACGCAGGGCAAGGTGCTAACCCGCATATCCAAGCCCATTTCATTTTGTTCGCCGGAGGCATAGCTTTCCCCAATCCGGGCATCCTGGGGTCGCCGACTTTCAGCAATGTCCATGCTTGACATGACTTTCAGAGCCACGATCGCCCGCCGACTAATTTCCGGGGGAAGGGTCGTGATGTCCCGCAAAATCCCATCAATCCGGTAGCGTACCCGCAGTCCTTCTGCGGTTGGTTCTAGGTGAATATCACTGGCTCGGTTGCGTAAAGCGCCGGAAATAATAGTTTTGATCCGTCCAATTTGGTCTTCGGCGCGGGACAGGTGTAGCTCAGTGATTTGGCCAATGTCTTCCTGTTCCCGTTCCCCCGTTAAAGGGTTGACTAATGGATCCGCACTAATTGTACTGCGAGATAAATTGGCAAGATGGTACCAAGTGCGATAGCTTTTTTCGGAAATAGGAACGACTTTAATTTCTGTCAGCGTTCGTTCCCCGATCGCCTTTAATTCTTCTGAAGACAGAGCCTTGGGACACCCAAGGTAGTAACAGTTGCGCCACAGCAACAGCGGAATTGCTGTCGGGAGCGATCGACGGTCGATAAACTGCCGCATGAAGCGATCGCTCACTTCCCCATCGAGTAGTTCAAAAATGACATTTCCGTCGCGATCGATTAATAGCTCAAGCGCCTCATCCACCGTGATTTCACGTTTTTTGAGCTGCTTCCAAACAGAGAGGCTAGTTGCTTTCATAGGGCTAAGGCTGGGGTGAAGGAGAATCAGTGGCTCCATACAATCTCTCAAAAACATCAATAGTTATGCACGCAAGCAATTCCAGATTTATGTAATCCCTTTACGGGCGTTGAGCCGGTTAAATGCAGCGAACTCTCCAACCGCATTCAACAACCATTGATGCTAGAGACCGGGTAGAACCTATTACTAGTTACTTGATCAAACTACTTAAGTCCGTAAACTACAAGTTTGGAAAATCACATTACTTTCGATAAAGAAATTATGCACTAGACAATCTGTCTGAGCCTTCTGTCGAGATTAAGTCCTCTGGTTAGGCAATCATGGACTCAATCCGCAAAGGTCAAGCCTTATAATTCCCCCCAGGCTTGAGAATCAGATCCAGACATCTCAATCCGTATCCCAGTCAAACTCTGAGTCAAGCTCTGAATCTCGATTGGCGTGCAAATCTGTACCCACTAACGGTTCCACAGGTTCAGCCTTTTCCCCATTCTCTGGAACATGGAGTGACTCAGTGACCTGGCTACGCTTTTCCGCTAAAAACTTCTGCATCGCTTCCCGACGATTGACCATGAAGCGATGCCAAAACCCCGGAATCAGGGTATCCATGCTCTTTGCGATCGACCAAACTTCCATGGCCATTATGTTGTAGAACGCTCGATCACTACTGCGTAGGCGCTCTAACCATTGCTCGATCGTCATGTGGTTCGGTGCTGAATCTGAAGTAGCATCCTCAGGTGATTCAGAAGGTGGATCGGACATCTCGGGTACTGTATTGTCGGATTGAGGAACCGTATCATTTTCGAGCATGCTACCTAGCGTCCATCCAAAGGAAGATGCGATGTCGCAATTTTAACTATTCTCAGCATAATTCTCAGCATAGCTATCCTTGAGTATCGACCGAGGGATTGCGGATCTAAAGTCATGGCGATCGTGAGCGGTCGATCTCGATTTTTCACTGCGAGTCCTAGGGCCGGTTTCCTTAGCCATGGGTGCTGCAAGCATCTACCGTTGCTCAGCCTTAATTTCCAGATTTCCAGAGTCTAATTCTCTTGTGGCTGATGTTGTAGCATGACGGAACACCATTACGGAACACGAAGCGTTGCTCTGTTGACCCAAGACCGTATGGAATAATAACCCTGGATTGGTTAAGCCAGATTGCCCATGAAACGTCAATCACTCTCTTCTGCCCTGACTGCTGTTATCGCAATTCCCATTCTGATTATCTTGCTGGGATTCGGTTGGATGTTTACTCGAGGCTCTTGGGGGCTGTTGGGTAGTGGCGTTACGTCTGAACCGACCGCCATGATTTTTATTCCCAAAAATGCTCCGGCAATGGTTTCTCTCTTGGTCAATCCCGATCGATTGGCCACAGTGCGTCAAGCTCTGGTTCCTGCTAATTTGAAAAAACAAACACAGCAAGAATTTGAAGCCTTTCGCGATAGCTTACTTGGCTCAAGCGATGTACGCTATGAGCAAGCCATTAAACCTTGGCTGGGCAATGAAATCACGGCGGCAATTACGAATCTAGATGTCGATCGGGATGCAGAAACGGGCAATCAAGTGGGCTATCTGCTCGCTCTTACCACCAAAAATACCCAGCGATCGCGGGAATTTCTGCAACTGTTTTGGCAGAAGCGGGCTGTGTCTCCCGAAGATTTGGTGTTCGAGCAATACCAAGGGACTCAAATTATTTACGGTAAGGTCAAACAAGCGAACCTAGACATCCCCCTCACTCTAGCCAGTGCAGTCGTAGGCGATCGGTTCGTTCTGTTTGCTAATAGTCCCAAGGTCTTGCGCAATGCGATTAGTAACGTGCAGGCTCCTGATCTGAACTTAGCCAACTCGCTGAACTATCAACGAGCGATCGCCCATTTGCCCAGTAAACGAATTGGACTGGCTTATCTGAATTTGCCTCAATTCTCTGCAGCCCTGGGCGATCGCAGCATTCTAAATCAATTGGATACCCTGACGGGTAAGGAGTCTGTTACCTATCAAGGATTGGCGATCGGATTCTCTGCGAATCGCCAAGGCTTAGTGGCCGACGTTGCTTTGGTACCCACCCAGCTTAGCGATCGTACGGAAGTTGCAACCTTGTCTCAACCGATCGCAGCTCTGCAATACTTACCCGCCAATAGCCAGTTCATCGCCGCTGGCACCCAACTTCAATCCACTTGGCAAGGTATCCTCGAAGGCACCAAGGGCTATTCTAAACTGTCAGATTGGATCCAAAGGCCTATCCAATCTCTAGAATCCCGTTGGCATCTCATGCTGACTGATGATGTCCTCAATTGGGTCAAGGGAGAATATGCCCTAGCTCTACTCCCTGCGAAGATGCTTCCCGCTAAGACGGCAAAAGCGACCCAAGATTGGGTTTTGGTGGTCGATCGTAGTGATGAAACTGCCTTTCAGCAAGGGATTCAGCACTTGAACGATCTCGCCCAGCAGCAGGGTCTAACTCCAGGCAAAATTCAACTTGGACAACGGAGTGTGGATGCTTGGACTCGATTAGCATCCCCCCCAACGGTTGCCTTAGACCGTTCTAGCAGCGTGACTGATCGCAACGTGGCAGATCGCAACGTGACCGATAGCACCCTACAAGTCCAGGTGGCAGGCGTGCACACTTCCATCGATCACTATGAACTCTTTGCACCGTCGATCGAAGTCTTAGATACCCTGCTTAAAGACCGTTCAGCAGCTTCCAGTGCTGTTAGTCGTTTCAAAGGACTTAATACTCCCAACAACGGTTATTTACAAGTGAGCTGGCCACCCCTCAAAGCCCAGTTCGAGAAAGACCTGCCTGGATTTAAGTTGCTGGAATTGAGTGCACAGCCTCTGCTGGGACATCTCCAGTCCCTAACCCTCAGCGGCTACGGCCAGCAAGAGGGTATCACGACCGGGGCAATGCTCCTAGAATTCCGCAAAGCTGATGCATAATTCTGCGTTGCAACATCCTGCATTGCTTAAGAAGCCAGCAAGATAGTGCCAACAATCCACGATCGTGGGACTGATTGCGTGAGTCTTATTCGTCAGACTGCTTTCAACAGAATGTTCACGATCGTGCTGCTTCCCAGGCTGGGCTTAGAGTCACCCGCCGTGCCATACCAACCTGAATATATTTAAGGAGAATATTTAAGGAGAGTGTTCTAGTCGTTGCTGAGCTAGGCGAGCTGCTTCCGCAACACTGGGGTTGCTATCTTTTGCTAAATATTTCAATGCCGATAAACTTTTTTCCGTAGGTAAGTTGCCCAAGGCTTCTGCCAACCGCTGCCGTACCAACCAGTCTTCTGCCTGGGCAAACCGCAGAATTTCATCTACAGCATCGATCGCTTGAATTTCCCCTAAGGCCGCGATCGCAGCTTGGTGTAAGACGACTTCCGGACTACTCAATGCCTGTACCAATACATCGCGGGCTCGCGGATCCTTGAGGTTGCCCAGGGCAACTGCTGCACTAAATCTCACAAGCCATTCTGTATCTTCATAGAAGGCCCGCACTAAGGGTTCAAAGGCTCGCACATCTTCGAGATATCCCAGTGCACCCGCTGCATCGGCCCGCACACCATAATCCGGTTCTGTCTGCAAAACTTTAACCAAAATCGATAGGCATTCTTCTGTTGGCTTGAGGCCAAGGGAAAACACTGCCATCGATCGAACCTGCTGATTTTCGTCGTGGATCACTTTCTTAATCAGAGGTACTGCGTCCTCAGGAGGCACCTCTCTTAGAGCAGCTAGTGCTAACTTCCGATCTTTCACACTAGGACTTTCTAACCGCCTAGAAATCTGCTCTAGGGAGAAAAGCATAAATAGACCTACCTGGGGAACGATTCCTCAATTGTAGGAGAATTTTTTTAGAACCTCTCTCTATCCCAAAGCTTGCCTATAGCCCTCGCTCCGCATCTAGGGTGGTATTACCCGAGAGAGAACCCTGTTTCATTGTGACTCTTATGTGACTCGATCGGGGAAGGCGGTTCTATTGTCCTGCGCGACGAACTTTCTCCAAAAATTCTGGATAGTTGTCTAAGTCATCTGGGGAATTTAAGGCTGAACATTCTACCCATCCTGGTTCGGCACTAATTTTCTGGATATAAGCGCTCATTGCATCCGCATCATTGCGATGGGACAGCAGGTAGGATTTCAAAGCAGCACGACTCATTGTGGTGAAATTAGGCTTCATTTTTGAAATCTCCATCGACCATCTGGATAGATTAGAATTTCGGTTTCATCACCCGCCAGGATGAAAATGTTGCCGGACGTTTCGTCAAAGCAGACTAGCCCGATCGAACGATACATCAACGTTAACCGCTGACACAGATCAAAGCAAGTCTTCAATTGTGCATTGGTAGGAATAATAATCACGCCCCAAGGTACCCAGTGCCAGTTTACCTACGATCGTAAATTTAGTTAGGAAATTTTTAGAGAAGCTGCATTCGTGAGTGTTGCCCCTCAGCAATCTTTGCAGCCATTTTCTATGAGCCCGCTTTTTAGCTCCGGGCGGCAAATCGGGGCGAAGCTTGCCGAAATATTCACCTTTCATGGTGAAATTGATTGTTGAATAGCGCGCCTTTAGCAAGGTGCAAGTAGCAAGTCAGCGAGTCAACGAGTCCGCAAGGTGTATGACAGTTACCGATTTTTTGAGCAATGATGACGTAGCCCATTGGAGTTGGCAAGTTCTGCCCAAATTCCTTGGGGCGATCGTCATTTTACTCTGCACAAACTGGGTGGGAAACTTCAGTGTTTCCGTTAGCAAACGACTTCTCAAACGAATTGAACCCACCTTGCAGCGGTTCCTGTTGCAAGTTCTGAAAATTGTGATTTGGGTTGTGGGCATCATTGCGGCGTTGAACACAATCGGAATTGAAACAACAACGTTAGTCGCCATTGTCGGTGCCGCAGGATTAGCCGTTGGTCTCGCTCTTCAAAATAGTCTTTCCCACTTAGCAGCAGGTATTCTGTTGATTAGTTTTCGACACTTTGAAGTTGGCGATACGATCGAAGGGGGCGGCGTCTCTGGAACAGTGGACAGTATTGGTCTGTTTTCCACCACGATTATTACTGGAGATAATGTCCGGATTACGATTCCCAATAGTCAGCTCTTTAGCGGTACATTAAAGAACCAAACGGTTCTTGGGATTCGACGAGTAGACATTCGCATCCATATTGGCGATCGGGCTCTTCAACCCACCTTTCAGGATTTGTTAGCGATCGCAGAACGCCACCCTAAAGTTCTCACCCATCCGAAAGCCGTTGGGCAGGTGGTTTCGATCGGAGCCCATTCTACAGTTCTGAGCCTGAAGCCTTGGTGTCAATCCAGCGACTACGACCAAGTGCGGAGTGAAATCCTATACAACGTCAAAGCCTACCTCGATCAGTCAACTCAACCGGACTAAACCCCGTGATTGATTCTGTGGGATGGAACGACGATGGATTTGCTGTAGAGCTGCTATGGACGCTTAACACGGGTAGCCACTTCGCGCGGCATGGCTTTGGGATTTGCCCCGTTACTTTGGCCCCGTAATTCATTAATTTCTTGGTTGAGCTTGCGGATCCGCCCTGAAAGGATGCGGATTAAGTTCAGTGCAATTCCGGGCGTTTCATCGATCGCGGAATACAGCTGCTGCTGGGTCAGTTCCAAACAGACACATCTTTCTAAAGCAGTCACTGAGGCCGATCGCGACTCCGAATCAAAGAGTGCCATTTCCCCAAAAAATTCTTCCCGCCCCAGACGCTTGAGTTCTTGATCCCCAATGTGAACCTTGACTTGACCAGAAGCAATGATAAACATCGAGCTCCCTTCTTCGCCTTGGCGAATGATGGGTTGCTTGGCTTCAAAAATCTCTTCTTCCATAACTGGAACTAGGCGGATCAAAAAATCCTCCCGAAGTTCCTCAAAAATGGGAACCCCTCGCACCAGTAATAATCGGTCAAACAGGTTCAGCATGTTGCTGGAAGGTTAAGAGCCTGGAGATTAACAGCCTTGTTACTGAGTATGCCCTAAAAAACCCGTCAAGGTGTCATTAAGAATATTCTACGGATAGTGACTGCAATGATAACAAACAAACTATTCCAACCTCAGGAAACTTTCAACAATGCGGTTGCCAACTTATTTGATAGACCATAAGTAGAAGGCCTAAATGGTTCGTGAATCCCCCTCATTTTGGCCTCACCCTGAGCTCTCTTACCCTCAATACTCGAATTTACATCGGGCCTAGAATAGCTGTATTGGGCATGTCATCATCATCGGATCCGGAGTTAAGTGGCCTCGATAACTCTGCTCCTAATTGATCCAATTGTTCTCGAATATGAACCCGCAAAATAGGTTCAGGATCATTTTTCATGCGAGGTAAGACATTCATGTAAGCCGCTGGATACATTGACTGTAAATAGGCCAACACCGCTTCTCTCAAAAAGCCACTCGAACTGCGGAGACCACCCAAAACATGATGACGCTCTAGCGACCACTGTTCCGCGCGTGCTAAATGGAATCCACAGGCCAACACCCAATCGGATAGAAAATGTCTTAGATCCATTAGATGAATCAAGCGATCGCTTGGATCCATAGGCTGGTAATTGATTAAGCTATTTAAACTCTGTAGCTGTTCTTGCAGCTCTAACTGTTCCTGCCGACTCAGCCGATGACTCGTGCGCCGAAGTTTAATACCTGGCGAATTGCGACCAGAATGAGAGCGGGGAATCCGTTCCAAAATGGTGAGAAATGCCCGTTTTTGCGGAATATCTAGTTTGTTATCCAGAATTTCTAATCCTTGGGCAATATTATCTGATGCACCAGATTTAAGGTTAAAGGCTGCCGCTTGGATCGCATCGGGTTCGTAGAGGAATTGCATCAGCATAAACAGCCGATCGACGCAGTCTAACTGAATTGTCCGCAAGGCTCGTCGCAGCATTTCTTCGCAGGATCGGTGGGTGATCTGTCCAGAAAGATCGAGAATTGCGGCACTGGTTTGACCAATCAGCATCAACTCCTGCTCGATCAACATTTCAATCCCCGATCGGCCTAGTTTTTCAGCCGTTACTTCAATCCCTTCGTCCTTTGGGACTTTGATTAACGATCGCAGGATATGGGCCCGGTCTTCTCCCCAACTTGTGGTCAATCGCTCCACCATAAAATCGAGGGCTTCCGTCGTGCTAATTTGCCCAATAACCATCCAAGCGGCACTACGCACCGACTCGGGCTGTCGCCAGTCTGTTACAAGGGTTTGCAACCTAGGTAGGGATTCATTTTCCAGACTGATCAGAGATTGCATGGCCACATGGCGAGTTTCAGAGTCGTATAACCCATCCACCAGGGCCGGGTAGCCTTTTTCGTAATGGGTCATTGAAATCGCTTCTAGAACCGATCGTCGTACTGTGATTGATCGTTCTTTTTTGACGATTTCACTAACATAAATCTGTAAGGCTTGCAAATACTTGAGGTGACGAATTGCACGGCATCCTTCCGATCGTTCCTGCTCCTGGGTATGGGTCAACATCAGCCGTAGAACATTGGTGGCTTCAGCTTTTTGTTGTGGATTGCCCAGCTCTACCATGAGAGCCGCAGCGGTGCCTCGGATGGCGGGTGGAGACTGCGGTCGAATAAAAATACTCAGTTCCTTCAAATCGGCATAAGGATCCGTTAAAAATACATATCTGAGTGCAGCAGCGACCACCTCTGGTGGAGCCGAAAAATTAATCAACCGACGGGCTGACACGATATGTTCAGGATTCGGGTGCTCCACCATAAATTCCAGTACCCGACATTGGGCTTGGGGCGGAAAGGTTAGCAACAACGGTGCGAGGATTTCTGTTGCATTACGGGGATCAATCTGCAAAAGCAACTCAATGCAAGCCAGTCGAGAATCCTCTAGTCCCGGCTTGCTCAGCGCATCGATCGCGGCCCGCTTAAGTTCTTTAATCGTGGCAGGATTAGAACTCATGCCCAATTGATCCTGACGGGCACTCAGCACCAAGATCTTGACGTAATCCCGTTGAATCAACCAGATTGTGATCAGCCAGGCTGCAGCCAGCAAAATCATGCCGCCAAAGAGCAAGCTACGCCAATTGTTACTTCCAAGGGCCTGCTGCCATCCAAGCACCACTGAAGCTAACAGCAAACCTCCCGTTAATCCTGTGGCGATCGGTTCTGCTGATCCCCGAACACTGGCTTGGATCGCATTACTCCAGCGGGCGGGAATGGGCTGGAATAACACCGGACTCACACTGGCGAGTAGCGTGAAGTGAATGAGTTCATAGAAAAACTTCAGGACAACGATCATCCAAAAGACAACAACCGTCATTTCACCCAACTGGGGAAGATAGGGAAGTAAGGCGATCGCGCTGCCAAAGGCCAAAACCAGAATGGGCAATAGTCCTGATGTTGTGAAAATGCCGAGGCTCTCTAAAATGCGAGGAGAGAGCCCCCATTGCATAATCAGCTCCAAAATCCCCAGTACCCCTTGGAACAAGCCCAAAAAGCCTGCAATTCTTTCACTGCGGGTCACATTGGGGCCAACGTCCCCAAACAATTGCAGCGGGTTGGCCGTCAGGGATTCCAGTTGTTTAGAAAACTGGAAGTCCACTAACAAGAACATTGATTCAGCCAGCACAAAAAAGATTAGTAACAACCAGCGGTAGTTCATAGACTGGCCCCGCAGTTGCTTGGTCGCTTCCGTATTGCTGGATTCACGTCGGGAAGCACTGCGGAAATATCGCTGCTGGCGCTGACTGATGGAAAAGAGCAGTCCTGCTCCCGTCAACATCATGGCAAAGGCGACCCAGATGGCTCCCGAAAGCCCTAAGCGACTGAGGACGAAGGGTAGCGCAAACCCACTGAGGACATCCGCCACCAAAACACCACTGCTAATCAGGGGATAGGCCCGTTTAATTTCTCGAATATTAAAGAGCTGGTTAACCGTAATGGTGGTGTTGAGATCGCTGAGAACATACAGGACTTGTTGCCACAGGCGCATGAGCAGAACAGACACTCGAAACAGCGTCAATCCCGCGATCGCAATGCCCTCTGGTGCATCAAACCCCATCACAAATAGGGGCAAAGGTACAGCCATGAGCAACGCAACTAAGACAATCAGCCACCGCATGGCTAGGAAGGATTGCAACCAGCCATAAACGGATCCTAGGAAAATGCTGATCAGCGTACTGGCCAAGTAAATGACAGGCAGGCGATCGGCACTAAAGTGTTCCAGGAACATTGCTGAAGCCGTGGCTTCAAGCCAAAGGACGCCCACTGATGTTGCCGCATAGGACGCAAACATCAGAAACGTACGTTCCCCTTCTCCCGGACGCAGATTAATCCATCGGAGAAATTTATTACCGAAATTATCTCTGGTTGATTCCTGGATTCCTGTAGTCATCTATGCGCTCTCGCGAAACATGGGTGTGCGCATGCTGAAAAGGCTGTTTTCAGTATTCCCCGACGGCCTTTATTCTAAATACTGTCAGCCCACCCTGGAGGAAAATTTATTCTTAGATCGATCGACTCCAGGGTCAAAATTGTCCAATCGGCCTATCGATTAAACAGTAAAAAAGAAGGCACCCCATTCAGATGCCTTCTAGAACTGACTGATCAATCATCGATCAGCGTTTATTTTTTCGGCGCAAGGAGCATCATCATGTTGCGACCTTCTTTCTTAGGCGCTTGTTGCACTTCCGCAATCTCTTGGAGATCCAAGGCCATTCGCTTGAGGAGACTCTCAGCTAAATCGCTATGTTGGATTTCTCGACCCCGGAACATGATGGTGGCCTTGACCTTGTCTCCCGCTTTCAGGAACCGTTCCGCCTGACTGATGCGCACGTTGTAATCATGGTCTTCAATCTTGTAGCGCATCTTGACTTCTTTTACGTCAACGGTATGCTGCTTCTTCTTAGCCTCTTTGGCCTTTTTCTCCTGCTCGAACTTATGCTTACCATAGTCAATGATTTTGCAGACAGGAGGATCAGCTTTATCACTCACTAGAACCAGATCCAGCTCTTTTTCGTCAGCGAGCTGCTGGGCTTCCCGAGAGGTCATGATCCCCAATTGACCACCGTCGCTGTCCACTACCCGCACCTTGGGGAAGCGAATGCGCTCATTAATCATCGGCAGATCGCGGTTAAATCGTCTTTCTCTTTCTCTTTCCGTCACAGGCACCGTTGGTTAACGTGGATTAAATAATTGAACAACTCAGTTTACAAAACAACTTAGCCTTTCGGCTGATCAAAGTATGCCCCAAATACATCCGCTTAAGTTGACTTTTGATCGAACTTAAATCTAACGATTGGGATCTACTTACCGTTGAATTTGCCCCGATCGGTCTGCAAAAAGAGCAAACCTCGATCGAATTACCTTCAAAACTCAGGGGTCTTCCACCAAACATGAGGTTTGGAAAACACTAAGGTTTGTAACCGCCATTCTACTCACTTCACTGCCGATTCTTCCATTTCCTTAATTTAATTAATTTAATACCCCTTATTTTTCAATGAGGGATTAGAGACAAGAACGGGAATGGGGTAGATCGTTAGAATAGAAGGCGAAAGAATCGATGACGAATCTAGCGCTTTGATTGAGGCATCTGTGACCATTATGCAGCCTTGGCATGATCGAATTGGGTTTCAGCGGGATTGGTTTTGGCGGGGCTGGAAAATCCGCTATAGCTACAGCACTACCATGCCCGCCTCGACGGAGATCCCGCTCCTGTTGATCCATGGATTTGGAGCATCGATCGGTCACTGGCGGCACAATATTCCTATCCTCAGTCAGCACCATCCAGTCTACGCCCTAGACTTACTTGGGTTTGGCGCATCTGAAAAGGCGATCGCAGCCTATGGGACAGCCCTGTGGGTGGAGCAAGTTTACGACTTTTGGCAGCAGTTCATCCGCCGTCCCGTCGTGTTGGTTGGCAATTCCTTAGGATCGGTAGTCTGTGTTGGCCTGGCAGCTAAGCACCCAGACATGGTGGCGGGATTAGCCCTGATTAACTTACCAGACTTTTCTGCGGTAGAAATGGCGGGATGGATCCGAAAAATCATCCAACCGTTAGGCAATTGGATGAAAGGATTGTTTACACTGTCGCCCATCTTCGTGCCTTTTTTCCGCTGGATTCGCCAACCCCATCGCATTCGATCGTGGGTCGGAGGAGCTTATCCGAACGGTAACAACGTGGATGATGAATTGGTCGAAATTCTCACCCATCCCGCCCATGAGTTGGGGGCCGCAAGAACGTTAGCAGGCATGATCAAAGGGCAGCGCCAGTTACCGCCAGAATACACAGCCCGCTATGCCCTTCCCCAGATTGCGATCCCCATTTTGTTAGTTTGGGGGTTACGGGACACGATGGTTCCGCCAAGCTTGGCTCGCAAGTTTGTTGAATTCAACCCGGCAGTCAAACTCGTAGAGATTCCCCAGGCGGGCCATTGTCCCCACGATGAATGTCCTGATGTGTTTAATCCCATTCTGATTAACTGGCTTCAGTCTTGGAGTTCTTCTACGAACATCCCTGCAAGTGAAGCCGCAGGAAATTGATCCCCATAGCGATTAATGGGCGGACTCTAGCTTGCGGAAATGTTGCAGCACTCCGGTAGCTGTGAGAATGGCCGCAATATGGGACTGAACGCCCATTAGCGATAGTTTCGCCGATCGCTGCTTAGCAATGGCCAGCCCTTGAATCAGAATATGGGCTGCATCCAACTCCACAACATGGGTTTGGCTCAAGTCCAAGATCACACCACTGTGGGGCTGAATTTTTTGATGGAATTGATCCGCCAATTGCTTGACTCCGGTCGAATCAATATGAGCCGGCATTCGAATGATAGTTAATTCCTGAGTGGCATCTAGCATAGACAGATATTCATCTCGCATCTTCCCATATAAGCAATCCTAGCGATCGCTATCATCCGTAAAATCAGCTTTGTCGCGCCCCCTGAGCCTATGCGACTATCGTAAAAGTACGGTTATTGGTAAAAAACTCCTGTGAACCCAGACTTGCAACCTTCTTCTCCAGCCTCTGTTCCTGAAACGGTAACGACTCCTGATCAGACTGATGATCGCCCTCGCGATCGTTCCGATGGGCATTTAGAAACGACCGACATCTTTCGAATTTCGCCTCTCATTCGAGGCACCTTACTCAGCTTATATGCCGCGTTGACCCTGCCATTGCCCTTCCTCGCGGCGTTTACCCAAGCCCCCATTCCCGCAAATTGGTTGTGGGTTGGGTTGGGTTTTGGGGCGATCGCTTTGTACGGGGCCTTGAGTGAGCGGGTTGTGGTGGATGCCGAGGGTGTGCAAGTGGCCTATCCAGCTTGGGTACCCCGGCTATTTCGGAAAGGCTGGCAGGTGGCCTGGGAAGAGATTGCTGCGTTAAAGCCCAGAAGTACGGGCCAGGGCGGCCTCGTTTACTATTTCGTGACACGATCGGGGGAAGGATTTCTCCTGCCCATGCGAATTGTGGGATTTGCCAAGTTTGTGCGACGGGTACAGGCGGAAACGGGGATCGATACGACTGATATTAAGCCCTTGTCTCAACCGTGGATGTATGTAATTCTCCTAGTTTTCACGCTTTTCCTATTGCTGATTGATGCTTGGACGATCGGAGCTGCAATCGGTGGGCAGTAGGAACTGGTAAGGATGGGCCTGGGAATGCAGAAGGAGAGTAACGGGAATGCAGGCTGGAGTGGGACAGGATGAAAAACCGTCTGGGCGAGGAATGCCGCTGATCCATCTGAAGAATGTGGGGCTGATTTTAGGACAACAGGCCAAAACCGGTAGCCAGGGTTGGTTTAGGACACGATCAACAGCGACACTACCAGGTCATCAAGTTTTTCAAGGTATCACTGGGGAGATTTATCCTGGCGATCGTCTAGCTGTCCTAGGGACAGTGGGCAGTGGGAAAACGTCTTTTTGCGGTTGCTGAATCGGTTGATGGAACCGACCCAGGGACGTTTGTTTTGGCAGGAGCACCCCTACGATCGCGTGCCAATCATGACCCTGCGGCAGCAAATCGTTGGGGTGGCGCAGGAGCCGAAGTTACTGGGGATGACCGTACATCAGGCGTTGGAATATCCGCTACGGTTGAGAAATTTATCCCCTAACGAGATTGAAAATCGAGTCAAGGTTTGTTTGGCTGAAATGGCGATCCCCGATGGGTGGCTCACGAAAACAGAACCGCAACTCTCCGCTGGCCAGCGCCAATGGATTGCGATCGCGCGAGGGATGATAGCTCAGCCAACGGTTTTGTTGTTAGATGAACCGACGGCCTATCTGGATGCGGGACTTATTCAACAATTAACAGAATGCTTGATGCAGTTAGACCCTGCCCCAACGGTGATTATTGCTAGTCATAATATTCGATGGATCCAAGGTTTGTGTGGCTCAGCTTTATATTTGGCCGATCGACGGGGGCAATGGTTCGATCGACCGGACTGGTCAAATTTACAAGCCCAACTGACCCAGGCTCGTCAGCAATTGGCGACAGAGTGGGATGAACCTGTTTGATGTCCCTATCTAGGGAGAGTTAATTGCAGCGCTCGCAAGCCTTTGAGATCGAAACCCTTGGCAAGCATAAGCTTAAGAGTCCCATGCAAGTGAACATGGGAACACTAGGGCACCGATCGAGCGATCGCGATATTAGGTGGGGGGTAGTTTGCAGGGGGACGTCCTACGGTGGAACTTAGGCTTTCTAAATTCAAGCGATAGCCTACATTCCGCACCGTTTGAATCAAGCTCGGCTGATGGGGATCGATTTCGACTTTTTTGCGTAGTGAAAGAATATGGGTGTCCACAGTACGCGGGTTATCGATTTCGTCTGGCCATGCCCGTTGCAGAAGTTCCGATCGGCTGAGGGGCGATCCCCCTGCCTGAGCCAGGACGTACAGCAGACTGAACTCCTGGGGCGTCAGTTCGATTCGTTCCCCAGCAAAGCGAACGCGCCGATGCACCAAGTCGATTTTTAGGGTGCCGTAGTCTAGGAAGGCAGGCGGGGCAGCCATGCGTGCCCGACGGGTCAGGGCATCAACCCGCGCCAAAAACTCCTGCATCCCAAAGGGTTTTGTGAGGTAGTCGTCGGCACCAGCACGTAATCCTTGCACGATGTCAGCCTCAGTAGCCTGGGCAGACAGCATGAGAATCATCACCTGGGGTTGCTGACGGAGCCAGCGACAGAACTCAAGCCCTTCGCCCCCAGGCAAATCGTTACTGACGATCACGAGATTGGGTTGCCGTGCCTGGAAGGCTTCACGAGCCTGCAGGCAATCGGCGGACTGAAACACTTGGTAACCCGCCTGCTGGAGGTGCCACCCGAGCAGCGATCGCAGGTGCGGATTTCCCTCGATAATTTGTATACAAACGGATCCCACGGGGGTGAATGCCTGAAACTTACGTCAACAGCCTAGCAAAGCCTTTTGGTTTGGATTTGTAAAGCAGGTTACGCCCGACGAGCTAGAGTTGACAAATTTTCCTTTATTTGATTAACAGTTCACAGTCTAGGAGAGATCCCCTATAGCTTTTATAGCTTTGGTAGGGTTTAGTCTCCGTATTCCAACTCACGCAATGTTACTTAACAGAGATTAAATTACCGTGTAATCTCTACATCAAACAGTGGAGGATCGAGGAAAATTGATCTTAAGATAGGAGTTAAGATAGCTTTCCTTTAGGAGCCTATGCTTCAAGATGCACGCACCATCCGCTTTTACCAACGGCTCTCAGACGCCCTTGTAGAGCTTTGGAATCGTGGGTATCGTTTTGATGACCTTCGTCTCTACTTGGATGGCTACATTGCCGCTCTGCGCCATAGCGACAGCCTCGAGCCGTTCCAAATCAATCGCTTAGAAGAGGAGATAATCCGCTACTTGTACGATGCTTCGAATTTTGAAACGCCAGAGCCTCAGCCAGATTGGGACTTGGGCTATTACTAATCCTGGGCAAAAATGAACCCCTCGACCAAGTTGTGGAAGAGGGGTTTGTGATTTCTGGAAGGAAATCCAAGTCTGAGGAATGGAAATACCTAAGATGCGAGAGCGACTTCGACCATTTGCTGAAGTTCGCCCTTCTGGTACAGCTCGATCATGATGTCTGAACCGCCGATGAACTCACCATTCATGTAGACCTGGGGAATGGTGGGCCAGTTGGAATAGTCTTTGATGCCTTGGCGGATTTCATAGTCGGATAGGACATCGAAGGTTTCGAAGGGCACACCGAGGACGTTGAGAATTTGTACGACGTTGTTGGAGAAGCCGCACTGGGGCATAAGTTTGTTGCCCTTCATGAAGACCATAATTTTGTGGTTGTTAACCAGGTCGTCGATCCGCTGTTTTACTTCTGGGGTCATAGTTTTGGTGGCGAGTGAGTGATTTGAATTAGACGTTTACACCTTGGCAGCCCACTCTTCTGGGGTGAAGGTGTTGAGCGCGAGGGCGTGGATAGCCTCGGTTGCCATGGCTTGCTTGACGGCTGCATAAACCATTTGGTGTTGCTGCACGCGGCGTTTGCCTGCGAAGGCGTCGGAAACGACGGTAACTTCAAAGTGGGAGCCATCATTGGTGAGAACCTGAACTTTGGCATCCGGAATTTCAGCCGTAATCATTGCTTCAACCTGATCCGGATTCACGATCGCTGCTCCTTAGTCTAGACTGCACATTTCACTCTTTCCAGTCTAGCGGTTCCTGGCAATTGGTTTCATTGCAGCGGGGCTTTTTAAGGTATAGAAATCAATCTATCCTAACGAGAATTGATATTAACGTGATTCCGGAGCGCAATATTCCAAAGCGAAATTGTGTAGCTCAATCATTGGGGGGTAAAACCGCTTTCTGTGAACTTGCTTCTTTTGGCGAATTTTCCTCTCTCTACAAATGTCCTTCTCTCTACCAACTTAAGGTACCGATAATGGCAATGATCACCGGACTCTCCGGCAATGAGATTTTTTGCTTGCAGAAACAAGGTTTGACCCCTGGTGACTTAGTGATTGGCAACAGTGTGATTTCCCTAGGATTGCTCAATAGCATTGGGTCTGGAATCAAAACACTGATTGGAGGGGAAGTGCATCCGGTCACGCAGTTGATTCATGAAGGACGACAGCGGGCCTATGGGCGGATGTTGGCTGAAGCAAAGCACCATGGTGGGGTTGGTATTACGGGAGTCTCCAATGACCTGATTTTTCATGGAACCAATGTGGAGTTTTTGGCGATCGGGTCTTGTGTCCATCAAGCGGGTGCAAAAACGGAACATTTGGAGTTTTCCAGTTCGGCGGATGGGCAGGCGTTGTATTGCCAGATGGATTGTGGGTTTACGCCTAGGCAGTTTGTGTTTGGTAATGTTGCCTATTCGATCGGGGTGGGGGGCGGGATTATCGGAAGTTTTCGGAGTTTGGCGCGGGGTGAAATTAAAGAGTTTTCGCGGATTTTTAACGAAACTCGTCATCTTGCGCTGAAGCGGATTAAGGCTGAGGCGCGGGAAGTCAAAGCGAATGCGGTGGTGGGAATTCAAACTTCAATTTTGCCGTTGGCGGGTATGCAGGAAATGGTGATGATTGGGACGGCGTCATATCATCCTGTGCTGCCGGAGGTGTATCGGCAGAATCCGATTACGAGTGATTTGACTAATGAGGAAATGTGGAACTTGATCCACCAAGGCTATATGCCAGTGCAGTTAGTGTTGGGGGTTTCGGTGTATTCCTTGGGATTAGTGGGGGGAATTACTGCGTTTTTTAAATCCTTTGTGCGGGGGGAGATTCATGAGTTAACGAGTTTAATTTATGAAGCACGGGAGCAGGCCTTAAAACATATTGCTGAAGATGCGAAGCGCAATGGTGCGGATCAGGTGGTGGGAATTAAAACCTATGTTTACAATTTGGGGGGCGGCATTATTGAGTTTTTGGCGATCGGGACGGCGGTGAAGAAGATGTCGGGGGTGGGAACGGTTTCTGAACAACTTTTGCCCCAGGCGATTATTCGCGATCAGGATACGTTTGTGAATACGGCTGATACAACGTCGATCGCGTTACTCAACCAGCCTACCAATGCCTCTAGCATTCTAAGTGTGGTTGTGGGTTTACTGGTTTTTGTGTTTTGGGTGATTTATATGGCAGTGATTGTCTTTCACCGTTAAGAACACCTTTACTGAGTATTTCAAGATGAGCACTTATTTCTAGTTTGAAAATTTCTCTACCCTAAAAGAATTTTAAGAATACAGATCCTTGGAAAATTCTCAAATTCTTCAAGTTGTGATCACTGTACCCATGGTTATTCACAGACTCTACCCATTGATTAAAATCGCCGATCGATCCCGATCGGCGATTAAAACCTAAATTTAGCAGTCTAAATTAGCAACCTAGATATCCAAATCCGCCAGATTTAACTTCGGCCCATAGGTTTCGATGAACTCCCGACGGGGAGCCACCCGATCGCCCATCAACACCGTAAACACCCGATCGGCCTCTGCCGCATCTTCAATTTCTACCTTCTTCAGCGTCCGCGTTTCCGGATTCATCGTCGTTTCCCACAACTGCTGCGGCATCATTTCACCCAACCCTTTAAAGCGTTGAATGTTGTAATTCGCATTGGCCGGAAACTCAGCAATCCGTTGTTGCAAATCTCGATCGCTGTAGCAATAGTGATGCTGACGCCCTCGCTCCAGCTTGTACAACGGCGGGCAGGCAATATAGACAAACCCGCGATCGACCATTTCCCGCTGATAGCGATAGAAGAACGTCAACAACAACGTCCGAATATGCGCCCCATCCACATCCGCATCGGTCATGATGATAATTCGGTGATAGCGTAACTGCCCCTCATCGAACTCCTCACCCTTAATCCCCAACCCCAGCGCCGTAATCAACGCCTGGATTTCCGTATTCTTGTAGATCTTGGCATCATCGGTCTTCTCAATGTTGAGAATCTTACCCCGCAAAGGCAGAATCGCCTGGAAGCGTCGATCGCGCCCCTGCTTAGCCGATCCACCCGCAGAATCCCCTTCCACGATGTAGATTTCCGACTCCGAAGGATCCCGCGAAGCACAATCCGCCAACTTACCTGGCAACGTTGAAGACTCCAGCACCGACTTGCGCCGCACCAGTTCCCGTGCCCGCCGTGCCGCTTCTGCTGCGTTAAAGGCTTGGATCGCCTTTTCCAGAATCGAATCCGCCACCTGGGGCCGAAACTCCAGATACTCCGTCAGCACTTCATTGACCAGGGAATCCACAATCCCCCGCACTTCCGTGTTGCCCAGCTTCGTTTTAGTTTGGCCTTCAAATTCCGGATCCGGTACCTTTACGGAAATTACCGCCGTTAGCCCTTCCCGGATGTTTTCCCCCGCCAAGTTGGGGTTATTTTCCTTCAGCTTGCCGCGCTTGCGAGCCACGTTGTTGAGCGTCCGTGTCAACACCGCCTTCAGGCCCTCTAGGTGCGTCCCTCCATCGATCGTGCGGATGTTGTTGGCAAAGCCCAAAATATTGTCGCTGTAGGCATCGACGCACCACTGCATCGCCACCTCCACCTGCACATTGTTGCGCTCAGCGTTAATGTAGATAATTTCCTCGTGCAGCGACTGCTTGTCCCGGTTCATGTAGGTGACATACTCTCGGATCCCCCCTTCATAGAAGTAGGTTTCACTGTGGGGCTGGCCATCCTTGAGCGCCTTTTCCCGCTCATCGGTAAAGATGATCTTGACGCCTCCATTTAGGTAGGCCAACTCCCGCAGCCGTCCCGAAAGCGTGTTGTATTCAAAATCGATCGTCTCGGTAAAGATCGACACATCAGGCATGAAGCGCACAGAGGTTCCCGTTTTGTTGCCTGCACCGTCCTTAGCGATGAGATCGGTGGTAGGAATGCCCCGCTCGTAGCGTTGGGTATGCACCTTCTTATTGCGCCAGACGGTCACTTCCACCCAATCTGAGAGTGCATTCACCACAGAAATCCCCACCCCGTGCAAACCGCCGGACACTTTATAGCCGCCGTCTCCAAACTTACCCCCGGCGTGCAAAATGGTCAGAACGGTTTCCAGGGCTGATTTCCCCGTTTTAGGGTGCAGATCTGTGGGAATTCCTCGGCCATCGTCCGTCACCGACACCGAGCCATCGGCATGGATGACCACATCAATATTTTTGCAATAGCCTGCCAAAGCTTCGTCTACGGAGTTGTCCACAACCTCGTAAACTAGGTGATGCAACCCCCGAGGGCCGGTACTCCCGATATACATCCCTGGGCGTTTCCGCACAGGCTCCAGACCCTCTAGGACTTGGATCTGTTGAGCGCCATAGTTGTTAGTCATGGGTGACGTTCTCCGTCTGGGCAGGTTTAATGTGGGTGAACTGGTTTGCACTGGATACTGCTGACTAGATTCACCGGAATGAATAGTCTTTCCTTCTGGGATTCCAGCTAGGGCCTATCCGCGATCCAGAACAATCAGTTTCAGCCGATTCAATATAGCAAATATCACCTAAATTTTAACACAAAAGGCTTGCAGGCGATTTTAGAGCCATCTCACGATAGGTTTATGACAGGGATCGATTCAGCTCAATTACCATCCATAGATGCCCCTGAACTTCAAGTTGGGCAACTCCGATCGCAGCGTCCACTTCAGGAAACCTGTAGTAATGCAATTGTACCAGATTTGGGAATGCCGAACCTGATTGTACCCGGCTTGCTCGTTATCTGCGGCGCAACGGCTTCTGGTAAGTCAGGACTGGCGATCGCGATCGCACAACGGCTGAATTCCCTAATCATTAGTGCGGATTCGCGGCAAGTGTATCGAGAGTTTAGCATTGGAACTGCAAAACCGAGCATCGAAGATCAAAAACAAGTGCCCCATGCTTTGATCGACGTGTGCGATCCGACGGAAACGCTGACTGTGGCAGATTTTCAGGCTCAGGTTAATCAAGTGTTGACCGATTGGGGGCGATCGCACTCAACCACCTGGCCGCTGCTGGTCGGCGGTACTGGGTTATACATTAAATCGATCACGCGCGGGATGCAGATTCCCCGAGTTGCTCCCCAGCCTGACCTGCGATCGCAGTTAGTGAACTTAGGCCAGTCCTGGTGCTATGCCTTATTGCAACAGGTGGATCCGATCGCGGCTACCAAAATCCACGCCAATGATACCGTGCGTACCCTGCGGGCATTGGAGGTGTATTACGTCACCGGCCAACCGATTACGGTGCAACAGGGCGAGCATCCCCCCGCCTATCCCATTTTGCAGATTGGCTTGGAATCCGTGCAAATTGACGATCGGATCCGATACCGTACTCAGCAGATGTTTGCTCAGGGGTTTGTGGAAGAAGTGAAGCAATTAGTCGAGAAGTATGGTGATAGGTTGCCATTGCTGAATACGCTGGGTTACCAAGAAGTACGGCAATATCTTCAGGGCAACATTTCCCTGACCGAAGCGGAGGATCTGACGGTTTTGCATACCCGCCAGTTTGCCAAACGCCAGCGTACCTGGTTTCGAGCCTATCCTGAGGTGGAATGGTTTGATGCGGATGCGCCAGATTTAGTTGAACAGGTGTGGCGACGGGTGCAGGAATTTATGAGTCAGGTTACTAAAGCGATCGAGCAGCATTGACAACGCAAAATTAAACAATATTGACAATTAGTTAAGGGCGTCACAAATTTTCTGAACAGCCAAGCTAGAGTGAAAGCACATTGCTAGTGCTGGGGTGGAAGAATCATGGCACAAAACTGGTCACTAAATGCCGTGCGCGTCTTCGTGTCGGACATTGAGAATGCCAAGATTTTTTATTGCGATTTGCTGGGCTGGGTGCCGAAGGAAGATGGCCGAGACAAAGGATTTCTTTTGTTTGAGGCAGGAGCTGTGCAATTGGTGGTGGAAACTGTGGATGTGGAGGCTCAGCAAGCTTGGAAATTAGCTGGTCGTTTTACAGGGGTTTCCTTTGAAGTGGATGATGTGTACGCCCTTTATGAATCTCTAGTGCGTAAGGGAGTGGAATTTGTCAGTATACCCGAAGCTAAAGATTGGGGTGGTGTTGTAGCCAGCTTTGTGGATCCCGATCGTAATGGTATTACAATTTTTTCTTCTGCCAAGTAATGATTCCGTGGTCAATGTCTTGGCTCATATGCAGTGTCTTGGCTGATGCTTTGCGTGTTGGCTAATACCGTGTATTAATGTGTCTTAGTGAATTCTAGTGTGTTGGCCAACACAATGTGTTAGTCGTTAAACAATTTAATCTCAAGAAAATACGATCGTGCCTTTCCACATTAGAAAAAGCACGATCGTAAAGTAATTTGAGCGACGAAATTTGAATGTGCTAAGGCAAAATTTAGTAACACGTTACCGGTTACTAAATTTAAATTTGTTACTAACTCTAACTCATCGTTTGCTCATTGCTAAAGTCAGGTGAGCTAAAGCTAGGCAAATTGCCAAAGGTGCTTAGTTCAAACCAACTTGGCCCCGATTGTAAACTGCGCGATAGATGTCGCCTTCCACTTGATTCAAGGAACCTACGGTATCCGTGGATAGCCCCAGACCAGAGGCATATCGACTCGTCATGCACTGTTTCCGATTACGCAGATTTTGCCGTTGGTTAACCATCAAAGCCCGAGCACGTTCTTGGGTAGACATTTTACTTTCTCCTAGCTCTTTCCTTCTAAAACTACTATAACAGCTAGAAAACTGTAGCGAAAAGTACAGAATAATACATTTTAAAATTTGTCTTAATTATCATCAAGCTGCCCATTAATTTAAAAAACTTATAATAAGCGACGCGGAAGATGGAGATCGCTCTCAGCATCCACTAGGATGCTTGTGCTTTAACTTGCGTGATGCATAAGCTCTTAGAGTAATGCATAAGCTCTTAGAGTAATGCATAAGCTAAGGTGGATTAGTGTTAGGTCGTAGGGATGTGGCTAAGGTGGCCTACATGAAAAAGACGATCGCGCTAGTTATCATTTTTTGCTTGAGTTGGATGTTTGTAGCTTTTCGGGGTAATGCAATTCCGATCGACCAAGAATTGAACCTCAAGCTAGGGCAAGAAGTTGTACTTCCGCAGAGCCAAATTAAGCTAACGTTTGAGTCGGTTCTAACAGATAGTCGCTGTCCGATCGATGTTGAGTGCTATTGGGCAGGCAATGCAGAAGTGAAGTTGAAACTCCAGCGCAAACGTAAGATAACAACTGCGGTTTTAAATACAATGGAACGAGATCAAGTTGTGAAATACCGTAGTTATACCATTCGGTTAGCTAAACTCAGTCCCGATCGACACAGTGGAAAAGTAATTTCGCCCAACGATTATGAAGTTACTTTGAAGATCAATAAAGACTAATTAGCAAAAAAATATGGCAATTGAAAAAACACAAAAGAACTCACTGAATTGAATTACATAGGGCTTTGTTTTTTTAATGCTCTTTTCATTAAAGTGTACTCCTCGTTCGATCGTCTGAGTCTATATTGTCTGAGTCATTTTGGGTCAAAAACTGGATAATTTGTTTATCTTAAATTCAGTTTTAGGATGACTCCTATGATCTTTCGAGCAGACGATTCTACAGAAGCCCTCAAACGCAAAGCTTCCATTTTTATCCTAACGGTCATGGCCTTAGCAGGGCTGTTGGCAACAATTCTCCACGCCTTTGAACCCCAGCCCCACCTCCTATCCAGGGTTATTCCGCCCTCCAGTGCCATCTTTTCAGTTGTTTGCTGTACCTGCTGAAAGTTCCTCAGCAACTGCTCGTCTCCGTCTTCTAAGGTAATGCCATCCAAAAGCGAATCGAGATCGCGCGTGTAATCTTCATCTCAGGGGAAACTCATCGAACGGTAGGATATTTAGAAGCTTTGTGCCTTTGGTAATCTCGTCATTCATCCCTGCATCAGCTTGTACAGCGCCAGTTGTATAGTGCCAGTTGTATAGTGCCAGTAAAGATGAAGCTATCTTTAAAGAAACTGTGAAATGCTTGTAATCTCCGTAAGAATCTAATCTAATTGAGCAAAGAATTGTATCTTGCATCTACCAAGCATTCATGTATATATACGGAGAGTTTGTAATGCTTGGTCTAAAAAACATTAGCGTGGCTATGGTTGGTGCAGCGGCGATCGGACTCGGAGGGGGGGTGGCCCCGGCTCAAGCACTTTCATTATGGTCATGGTCTTTTGGAACCTCAACCAACGGGGCATCTGGCACATTCACGACTAGTGATGTTTCTAACCCCAGCAATCCGTTGGGGACTTTTGCCGTGACCCAGTTCACCTTATCGACTCTAAACGGGAACTCAGTCAGTGCTCAAGACACCTCTCTGAACTTCTCGCCACAATTTGTTTACAAATCAGCCTCCAATTACGGTTTCACCAATTCGCTTGGCTTTTCCGATTCTGGTGGTCAATCGTGGAACGGCGGTGGAAACTATCTACTATCCGGCAGTGCTGATTACGAGGCATCATTGCCACCAGCATCCCGACGAGCCAATTTTGTTAATTTTGGTGGGGTTGGCACATTTCAATCGTCTGCCAACTTACAAGTGAGTTTAATCTCCCCACCCCCCTCAACCCCTATACCCACCCCGGCACTCCTCCCTGGCTTAGTTGGGGTGGGCATTGCGGCCTTTAGGAAGAAGCACAAAACTGAACAGGCGCAATAAATCCCAGAAGCGATCGAAGCTTAATTCTTATAAAATCTGGTTTTCCCTCCTGCCTAATCCGTAGGAGGTTTTTTATTGCCAAGGAGGAACGCAGATAATTTTACGTGTATAAAGATAAATGAACTATTTAATGGATCGTCTGCATTGAGATGATCTGAATCATTTCGGGGCAAAAACTGGATAATTTGTCTATCTTAAATTCAGTTTTAGGATGACTCCTATGATCTTTCGAGCAGACGATTCTACAGAAGCCCTCAAACGCAAAGCCTCCATTTTTATCCTAACGGTCATGACTTTTGCAGGACTGCTGGCAACGGTTCTCCATGCCTTTGAACCCCAGCCCCACCTCCTATCCAGAGTCATTCCGCCCTCTACTGTTGTCTTTTGCCTTAGCCTCCTGCTGTACCTGCTGAAAGTGCCTCAGCAACTCTCCCTCGTCATCAAACTCACGTTGGGCTGGAGTTGCTTAATTTTTCTGCTTCCGGAATACTTCTTTGTCATTGATGCCTGGATACATCCCGATCGCCGCTTAGTGGATAGTTTTCCGCCTATTTCCTCAGGATTTTTTCTGCTAATTTCGGGAATTGTCGTTTTTCTTCAGCCCCATCGCGCTATCCAACTTGCGATTGTACTATGGATGGCGATCGCAGCACCTGTCATTATCTATTTCAGTTTTCATTTATCAGAACTATCCACTCCCCGTGGCATTGACTTAATGATTACCCTTTTGCCTTCCATGGCAATCAACTTTACATTGCTCCTATTTTATTCCCAGCTTCAGGATGCCGTTGTCAAACTTTATCTAGAGCGATTACACTTCAAGGAAGTCGCCGAAAAAGATGGACTCACCGGAATCTTTAACCGTCGAGCGGGTGAAAAATTCCTGCAAACCTTGCTCGAGCAGTCGGAAGCGTCGATCGGCATCATTCTCTGCGATGTCGATCACTTTAAACAGGTGAACGATCGCTACGGTCATTTGGTCGGCGATCGGGTGCTACAAACGATCGCCCATTGTTGCCAAACCCATTTGCGGAAACAGGATATTCTCAGTCGCTGGGGTGGCGAAGAATTTTTAGTCATCGTGCCTGGAGAAACCGAAACGGAGTTGCTACACCTGGCAGATCGGCTGAGAATGGTCATCGCCAATCACCCCATCCCAGAGGTGGGCCACGTTACCGCTTCCTTTGGGGTCGCAGTCTTGCAACGCCAGGAAACCCTCGTGCAATTGTTTGACCGGGCCGACCAAGCCTTATACCAAGCAAAAAGACTGGGGCGCGATCGTGTGATGCTTGCCCCAGCCTCTCAACCCGTTGAGATCGATCGATCGCTGCGTTAACTCACCGCTGCATTCACGAACGGCGACTCGGTATAACTGCTAGCTGTTTTAGCCATTAAAAATAATCCTGCAACGCTTTCACCGCTAGGGCTTGGGATTGCATCGATCGAATTGCCGCCGCCGTTGCCTTAGCCCCCGCGATCGTCGTCACGATAGGGATTTTATACATCAGCGCCGCCCGCCGAATCGTGCGCCCATCGGACTGGGCCTCTTCCCCAGAGGGCGTGTTGATAATCAACTGGATTTGACCATTCTTGATCCAATCCAGCACATGGGGCCGTCCCTCATGGAGTTTATAGACCAACTCCACTTCCACACCGTGCTCCTTCAAGACTTGACGAGTTCCACTAGTGGCCACGATCTTGAAGCCCAGATCGATGAACTCTTGTACGACAGACACCACCAGCCCTTTGTCCCGGTTATTGGTCGAAACAAACACCATGCCTTCCCGAGGCAAGCGTTGACTCGCACCCAACTCCGCCTTCGCGTAGGCTGTCCCAAAATTGCTATCGATGCCCATGACTTCGCCCGTCGATCGCATCTCCGGCCCCAGAATGGTATCCGTCCCCGCAAATTTTTCAAAGGGCAACACCGCTTCCTTCACCGAGATATGGGTCGGAATAATTTCCGATGTAAAATCCAATTCCGCTAGCGTTTTCCCCGACATGATCCGCGCTGCTAACTTAGCCAAGGGTTTTCCGATCGCCTTAGAAACAAACGGCACCGTTCGAGAGGCGCGGGGATTGGCTTCCAGAATATACACCTGTTCCCCTTGCACGGCAAACTGGATATTCATCAAGCCCACGACTTTTAGGGCTTTGGCCAGTTGCACCGTCCAAGTGCGAATTTGCGTCAGCACGCTCTCCGGCAACGACACCGTCGGAATGGAACAAGCGGAATCCCCCGAGTGAATCCCCGCCTGCTCAATGTGCTCCATGACGCCCCCGATTACCACCTGCCCCGTAGCATCGGAGATCGCGTCCACATCCACCTCGATCGCGTTTTCCAAAAACTTATCAATCAAAATCGGGTGATCCGGCTCCACCTGTACGGCGTAAACCATGTAGCGTTCCAACTCCGCATCGGAATAGACAATCTCCATGGCCCGACCGCCCAGCACATAACTAGGCCGCACCACCACCGGGTAACTAATCCGGTTGGCCACTTCCCGCGCTTCCTCGTAACTGCGGGCAAGACCGTTGGCGGGTTGCTTGATGTCCAACTCCCGCAGAATTCGTTCAAACCGCTCCCGATCCTCGGCGGTGTCGATCGAATCTGGTGAGGTGCCCAGAATCTTGGTTTCAACGGTTGCGGAATCGCTGGCTAAATATTGTTGCAACGGGACTGCCAGCTTCAGCGGCGTTTGGCCACCGAATTGGATAATCACACCCTTGGGATTTTCCGCTTCCAAAATATTGAGCACATCTTCCTTGGTCAAGGGCTCAAAGTACAGGCGATCGCTGGTGTCGTAGTCTGTGGAAACCGTTTCGGGGTTGGAGTTGACCATGATCGTTTCATAGCCATCATCCTGTAAGGCAAAGGAGGCATGGCAACAGCAATAGTCAAACTCAATCCCTTGCCCAATCCGGTTTGGGCCCCCGCCCAGGATCATAATTTTGGGCTTATCCGAGGGCAGCACTTCCGTTTCCGTTTCGTAGGCGGAGTAGTAGTAGGGGGTCAGCGCTTCAAATTCCGCCGCGCAGGTGTCAACGGTTTTGTAGACCGGAATCACCCCGAGGGATTTGCGGTAGCTGCGGACTTCATCCTCATGGGTGCCCGTCGCAAAGGCAATTTGCCGATCGCTAAAGCCCTGCCGTTTGATGGCGTATAGGGTGTCTTTATCGAGGCTGGTTAAGGCAGTCGATCGGAGGAATTTCTCCGTTTTCAGCAAATCTTGCAACTTATCCAGGAACCACAGATCGATCGCCGTTAGTTCATGGATTTCCTCGACGGTCATCCCGCTCTGCATAGCGTGGTGCAAGCTGAAGACGCGCTCTGGATTAGGTGTCCGGAGGCTAGCCCGAATTTGTTCGATCGTCGGCAAAGTTTCCTCCCGATCACAGCCCCAGCCCGCTCGCCCCGTTTCCAGCGATCGCAAGGCTTTTTGGAACGACTCTTGGAACGTCCGCCCGATCGCCATCGCTTCCCCCACGGACTTCATTTGCGTGGTTAGGGTGGGCTGGGAACCGGGGAATTTTTCAAAGGCAAAGCGGGGAATTTTGGTAACGACGTAATCGATCGTCGGTTCAAAACTGGCCGGAGTCTTTTTCGTGATGTCGTTGGGGATTTCATCTAACGTGTAGCCCACGGCTAACTTCGCTGCCATTTTCGCGATCGGGAATCCCGTGGCTTTCGAAGCTAAGGCCGACGATCGGGACACGCGCGGATTCATCTCAATCACAATCACTTCGCCCGTTTCAGGATTGACGGAGAATTGAATGTTCGATCCGCCGGTTTCGACGCCGATTTCACGAATGATTTTAATCGATGCATCCCGCAGGCGTTGGTATTCCTTGTCCGTCAGCGTTTGCGCTGGTGCAACGGTGATGGAGTCACCGGTGTGGACGCCCATGGGATCAAAGTTTTCGATCGAGCAGATAATCACCACGTTATCGGCTAAATCCCGCATCACTTCCAGTTCGTATTCCTTCCAGCCCAGCAGCGATTTTTCAACCAGAATCTGCGAAACGGGGCTGGCGTCTAACCCGGACTGGGCGATCGCTTCGTATTCCTCTTGGTTGTAGGCAATACCGCCGCCAGTGCCCCCGAGAGTAAAGGCCGGACGGATAATTAAGGGGTAGCTACCAATTTCCTGGGCGATGCGCTTGGCTTCTGCCATCGTTTCTGCCAAACCGGAGGGACAGACACCAACGCCAATTCGTTCCATGGCTTCTTTAAAGAGCTTGCGATCCTCCGCCATTTCGATTGCGGGCAGTTTCGCACCAATCAGTTCAACGTTGTAGCGATCGAGTACCCCATTCTTCGCCAGGGTAACGGCAAGGTTTAGGGCGGTCTGTCCCCCCATGGTGGGCAGGAGGGCATCGGGGCGCTCCTTGGCAATGACTTGCTCCACCAGTTCGGGCGTGAGGGGTTCGATGTAGGTACGATCGGCAGTCTCCGGATCCGTCATGATCGTAGCCGGATTGGAGTTGATGAGAATGACCTCATATCCTTCATCCCGCAGTGCTTTACATGCCTGCGTCCCCGAATAGTCAAACTCGCAAGCCTGTCCAATCACGATCGGGCCCGAGCCAATTAACAGGATCTTTTTGAGGTCATTACGACGCGGCATGGCAATTAATCTTGAGGTGCAGAAATCCAAACTATTGTAAGGGATGAGGGGCTTTCTAAAAGAGCCGACCCAAGGAAGAGTTCTGGAGAAATTCTAAAGGAAATACAAGCCGAGTTCCCCGTGCCGAATAGTGGCCTGTACAGGTCAGTCTGCCTAGGAAATTCCCCATGTCAGAACTCGCTGATATAGCCATAGTCCATAAAGTTAGGACGGTGGTATCAAGTTCATTCATCTACGCTACAGATTTGATCCCCTCTTAAAAAAGAGGGAATTTAGACAAATTATCTCAAAGTCCCCCTTGATTAAGGGTGATTTAGGGGGGATCGGATGGCTAGCAAGCAAAAATAAGTTGTCCTAATTAATTTAGCTACAGCTATAACCTTGCTCGCAGAAGATCCCTTCGCCTGCGCCCTAGGGATTGTCAAGTGAGAGGTCAGCTTATGCTAGAGGGGACTTTCACCGGTTGCTGTGAATTTGATTCCCTTCGGATCAGCCGTAGTTCCCAAGGCTTTGGCTGCTTCTTGATTTCGGGAAACCGAGACACCCTTTGCATTTCCCGAGTAAACAATAATTTCCTTCTGACCCGACCAAGTTTTTTGGGTTCCCTTTGGCAGGGTGGCGGAGGTTGCTACTTTGCCATCGACTTCCACTTCCACCCAACTCTCATCGGTCACATTTAGACTGACGGTGATGGCTCCCGGTTGAGGCGCTGGGGAGGGACTAGGAGCTGCTTGGGATGTTGACGGAGTAGATTTTGACGCGATCGATTGAGATGCGGAGGGCGGAGATGGTGAAGTCGTCGTTGCACTCGTGGAGGGGGTCGGTTCGGTGGTGGTCTTAGGCGTACGATTATGACTGAGCAGCAGCAAAATGCTCCCTAGGAGAACCACCCCTAGAAGGCCGCCTAATACAGGTAATCGCCAATGGGTTTGTTCTGTTGGACGATCGGGCGATTTCGTCCAAGAACTAGGAAGATCTTGAAGTGCGGTGCTTCGACTGGCAATTGGTTCAGCGATCGGGGTAGAAACATTAGAGGCAGCAGCATTAACTCGATCGGGGGCTGACTTTGAAGAAGCTGAGGGGACAACACTTGAAGGGCTGGGTTTACCCGATTCCAGCCGAGAAGCATTTGAGACAGGAGCTTGAATGGGAGGCTTCAGCAGGGGCTCGGGCGGACGGGATGGGACGGTTTGAGCCTGGGTAATCACCGGATTGGGAATGCTACTCGTTGTCTGAGCCAAGGGAAATTCATGGGAAATAGTGGTGCCATCCAACCCCACTAAGTCGGCATACCGCTTAATAAAGCCTTGAACAAAAATGGGTTCCGGTAGCTTGTAGGTCTCTGCGGCCTCCAATGCCTTTAAAATCCGCAGCGGAATGTAAGTTTTAGCAGATACCTCATTCAAAGAAATTCCCTGAGCTTCTCGGGCACGGATGAGCTTTTCTGCGATCGCTTTGAGTGTTTCTGCTGCAAACTTGTCCACTGCTTTCTCTCCCTAAGCCGATACACCAACCCTTAAGTTTGCGCTTGCCTGCTTCATCAAGGTCGCCTGAACTTCTGGTGGCCTTCAACTTCAGGTGGTTTGCTGAAACGCTTGGCTGCAACCAAGGGTGCGATTGCGCAGGCTAGAAAATCTCTGGGAAATGGCAAGAAATTCTAAGACTACCCACGAATCTATGGGACAGTTTACAGGGTCAAGCCCCGGATGAGAACACTCTCCCTGGAGATCTCGCAGGAAGATTTTTACAGTCGATCGCTGTCAATTTAGCTGCCCAGCCATTCTGCAACCAGTTCTGGCTGCTTTTTCGCGGCAAAAACTTTAATCGCATGATAGCTGACTTTTTCCCGTAGCCGATAGACCTGCTTAATGGGCATGTTTAAGGCTTCTGCGATGGTTTCCTGGGTTTTTCCTTGTAAGTACAACTTCAGCCACGCAGAGGCTTCCGGGCCCACTTTTTCATCCAAATAAGCCGCCAGGTTACCGACCACCGCATCCCGCACTTCCCGCTGTTCAGCTTGGGCTTGGGCATCTTGATATTCTGAAATGGCTTGACCATCCAACAGGCTGACGGATCCGTCTGCATCATCCGGGTTGACTTCTTCCGATACCAACCGGATGAAATCAGCCGTGGGGACTTGGGTCATCCCCCCCCGTTGAGATCGGCGTAGATAATTAACAAATCGATACATCAGCAAGGGCTGATTGCGAATGGGACGCAGGCAGTATTCCTCTGTTGCAGCCAAAACAAGGGCATTCCGCAGCCGGGCGTCGGTTGTGCACTGGCCGATCCAAGCGGTTTGCTGTTGCAGATAGGAATCCTGTTGCATCAGCTCTTGAATGACTTCCTGCAACACATCCACCACCGTTCTCTGCCGATCGCGGGACAGGGAAATCCAGGTTTTAATTTTATTTCGCAATAAAAATAAACCGCTGAGGCGTTGGATCAAATTGCGATAGGCCCGCTCGGGGTTGGCATCGAGATAGCGATCTCGCAGAATCCGATAGCGATAGTCCATTGCTTGGCGAGCAATGTCTAACTGGGTATTCGTAAACGTATCGAACTGATCTTGGTTTTCTCCCAGCAGCCACGCCACAATGGCTTCATGGGCACTGACTTGGCCCGGTAGGTCTGCCTGTAACTGCGATCGCCATTCCTGAGCTAATTTGTCTGCTAGAGTCATGGTTCACTGTCCTTACATTCCCGCCTAACTTTCCCACTTAACTTTAGAGTGTGCCGCACTTCGTGAATTTCACACACTTACCCCTTCGGGTAATCTCTTTTCTCCGATTTTTTGGTAATTCCAACTAGGTTGATATATGGCGGTTCACGATGCAGTTATGCAAAGGCAGGGATGCAGGTGAGGTTCCAAGCAACCTATGGCAAAGCTTCAAAAGATCGGGGGATTTACTGATGCTGAGTGCAGCAATCATAGGACGGTTGCTTGGAGCCAGTCAGTGATCTCATCCATTGAGTAGACTGATCCCACCCCCCATTCGCCTCGATCGAATCAAGCCCTCTCCATCAACCTTTTTGGAAGGACGTAGCGAGTTGTTCAAGGGTTTCCGTCAGATTGCCCAAGCGTTCTAGTGTGGTTTGGTGGGTGGTTGTTAGGTTCTCGACTTCCTCACTAAGGGCAAAGATTTGATAGCCCTGTTGCTGAATTTGTTGGGCAATTTCCTCCAAACGAATGGCTAGACAGTCTACCGTTTCCGTGGTCGCTAAAACGGCCTCGCCAATTTCCAACACAATTGCTTCTAAGCGCGCTAACGAGGGTGTGTTGGCTGGAGTCTGGGGCCGATCGGAGGCTATGGTTTCCAATGGGTTTGCTGCTTCCATGGTTCCGCTGAACTTATGCTGAGCTTATATGGGTTCTATTGGTTGGACGATATAGGATTCGTGCTTACGGGTACGGGTTTGCAGGCACGTATTCATTGAAGCGTAGGACTTTCATTCTGAGGGTTTATTCTCAGGTTTTCTACAGAGTCCCCAATCCATCCCCAAACAATCAGCTCAGAGCATAGATTTTTCTGGGGTTGGGCTGGTGGCCCCATGGCGAAGCTGGTGCCAAGCCCAGGCATGGGTCAAGATTTGTTGCAAGTCTGCATATTGGGGTGCCCAACCTAGAATCTCCCTGGCCCGATCGCTACTGCCAACCAAAGCAGGGGGATCTCCAGGGCGACGATCGTGCTCTTCGGCAGGAATCGCTTGTCCTGTCACGGCCCGAGCGGTTTCAATCACTTCCCGCACAGAAAACCCATTGCCGTTGCCCAAGTTAAACCGATCGCTGGCCCCGCCCTTGAGTAAATATTCCAGCCCCAAGACATGGGCTTGGGCGAGATCCGTGACGTGAATGTAGTCTCGGACGCAGGTGCCGTCGGGGGTGGGATAGTCGGTGCCAAAGATGGAAACGGAAGGTTGGCGACCTAAAGCTGTCATGAGAACCAGTGGGATCAGGTGGGTTTCTGGCTGGTGATCTTCTCCCAGTCGGCCTTGGGGATCGGCTCCAGCGGCATTGAAGTATCGGAAGGCGACCGATCGTAAGTCATAGGCGCGATCGAAATCAGCCAGCATCCGTTCCACCATCAGCTTGGTGGCTCCGTAGGGATTGATGGGAGACTGGGGATGATCCTCAGGGATGGGAACCTCGCTAGGTACACCATAGGTCGCACAAGTGGAAGAAAAAACAAATTTTTTAACATTCGCAGCGATCATCGCTTCCAGCAAGGTCAGCGTGCCTAAGACATTGTTGCGATAGTACTTATCGGGCTGGCTAACAGACTCACCTACATAGGCATAGGCGGCAAAGTGCATGACGGCTGCAAAGGTATGGGTCTGAAACAATTGATCCAGCAAGACTCGATCGTTGGTATCACCCATGACGAGTTCTACTTTGAGAACGTCTTTGACGAGGTCAGCGTGACCGTACACTAAGTTATCTAAAACCACGACCTCATAGCCCGATTGCTGTAGGGCTAACACTGCATGGGATCCAATGTATCCTGCCCCACCAGTGACCAAAATTTTTGCTGGTTGTTTCACGATATCCACGCTCTGTTACTCCCCACAAAACAGATAACATCTTTGGGCTTTCTGCAAGAAAACCTCAACTAGATTGATCTTCTAGCCTAGGACGCTCAAATCTGGATTCGCTCTAAATTTGGATGGATGCTCAACAAATCTGTAGAATCTCTGACTTCAGAATCTCTGACTTATTTCTTCAAGTCTTGAAAAATCCAGAACAATAAAACTGCAAAAAACGCGATCGCCACCACTGACTCCATCTGGCACTCCTCCTTCTGAATTAACTTGCAAATTGACTAGTGATTGAACCATGAACTTTTTGAACAGCCCTTGAATCGCATAAAACTTTTTAAACAAACGTTAAGCGTGTGTTCAGCGCTATCCATTTTTTCCCCTAGCTTTTACCCTTGTTCGAATTGCATAGAACCTAAGTAGGCTAGCTCAAAAGATGAATTTTGGCACCCAAAAATCGGGGTGCCATTGCGGAAGATGGATGGGCAAACCCTAAAAAAGTCGTGCGTTTCGTAATTCTTGCTGTAGCATACTCGCTAACTCAGACTGTTTTGAAGTGCGAACTCTCATATTTTTTGGGATGTAGATTCTCACACAATCCAATTTTTCTGATGCGTCACAGAAGCCCATGCTTAGCTCTAACGCTTTAGGGCTATCTAGCTTCAATGACATGAACTGCTACTGATATGGACTGCTACGCTGCGGTGCTTCCAGGATTAGGGGGGACGATCGTCCAAGGTTGGGGGTCAGGTCTGCTTCTGCTTGAGAGGCTCTACCAGTTGCGATAGTCGGCTTTGCTAGGGCGTAGTTTATGCACAATTTGGCAAGACCCACACAGCGCGAGGATTATCACAGCAACTAAGGGAATGACTCAATGCTTCTATTGGTGACTGATGTATTTCTACTCTTAACTCAAGTTCTTCTGTGGATTTTGGTGGCGCTCGCAGCTCGCTTTGTTCTCCTCAAAGCGCTACCCAAGGCTTTTTTGGGTGGATTGGTGCTGGTGCTACTGGTAGTGGTTGCGGCTCTTACCTTTTTTAAAGGTGCGCCGGAACAGGGCCTGTTAGGCGATATCTGGCAAATAATCTCCCTATTGTTTAATCCCTTAGGGTTAATTCTGATTTTTCTGGCGATCGTTTGGCGAGACGCAGAAAACAAAGGCGTTAATGCAACTTCTAAGTGGTTACTGCGGATTGCAGTGGCAGCATTAATCTTGTTTAGCTTGCCTGTATTCGCGAACTTTGTGGCTCAGCGTACAGAGTTGGAGGCGATTCAAATCGCACAGCCTGATGTTCCAGCTTTGCCAGCAGGGGCGCAGCGAGTGATTGTGCTCATGGGGCAAAATACCACGCGGTTAAAGCTACGTCCCCGCACAGAAGCTCCCCCCAACGGTCAGAACAATCTGGACAAGAATGCAATCTTTGGCCCTCCAGAGCAAATTTCGGAAGGTCGGTTTGGCTTACTTGCGAATCAGCCAGTTCAATTGACGGAACAGGGCGATCGTATTCTCTATGCGGCTCAACTCTATCAATCAGAACGGTTTAACTCGCCAATCATTATTGTCAGTGCAGGGCCGCGTCCAGGTCGATCGAAGAAAGAGGGCGACAACGCTGACAATATTTCGGAAGCTAGCGATATCAGCCGATTACTGCAAAGTCAGTTTGGCATTCCTGGCAGTGCCATTATTCAGGATAACGACAGCACTTCCGTCATTGAAAGTGCTCAAAATACCCGGAAGATTCTGGAAAATCGACGGATTAACTATGGCAATCAAGTCATGGTGGTCACGTCCGCGATCGAAATGAGTCGTACTGCGTTGACGTTCTCCAATGAACTCAATCAAACGGGGCAGAACGTTGCGGTTATTTCTCGACCGACTGATTTCTACACCATCCCGCCTAGAGGTTCCCTGGCACAACGGGCTAAAGGTCGGGATTTGATTGAACGAAATCTAATGGTGTCAGACTTTCTGCCGAGTATGGATGCGCTGAACATTAGTACCAAGGTGGTGGGAGAATCACTCACATCGCTTTACTACTTCCTGCGGGGATGGGTACGTCCCTTAAGGGCGGGCTAGGATTATCAGTCCAGGTGTACCGAGTTTTATAATCTCGTCATCACAGCATTTTAGTTATTCCTAGCAAAGGGAATCTCTTCGGAGGTTCCCTTCGTTTTTGTAGAGCTAGTGTTCAGCGATGACAAGGGCTGCTGATCACGTTGTCCGGACAGTGCGACGCAACAGATGGTCGTAAACCTTTGCTATCTTGGTCAAAGACTTTTTACTCCCCATTCTGGACTTGTCCCATGCCCGTTACGCTTCAGCACTTTGCCCAATGGAAACAGCAAGGACGACCGATTACGGCGTTAACTGCTTGGGATTATGCGATCGCACAGATTTTGGATCAAGCGGGAGTCGATTTAATGCTTGTGGGTGATTCCTTGGCAATGGTGGCTTTGGGGTATGAGACAACGCTGCCTGTGACGCTGGAGGAAATGCTGCACCATGCCAAAGCGGTACGTCGGGGGGTGAAGCATTCGTTTTTAGTGATGGATTTGCCGTTCCTGAGTTATCAGGAAGGTTGGCAGCAGGCGATGCGATCGGCGGGGCGGGCGCTCAAGGAGACGGGGGTTCACGCCGTCAAGTTGGAAGGGGGCTATCCGGAAATGGCGGATACTGTGGCGCGCTTGGTGCGGGCCGGGATTCCGGTGATGGGCCATGTTGGACTCACGCCACAATCGGTGCGACAGTTGGGCTTTAAGCAGCAGGGCAAGACGGATGTAGAAGGGGCGCGAATTCTGGATGAGGCGATCGCTCTGGAGCAGGCGGGGGCCTTTTCGATCATTCTGGAGCATATTCCCGCTGATCTTGCCAAAACGATTACAGAAAAGTTGTCGATTCCGACGATCGGGATTGGCGCAGGGGGGCACTGTGATGGGCAAGTGTTGGTGACGACGGATGTGTTGGGCATGGGGGCTTGGAAACCGCCCTTTGCCAAGTCCTATGTCAATTTACGGGACACGATCGGTCAAGCGGTGCAAGCCTTTGCGGAAGACGTGCGATCGCGGCAATTTCCGGCGGAGTGATGCCCAAAACGACTGTAAGTTTGATGAATTCACTGTAAGTTTGATGAATTCATAGTGTGGCGCGATCGTCGGGGCTGCTGCGCAGCAAAGATCGGGGAACTTCTCCCCTCAAGGCAGTTTGCTCTGGCAGAGCGTCAGAGAAACCACCTTGTCCCCTGCGATGTCAGGGGACTCTACTCCCCCGACACCCCCCGAAAGTGAACTCTCCGTCAACGGACAGGGGATTTGTGGGGGGCACTTTTATTGACAGAAGTTTATAGAACTCACATTAGGTGATTCAGATAACCAGCCCCAAAGGGCTGCTACCGTTAAGCTGAGATGCTTGGCAAAAGCAGGACAGGGCAACATTTGTGTGGGTTCATCAAAGACGGTGGGTTGTTGCTGCGGCAGATAGACGAAAATGGTTTGTTCTACGGGGTCAATTAACCAGCCCATCTGAGTGCCATGATTGAGGCAATGCAGAATATTTTTAGTGACCTTGGTTTGACTTTGGTCTGAGGAAAGAATTTTGATCGTCCAGTCTGGCGCGATCGCAAAGAAGTTAGCAATTTCTCCGGTTGGATCCCGTGGAATTCTTGCCCAGGAGAATACAGAGATATCCGGCACGATCGATCGTCCACCCAATGTACAGCGTAGCTCTGCAAAGGCTCGGCCTATTCGCTGCGATTTGAGACTGCTGTTGACGATCGTAGATAACTCAGTTTGAATAACGCTGTGTTTCCCTTGCGGCATCGGCTTTTGAAGCACTTGTCCATCAATGTATTCGCTGGCAGGTTTAGTTTCTGGCAGCTTCAGAAACTCCGTTAAAGTGATGGGCTTGGATGGAGATTGAACCATAGAGAAATCGATTGATACAGAATTGATTGATCACTGCTACAGATTCGATCCCCCCTGGCCCCCCTTCACAAGGAATGTGGCCAAGTTCTTTCAAAGTCCCCCTTATTTCTTTCAAAGTCCCCCTTATTAAGAGGGATTTAGGGGGATCTTATGGGATGCAATCACAAGTTGATTTGGTATGACATCGGCTCTAAGGAGCGAGATTGATCGAACGGTAATTGAGAGCCGACAAAAAACGCCATCCCTCTAGCGTAATGGCTTTTCTGCGGGATGGCGTGATTCGTTAGTGGGAGAGTAGAGCGGTGAGGGGATTACACCGAACTTGCAACTTTCTCAGCACCCGCATTGGCTTCTGCGGTGTCCTTCTCCGAGGGGGGAACCACTTGCCAGAACTGCGGCAAGTAAGCCGACCAGTTGGCCAGAATTGCCTGGGCCTTGGGACTGCCGGTGCGATCGGCATGGGCTTGGATCAGCCCCTTCAACTGGGCTTCACCCGCTGGGCTCATCACCCGTTGCACACTGACGATTTCCGGATTGACCTTGGCTTGGAATCTGCCATCCTCATCTAAGAAGTAGGCCAAACCGCCGGTCATCCCTGCGCCCACGTTACGGCCCACTTTGCCCAGCACAACGATCGTGCCGCCGGTCATGTACTCACAGCAGTGGTCGCCCGTGCCTTCCACAACCGCCTGGGCCGCCGAGTTCCGCACCGCAAACCGTTCCCCAGCACGGCCATTGGCAAACAGAGTGCCCCCCGTTGCACCGTAGAGACAGGTGTTGCCGATAATGACGCTCTCTGCGGGGTCGAAGGTCGCCGCTGCGGGGGGATGGATGATGATTTCTCCACCGTGCATCCCCTTGCCCACGTAGTCATTGGCTTCACCGTCTAGGCGCAGCGTCATACAGGGCAGGTTAAAGGCCCCAAAGCTCTGGCCCACCGATCCGGTGAAGTGGAGATTAATCTGTCCGCCAAAGCCGTTGTTGCCGTAGCGCTTGGCAATCACGCCCGCCACGCGAGAGGCGATCGTGCGATCGGTGTTAATCGCCTTAAACTGCTTCGTCACCGTTCCCTGCTGTGCGATCGCCGCTTGCAGATCGGCATCGGCCAGAATGTCGTCATCTAGTACGGGGCCATTGCTGTGAACTTCGGCGTGCTGCAACCAGGTGCGATCGCTGCGGGTATCGGGCAGGTTGGTCAGGAAGGACAGATCCAGCGCCTGGGTTTTGGCAATTTGCACGCCTTCCCGTACCTTCAGCAGATCCGCCCGCCCGATGATGTCTTCCAGTTTGCGGTAACCCAGTCGCGCCAACAGAGAACGGACTTCCTCCGCCACAAAGATAAAGAAGTTAACCACATGCTCCGGAATGCCGTTAAAGCGCTTGCGGAGTTCTTCTTTCTGGCTGGCGACGCCGACGGGGCAATTATTGGTGTGGCAAATCCGCGCCATGATGCAGCCCTCTGCGATCATCGCGATCGAGCCAAAGCCGAACTCTTCACCGCCCATGAGCGCCGCCATGACGACATCCCAACCAGTTTTGATACCGCCATCGACCCGCAGAGTGACGCGATCGCGCAGTTGGTTTTCCATCAGGGTGCGGTGCACTTCCGTCAGACCCAATTCCCAGGGACTACCTGCGTGCTTAATCGAGCTGAGCGGAGAAGCCCCCGTGCCGCCGTCATGCCCGGAAATTTGGATAATATCCGCATTGGCCTTGGCCACCCCAGCGGCGATCGTGCCGATGCCCACTTCCGCCACCAGTTTGACGGAGACTTGGGCCAGCGGGTTGATCTGATGCAGGTCGTAAATCAATTGCGCCAAATCTTCGATCGAATAAATGTCATGGTGCGGCGGCGGCGAAATCAGCGTCACACCGGGCTTCGATCGGCGCAGCATGGCGATGTAGGGGCTGACTTTGGGGCCGGGAAGTTGACCGCCTTCACCGGGTTTTGCCCCCTGGGCCAGCTTGATTTCGATCTGCTTGGCACTCATCAAGTACTCTGGGGTCACCCCGAAGCGCCCGGAAGCCACCTGTTTAATGGCGGAACTGGCGGTATCCCCATTGCGCAGGCCCTTCAGGTAGGGGAAGGTGGGCGAGACGCCATCCACCACATCATCCAGCACCTTAAAGCGCACGACATCTTCGCCACCCTCGCCGGAGTTGGATTTGGCTCCGAGGCGGTTCATGGCGATCGCGAGCACTTCATGGGCTTCCCGCGACAGGGCACCCAGAGACATGCCCCCCGTGGCAAAGCGATGGCAGATATCTGCCGCTGACTCGACTTCGCTGATGTCGATCGGGGCTCGATCGCTGGTGAAGTCCAGCAAATCGCGTAAAGCCGTCAAAGGCCGCTCTTCCAAATACTTCTGGTACAGAGCGTAGTGGTCGTAGCTCTTTTGATCGACCGCCTTGTGCAGATACTTGGCCATTTCCGGGCTGTTCATGTGGTACTCGCCACCGGGACGGTACTGCACAAAGCCGTAGTTTTCCAGTTTCTTCCCGCTCAGCTCAGGGAAGGCTTTGCTGTGGAAGGAGAAGGTTTCGTTGGCCAAATCCGCCAAGGTCAGGCCCCCCAAGCGGGAAGCGGTGCCATTGAACGCCGTATGCAGCAGGTCGCCGCCAATCCCGATCGCCTCGAAGATTTGCGCACCGTGGTAGCTAGCCAGGAGGGAAATACCCATTTTGGAGAGAATTTTAAACAACCCATCCTGCACGGCTTTGCGGAAGTTGGATTGGGCACCGCTGAGGCTGACTGCCTTCAGCTTGCCCGTTTCCATCAACTTCTGGGTCTTGCCATCATGCCACCAGTGGCGCACGGCTTCCAGTGCCAGGTAAGGACAAACAGCACTGGCTCCATAGCCGACCAAGCAAGCAAAGTGGTGGGTGCTCCAAGCCTGGGCGGTATCGGCCACCAGGGAGGCTTTCATGCGCAACCCTTGGCGGATCAAGTGGTGGTGCACAGCGCCCACAGCTAGCATGGGCGGAATATAGCTGGTTTCCGCATTCAACTGCGCCGCTTGGCCCTGAGGATTGGCCCGATCGCTGAGGATCAGAATTTCTGCCCCCGCTTGCACCGCTTCCGCCGCCTTTTGGCAGAGGGCTTCCACGGCCTGCTTCAGTCCGGCGGGGCCATCGGTGATGCTGTAGAGCGTAGACAATGTGGCGGTTTGGAATCCAGACTGACGCACGCCCTCCAGCTCTGTATCTCCCAGTACCGGGGTTTCCAAGAACAGCAGCTTGGCGTGCTCTGGGGTGGCTTCCAGTAGGTTGTGCCGTGCCCCCAAACTCATGGACAGGGACATGACGAGGTTTTCCCGCAGGGGGTCGATCGCCGGGTTGGTCACCTGGGCAAACCGTTGCTTGAAATAGTCGTACAGCAGGCGCGGCTTGGACGAAAGCACGGCCAACGGCGCATCATCCCCCATACAGAAGGTGGGTTCTTTGCCCTGGGCTCCCATTTCGTTGATGATCATGTCCACGTCTTCCGCCGTGTACCCAAAGGCGGTTTGCAGACGTAGCAGGTCAGCCGCTTCGTAGGTGCGGCTGTCCGCGAAGGGTTGCAGTTGCAGGGTCTTACGATTTTGCCGTAACCATTCGCCGTAGGGGCGTTCGCTGGCAACTCGCTGCTTCAGTTCCCAGTTCTTCAGAATCTCCTGGGTTTCCAGATCCACGGCAATCATTTGGCCAGGGCCAAGGCGACCTTTCTCGATGATTTCCGCTTCGGGCAGATCCACCACCCCAGCTTCCGAAGCCACCACAATGTAGCCATCGCGGGTGATGGCGTAGCGGGCCGGTCGTAACCCGTTGCGATCGAGGGTGGCCCCGACTTTTTTGCCATCGCTGAAGACTAGTAACGCAGGGCCGTCCCAGCCTTCCTGAATGCCGCTGTAATATTCGTAAAAGTCTGTAATTTCAGGGTGTTCCAGCAGATCCGGCTGGTTGCGGAAGGCTTCCGGCACCATCACCATCAGCGCTTCCATGGGACTGCGGCCACAACGTACCATCAGTTCCAGCACGTTATCCAAGGTGGCGGAGTCGCTGTTGTTCGGATCGACGATCGGTTTGAGATCCACCATGCGATCGCCCCAGGTTTCATGGGCCAGATCCGCTTCCCGCGCCACCATCCAGTTGATATTGCCCAGCAGGGTGTTAATTTCGCCGTTGTGACCCACTAAGCGCATGGGTTGTGCCAAAGGCCACTTGGGCAGGGTGTTGGTACTGAAGCGGCGGTGATAGACGGCAAAGGTTGCGGTGTAGGCCGGATTGGCTAAATCCCGGTAAAATTCACCCAGAACCGCCGATCGCACCATGCCTTTGTAAATAATGCGTCGGTTGGAGAAGGAACAGAAATAAAGTTCTGCCAAGCCAGCGGCTTTGGCTTGCTTTTCAATGCGCTTGCGGCAGAGGTACAGCACCCGCTCCAAGTCATCCCCTGTTTGACTAGCGGACACAATGACCTGTTCGATCTGGGGTTGATTGTCCCGTGCTTGTATCCCTAGAACATCCGGCTGGACAGGAACTAGCCGCCAACCCAGTAGGGTTAAGCCTTCTTCAGTCACCACTTGCTCCGTGATGCGGCGTGCCTGAGCGGCTTGGTCAACATCCTGGGGCAAGAACACCATGCCGACGCCCGTATTTTGAATCGTCAGGGGGCCAGTTCCGGCTGCCACACTCCACTGGTTCAGCAGTTCCCAGGGCATGCTGGTCATGACCCCAGCCCCATCACCGGAGTCCTGATCGGCGCTGCATCCGCCGCGATGTTCCATGCAATCCAGGGCAATCAAGGATTTTTGCACCAGATCATGACTGCTCCGACCCTGCCGATCGGTAATGAAGCCAACGCCACAGGCATCCCGTTCTTCCACTAGCCAGCGTTGGCCTTTATATCCACTCGTAACTAAATCGAGTGGAGTATTCAATTTTGAACTTGCGTTACCCATGACATGGCTCATTTCGTTCATTTCACCGAAGAGTAAGGATTAGACTTTTATATTCCTAGAAAAGAAATCCAGAATAGGCTGAATTCTGAATGAAACTAGGGCTATAAAAGGTTGACAGGGATCTTGTAAAAGTGTCGATTTCAAGGTGCCAGCTCCCACGGATCTGCTTGCACGGTAGATAACCGTCCTTCCTTTTGAGAAGAACAGTCTACCCGCTAGCGAGAGAGGATTTTGGCAAGTGGTCGTCAGCCTTGTAAGGTCTTCAGGACAATTTTGCGGCCAAGACAATCACGCGCAACTTCTGAAATGGTTGCGCGGCGAACGACTAAAGCGTTTGGTCTTGGGGTAAACCCTTCATAGAGAGCCTCCAACTCAACCTTGGGCAATCGCCTTGGTCTTCTGAGTTGCTATGCACTGAGCCGCTATGAATCGAACCATCCTGAAGCCGTCATCCAATTCTCAATCTCAAGGATGCTCCCATGCCTGAATGGGGTCACTTTGGAAACACCTAAAATTTAGGCTACCCAAAACTAATCAAGACACAGAGAGTAGTGGCTAAAGTTAGCTTTTTAGCCCACTCCATCATCCCCTAAACCCGCAGCCTAGTGCAATTAGGGCGTGTTGGATGAAAGTTGAGGTGAAATCCATCTCAGACCCAAGAATATGAATTCCAATGTCCCCATCTTAAAGCGTCAGAGTAGAGCATTTTATAAAATAAATCACCCTCTGACAATCCCTGGAAACTGGCGCTTAAAGCTGAATTTTTGATATCCCTAGAATCTAAGCCCAGATAGGTCAGTCCAGATATTCCTAGATATTAAGTTGATGGAAGCGAGTTAATAGAAGTTCAGCCTAGGCGTATTGTCATCATTTCCTGGCCTGCGACACCATTTTCTTCCTGTCCTACCAGCAGTTTGTTTTCTCAGCATTTGCAATATTTGCGATCGAATCCGTTTTTAGTTTTTCACAATGTTTTTTTCAGTGTAATTTTGAAGGGCCTTGAAGGGACTTTCTAGGGAACGAGACAGATTTCCCCATCGTGATCGGCATAACAATTGCCGTAATGGGTGGTAGAAGCCATTGCCCCATCAAGGTGAACCCATGAAAATTGCCTGCAATTTGGAAGGAGTACGGCCATGAGTTGGACCCCGAAGCAAAAACATCGCTTCGAGCAAGTAGCTTGGGCTGGATTGAATAGCGTTCTGCTCTGTTGGCTCAGTCTGCCCATTGGGGGCTCTCCCGTGGGTGCGGTTCCCCCTAAACCCCCCAGCTTGGGGCAACCGTCTAATGTGCCACCTCCTAATGGGCCTGTTATGCTCCCTTCATCTGCCCAACCCTGGCTGCAAGGCCGACAAATTTTGTTGAATGGTCGCATCTTTAATGCCGCTTGGGGGCAATGGCAAACACCTACCGAGAATCGCATTGCCCTATCCGAAGCTGCCTTAATGCAACTGGTCGGGTTGCGTCTCCTCAGTACTGAAAATTTCACGCAGCAGCCGATCGACTGGTTTACCAATCCTCAACAACCGCCAGAACCCTTGACTGTTCGCTTAGCGCCCCCGACTCGCTACTTAGATATCACTGCCTTGGCCAATCGGCTGGGCTGGCAAGTCCAAGCCAAAGGCGATGTACTCGACCTGAAAACCCCAAATGCCTCTCTGGTTAACCTACGGCAAGGCAAGCAACCCTGGGGCGATCGGGTGGTGGTGGATCTCGATCGGCCAACCCCCTATCAAGTGGATGCCCAAAGTCAGGAATTGTTGATTACCTTAGACGCCAAAACGGATGCCGCATTAATTCAACGGTTTAAGCCTACGACTACCGGCGCAATTAAGTCTCTAAAAGTTGAAACAGCGGGCGATCGCACAACGCTGCGCCTCGGGGTACCCATTACCCAACGTCCTTCCCTGTTCACTTTAAGTAATCCCAATCGCTTAGTCATCGATATTGGAGCCTTCCCCCTCCAACCTCTGGATATTGCTTGGGGCAAGGGGTTACGCTGGCGACAACAGGCGTTGATGCTGGGGACAACTCGCTTTCCCGTAGTTGCGTTGGAAATTGATCCAAAACAGACGGGTGTGCGGCTCTTGCCCGTTCTACCGAATTTCCCAACGATCGCCGGAACGGCCAGTCTGCTGCAAACGGCGCAACAGTCCCAGGCGAGTGGGGCCATCAATGGTGGGTTTTTCAATCGCCTTAATCAGTTGCCGTTGGGTGCAATTCGCCTAAACGGACAGTGGCGATCGGGGCCGATTCTCAATCGGGGCGTAGTCGCTTGGACGGAGCAGGGCCAATTTCGCTTCGATCGCTACAGCCTCAAGGAAACGGCTATTTTGGCCAACGGGCAACGCTTTCCCCTGACCTATTTCAACAGCGCCTACGTGCAAGCCGGAATTGCCCGGTATAACGCGGAGTGGGGCAGTACCTACACCACCCTGTCGGATAACGAGATTCTTGTCACGGTGCAAAATAACCAGGTAACGGAACAAAAAACTGCTGGCAAGGCGGGAGAAACGGTATCGATTCCAACAGGGACGGCCTATCTCTTGGTGTTTCGATCGAACCGGACGGCTGCGAATCAGTTCACCCCCGGTACGACGGTACAACTCGATCGGGTGGAATCGATCCCCGGTTTGGAAGCCTATCCCCATATTGTGGGGGGTGGCCCCCTGCTGGTCAAAAATCGTCAAGTGGTTCTTGATGCGGCGGCTGAGCAATTCAGTCTAGCCTTTGCCCAAGAACGGGCCGCCCGCAGCGCCATCGGGCAGCTGCCCGATGGCAAAATTCTGCTTGTGTCTGTCCATAACCGCGAAGGGGGAAGTGGGCCTAGCCTGGGTGAAATGGCTAGCATTATGCAGCAGTTAGGGGCTGTGGATGCGCTGAACCTGGATGGAGGGAGTTCGACAACGCTATATCTAGGTGGGCAAATTGTCGATCGTCCGCCCCGCAGTTCCGCCCGTGTCCATGAAGCGATCGGGGTGTTTCTGCAACCCTAATCGAGTGATTTGTGATTGCAATTCTAGTGGATGCACTCATGCTGCACCGAAATTGCACCTCTGGTGGGGCTATAGTTCAGCGTTCTCCATGATTTCTGTCCTGTAGCGGATATGAGAAAACTCATGGAGGGATGTTTAAGGGGCAGCTGAGTTCATGCGTGCTTTCAGGCAGGATGAACAATTTTAAAGTTCCTACTCAAACCGATTGGCAAGCTCACTCAACTGAGTTAATCCCATCAAGCCCCCTTGAAGCTGATTTCCTATCACCGTGAAGAGTTGGTGAAATTCAGTGAAATTACTCACTTCCCCCTAGTCGCGCAGAAATGCGTTTGTTAGGGTGAGAGAGCAAAAGTTTTTAGACTGTAATACTAAATTCGTGAAACAGTGCCCACTCAGGTTAGTTTCATCCTGTATGCAGATCTACCTCAACCATTTCCTTGGTGATTCAGTTCGTCACTGATGCGATGACCTAAAACTCGGTGACGCCCCCTGGGAAACGAAGCAAGGTTTGAATTTTTACAGTTACAAATTTTACGAGTTATTGATTCTAAGGAGTGGAATATAGTGGCTCAACCTCAAGAAATGACTCAGGTTCCCGCGCTGGCGCTGTCTACCAATAATCTAAAAGGCATTGCGGCGACTGAACTCCGTCCCTGGGGATCGTTCACAATTCTGGAAGAAGGTCGTGGCTATAAAATCAAGCGGATTGAAGTCAAGCCAGGGCACCGTCTCAGCCTACAAATGCATCACCACCGCAGTGAGCACTGGATCGTCGTTGCAGGAACGGCGAAAGTGACCTGTGGGGAAGAAGAACTGACCCTGAGTTCCAACCAATCCACCTATGTTCCCCAATGTACTCCCCACCGCCTCGAAAATCCTGGTGTGATTTCCCTAGTTTTGATCGAAGTGCAAAATGGCGAATACCTGGGTGAAGACGATATCGTGCGGTTTCAAGATGATTATGCGCGCGCTACGCCCGATCGCTAATCCTTAAATCACTTACCCTAGACTGGCCGATCTCAACCTTTAACCGATCGTAGCAGTCGTAGCAGCGGTCTATCATTACCTAGCCATCGCTGGTAGCTTGCCTACAATAATTTCAAGGATTTAACGCCAGGGAAGAGTCTTGCAGGATGTCTTCCTTGGCGTTTTAGTCGCTTGACAGTCTTGTAGCTTGGTGGCTGGGTAAGACTCTGAGAAGACCCTAAGCTTGCAAACAGTCGATCGTCCTTGGGTATCGTGCTGAATGAGGGTAGTGCTGCATGATGGCTCCATACTAGGATGGCAATAGTGACTTTATTCCCATCGGTATTCCATGATTCATTTGAGCGCAGCGGCGTTGGCTGAAGTCAAGCGCATTCGACAACGACAATTCCCTACTGCAAGCCACCTGCGTATTACTGCCGAGGCCGGTGGCTGTAATGGCTGGATCTATCGTCTTGCTTGGTGTAACGATCGAGGGGCCGATGACCTCGAGTTCCCCTGTTCGGATATTACCGTTGTGGTAGCAGCATCTCAATTGTCTTACCTGGAATCGCTGACGATCGACTACGTGGAAGACTTAATGGGGGGGAATTTCCATTTTGGTAACCCGATCGCAACGGCTGTGTGCGGTTGTGGATTCTCATTTGCAGCCGATCAACTATCATAGAAAAAGATACGGATCCTAAAAAGTTCGCCCTTAACCTTTTCCCTTGAAAAAATGATCAAGAAAAGTTTGACAGGGTTCGTCAAACCTTGGTACCTTTAATATTTGTTGAAAGTTGGAACAAGCAAAAATTTACAGGCAATAAGATGCCCACAATCCAGCAACTCATTCGGGATGAGCGTAATCGCGCTCGCAAGAAAACTAAATCCCCGGCGCTCAAGGCTTGTCCTCAACGTCGTGGTGTTTGTACTCGTGTCTACACAACAACGCCTAAGAAGCCCAACTCGGCTCTACGGAAAGTTGCGCGTGTTCGGTTAACCTCGGGTTTTGAGGTAACCGCATACATTCCAGGAATTGGTCACAACCTCCAAGAACACTCAGTCGTCATGATTCGGGGTGGTCGTGTGAAAGATCTGCCTGGAGTTCGCTACCATATTATTCGTGGCACCTTGGATACTGCTGGTGTGAAAGATCGCAAGCAGGGTCGCTCCAAGTACGGTGCAAAGCGTCCTAAGGCTGCTGCTAAATAAGCTGCATTGTTGAAATTGGTAAGAGAAGTGTCTGGGGGTTTCCCATGAGTTGCGGGCACTTCTCTTGAACTGTACTAGTTCCAATCACAAATTGGATGGGATTGGTTCGCTAGGTTGCCCCTAGAGGATTTTGGTTTCACGAAGGGATTGATGCTGGATTCCGAAGCCGTCCTTGGGTTGGGAACACCTGGCTTTTCTCTATGTCTGGGCTGATGGTTTATCGATTCAGTCTCTAGGCTGTATTTCTCAACTCTGGAAGGATTCTTATGTCTCGTCGTACGGAAATCAAAAAGCGTCCGATTCCCCCTGATCCTGTCTATAATTCTCGCTTGGTTACCATGACTTCTCGCCGCATTATGCGGAGCGGTAAGAAGTCTTTGGCAAACCGCATTATCTACCAGGCCTTCGACATCATTAAGGAACGCACTGGGGCTGACCCCATGGAAGTTTTTGAGAAGGCAGTCAAGAATGCGACTCCTTTGGTAGAAGTCAAAGCTCGACGGGTGGGTGGTGCTACCTATCAAGTGCCCATGGAAGTGCGTACCGATCGGGGAATTGCCTTGGCGTTGCGTTGGTTGATCCAGTTTTCGCGACAACGGGCAGGCAAGTCGATGGCGAGCAAATTTGCCAATGAGCTGATGGATGCTGCCAACCAAACGGGTAGCGCAATCCGGAAACGGGAAGAAACTCACCGGATGGCCGAAGCGAACAAAGCCTTCGCACATTATCGGTATTAAAACGTATAGAATCTTTACAGCGTCTTTAATGACGTTATCCCTATCCAACGATCGAGGAGGTAACCGTGGCTCGTACCGTTCCGCTCGAGAGAGTACGAAACATCGGAATTGCTGCCCATATTGACGCGGGCAAGACCACCACAACGGAACGGATTCTGTTCTATTCCGGTGTGGTTCACAAGATTGGCGAAGTGCACGATGGTGCTGCCACCACTGACTGGATGGAGCAGGAGAAAGAGCGCGGTATTACCATTACTGCGGCTGCAATCAGTACCCAGTGGACTCGTCGCGATCCAGAGCAGCCGAATAAGCCAGCTGAAGGCGCACTAGAGCACAAGATCAACATTATCGATACCCCTGGACACGTAGACTTCACGATCGAAGTTGAACGTTCCATGCGGGTTCTTGATGGTGTGATTGCGGTTTTCTGCTCCGTTGGCGGTGTACAACCCCAGTCTGAAACGGTGTGGAAGCAAGCCAACCGTTACAACGTTCCCCGGATTGTATTCGTCAATAAAATGGATCGAACCGGGGCTGACTTCTACAAGGTTTACGGCCAGATTAAAGATCGCTTGGGAGCCAATGCAATTCCCATGCAGATTCCGATCGGTGCTGAAGATAATTTCAAAGGCATTGTTGATTTGGTGCGCATGAAGGCGTACATCCACAAAGACGATCTTGGCAAGGAAATTGAAGTCACCGACGTTCCTGCTGACCTCAAGGATCGGGCTGAAGAGTTTCGCGTTCAGCTGATTGAAGCTGTCGCTGAAACGAGCGAAGAGCTGATGGAAAAATACTTTGCGGGTGAAGAGTTCTCCGTTGAAGAAATCCAAGCAGCTGTTCGTAAAGGCGTGCTCGATGGTTCCATGGTGCCCATGTTCTGCGGTTCTGCCTTTAAGAACAAGGGTGTGCAGCAGCTACTGGATGCAGTGGTGGATTACATGCCTGCCCCGATCGACGTGGCTGCTATCCAAGGAACCCTGCCTGACGGAACTGTGGCTGAGCGTCCTGCTAGTGACGATCAACCGTTGGCAGCTCTGGCCTTTAAGGTGATGACGGATAAGTTTGTAGGTCGTTTAACCTTTGTGCGGGTGTACTCTGGTGTACTCAGCAAAGGTAGCTACATCTACAACACCAGCAAAGGCAAGAAAGAGCGCGTCTCTCGTCTTATCGTCTTGAAAGCCGACGAGCGGATCGATGTGGACGAGCTGCGAGCTGGCGACTTAGGTGCCGTTCCAGGCCTGTCAGATACCTTGACTGGGGACACTTTGGCTCCTGAAGGCGATAGCATTGTTCTGGAATCTTTGTTTATTCCTGAGCCGGTTATCTCAGTAGCTGTGGAACCCAAGACTAAGAGCGACATGGAAAAGCTATCCAAAGCTCTGAAAGCCCTGTCCGAAGAAGACCCCACTTTCCGCGTCAGTATTGACTCTGAAACGAATCAGACCGTGATTGCAGGGATGGGTGAGCTACACCTCGAAATTCTCGTCGACCGAATGATGCGGGAATTCAAAGTGGAAGCAAACGTTGGGGCACCTCAGGTGGCTTACCGTGAAACCATCCGCAAGCAAGTTCGTGCTGAGGGTAAGTTTGTCCGTCAGTCTGGTGGTAAGGGGCAGTACGGTCACGTCGTAATCGAACTGGAACCTGGTGAAGTCGGTTGCGGGTTTGAATTTGTCTCGAAGATTGTCGGTGGTACCGTTCCTAAGGAATATGTCGGGCCGGCGGAAAATGGGATGAAAGAAGCTTGCGAATCGGGTATTTTGGCAGGCTATCCGTTGATCGACGTTAAGGCAACCCTAGTCGATGGGTCTTACCACGATGTGGACTCTTCGGAAATGGCCTTCAAGATTGCTGGTTCTATGGCAATCAAGGAAGCCGTGATGAAAGCTTCTCCGGTTCTTCTCGAGCCTGTAATGAAAGTTGAGGTCGAGGCACCGGAAGAATACCTGGGTACAGTGATGGGTAACTTGATTTCCCGTCGCGGTCAAATTGAAGCCCAGGGTGTGGAACGGGGCACTGCGAAGGTAGTGACTAAGGTTCCATTGGCTGAGATGTTTGGTTATGCGACAGACATCCGGTCTATGACGCAAGGTCGAGGTACCTTTACAATGGAATTCAGCAACTACGAGGAAGTGCCTCGGAACGTGGCTGAGGCCATCATTGCGAAGAACAAAGGGAACGCATAATTTGCAAGAGGAACTGTAGAAAATGGCACGCGAAAAGTTTACACGGACTAAACCCCACGTCAACATTGGTACCATCGGTCACGTTGACCATGGTAAAACCACCCTGACCGCAGCAATCACCTCGACCTTGGCTGCTCTGGGTCAAGCTGCTGCTAAGAAGTACGATGAGATCGACGCAGCCCCTGAAGAAAAGGCTCGTGGTATCACCATCAACACCGCCCACGTGGAGTATGAGACTGCAACTCGTCACTACGCTCACGTGGATTGCCCCGGCCACGCAGACTACGTGAAGAACATGATCACGGGTGCTGCTCAGATGGACGGCGCAATTCTGGTGTGCTCCGCAGCAGATGGCCCTATGCCCCAAACCCGTGAGCACATTTTGTTGGCTCGTCAGGTGGGTGTACCTCGTCTGGTTGTGTTCCTCAACAAGAAGGACATGGTCGATGACGATGAATTGCTGGAATTGGTGGAACTGGAAGTTCGTGAACTGCTCAGCTCCTACGATTTCCCCGGTGACGACATTCCTATCACCGCAGGTTCTGCTCTGAAGGCTCTGGAGCAAATGCAGTCCAACCCCAAAACCCAACGGGGCGAAAATGAGTGGGTGGATAAGATCTACGATCTGATGGATTCCGTGGATGACTACGTTCCCACCCCTGAGCGGGAAGTGGACAAGCCCTTCTTGATGGCTGTGGAAGACGTGTTCTCCATCTCTGGTCGGGGAACTGTGGCTACTGGTCGGATCGAGCGGGGCATGATCAAGGTTTCTGAGGAAATCGAAATCGTTGGGATTCGTGATACTCGCAAGACCACTGTGACCGGGATTGAAATGTTCCGGAAGCAACTGGAAGAGGGTCAGGCTGGTGACAACGCAGGTCTGTTGCTGCGCGGTATCAAGAAAGAAGATATCGAGCGTGGGATGGTCTTGGCTAAGCCCGGTTCTATCACTCCTCACACTCAATTCGAATCTGAGGTTTACATCCTCAAGAAGGAAGAAGGTGGTCGTCACACTCCGTTCTTCCCTGGTTACCGTCCTCAGTTCTATGTGCGGACAACCGACGTGACCGGTACGATCAATGCGTTCACCGCTGACGATGGTACTACTGCGGAAATGGTGATGCCCGGTGACCGGATCAAGATGACCGTGGAACTGATCAACCCGATCGCAATTGAGCAAGGGATGCGCTTTGCTATTCGTGAGGGTGGCCGTACCGTAGGTGCAGGCGTTGTGTCTAAGATCCTCAAATAGAATGAATTAGAAATACTGGGGGATTCATAACTTCCCCCAGTGTTTATCTAATTCATTTCTTGTGATTTTTTCTTCTCGTCAGCGTTGACCTTAGCATTTGTCACTGAATTTGTTATTTCAACGCTTGATGATATCTGAACCTTGACAATATAGACAGGCATTTTCAATGGCAACGATTCAACAGCAAAAAATCCGGATTCGCCTCAAGGCCTTCGATCGCCGTCTTCTGGATACTTCCTGCGAAAAAATTGTGGATACCGCAAATCGTACCAACGCAACGGCGATTGGTCCGATTCCTCTTCCCACAAAGCGCCGGATTTATTGCGTCCTTCGCTCTCCCCACGTAGACAAGGACTCTCGTGAGCATTTTGAAACTCGTACCCACCGCCGCATCATTGACATTTATCAACCTTCCTCTAAGACGATCGATGCGTTGATGAAATTAGATTTGCCCGCAGGGGTTGATATTGAAGTGAAACTTTAATATCTCAATTGACTCATTCATGATTTGAAATTCCATGGTTTGAAGTTCTATGGTTTGAAATTCATGGCTTGAAAAACGGCTCTTGCTCAATTAGGGTGAGAACCGTTTTTCGTGCATTTCCAGTGGATTTTCGGTCATCGCTACATTACTGAGTAACTCAATCGGATACATTAAGAAAAGTAAGCAACGTTTCTCCTCTCTAGCAATTCCCATGGCTTTCTCTTCGATCGCGGTTCGTGAACTCCCTCTTTTTCCCTTGCCGGGACTCGTGCTGTTTCCAGGACGGCCACTCCCGCTGCATATTTTTGAGTTTCGCTATCGCATCATGATGAATACGATTCTTGAAACCGATCGTCAATTTGGGGTGTTGATGTGGGATCAGGTTAAGGGCGAGCCTGCACTGGTGGGTTGTTGCGCAGAAATCGTTCAGTTTTATCGCCTGCCTGACGATCGCATGGAAATCTTGACCTTAGGTCAGCAACGGTTTCGCGTATTGGACTATGTTCGAGAAAAGCCCTATCGCATCGGGTTGGTGGAGTGGTTAGAAGATGAACCGACCCAGCAGGATTTGCGGCCTTTAACTCAAGAAGTGGATCAACTTCTACGCGATGTGGTTCGTCTATCAGGCAAGTTGACTGGAGAAACGATGGACTTGCCGGATGATCTACCCACAACTCCGATCGAGTTGTCCTACTGGGTGGCGAGTAATCTTCGGGGTGTGCCAGAGGAACAACAGGGGCTCTTGGAAATTCAAAACACAGCGGCCCGATTAGAACGGGAAATCGAAATTTTAGCCTCGACTCGTAAACATCTGGCGGCAAGAACCGTTTTGAAAGACACTTTGGGGGGCGATTTCCCAAATTAGTATGACTCTAGGCATGAGCAATAGAAGCATTTGCAGGCATTAGCAATATGCATTTGCCCTATGGATAGGAGATCATTTGGAGGCTTCTGTGTAAGTCTTGAGATCATAGCTGCCAAACAGTTTGACGGTCTCAGCTTGTGCCATGAGTGCCCGCAAAGCAGCTTGTGTAATGGGATCTCTAGCATCAGCTTCTAGGTCGAGGAAAAAGAGATAGTCACCCATCGATCGCTTGCTGGGTCGCGATTCAATGCGGCTGAGATTAATTTCCCTGTCGGCAAAAATTTGTAGCATTTTGAGCAAGCTACCAGGCCGATTAGCCGCAATACTGAATGCTAAGGAAGTATAAGCGCCTCCAGGAGAGTCTTCGCGACTGAGCACTAGAAATCGAGTTTGATTATCTGGATAGTCATTGATGGGACAGGCTAAAATTGGCAGCTGGTAAAGTTCCGCAGCCCGTTGGGAAGCGATCGCGCCGATCGTTGGATGTTGGCTGAGGGTCGTTAAGGCTTCAGTTGTGGAGTTGGTTGGTTGAGCTTGGGCTTGGGGGAGATGGGTGGCTAACCAATGTTGGCATTGTGCTAGGGCCTGGGGATGGGAATAGACGGTCTGAATTTCACTGAGCTGTTGGGCACAGGAAATCAGCGCATGGTGGATAGGAATAGTCAACGCATGCTGAATGTGTAACTGATCAAGCTGCCATAGAGTATCCATTGTCATCGTAACCCCGCCTTCCACCGAATTTTCGACGGGAACGATCGCTAAATCGACCTGGTTCTGAGCCACGGCCTGGAGGGTTTGGGCGATCGTGGGATAGGCAACTAAGACAGAAGCTTGGTCACGGTCTGCTTGGAGCCAGGTTTGAAAGGTTAGGGCTGCCATTTCAGCGTAAGTGCCTGTAGGGCCAAGGTGGCCAATCGTGACTTGCATATTATTAATCGCTAGTGAAGGGAATTGCTTAGATTAGCTAAAGACGGTGGTCAGCTAGAGCCAGTGAGTTTAGAGACAGTGAATGAGCGAAAGACGGTGGATCGGTAAAACTGCGACTTAAGAAAAACTGCAATTTATGAAGGTAATCCAGATGGGGTACCTGACTATCCTATACTTCAGTGAAAATCCTGAGAAAGCGGTTTCATTTTCTAAAATTGAATTAAGTGCAACTTGAAAATCCGTAAATCTCTGGTTCTCTTCTTCTATTTTTGTCTATGGATATTTGCTTCGCCTCCTCTCAAACCATTGATCTTCGCGTTCCCAGTCAACCGATTCCGATTCATACCTACCTTTGCCAATCCCAGCGTTTAGTCTACTCCCTTGCCACGCCCGATCGTGTAACCCAATTTGATGATGAATATTACCAATTTCGGTTGGCTCCGTTGAATTTTATGAACCTCAAGTTTCAGCCCGTGGTAGATCTACGGGTCATCACAACTGACCAAGGACATGTCACGATCAGTTCATCTCGATGTGAATTGCAGGGTTTAGAACTATTTCGCGATCGTTTTCAGTTCAGTTTGGAAGGAGAACTCTGCCCGGTTGTGATGCAAGGAGAAACTGTACTGAAAGGCCAAGCAGATTTGATGGTAGGTGTGGATCTGCCGATGCCCTTCAAGCTGATGCCGAAATCCCTAATTGAAGCAACGGGAACTGCTTTGTTAAGTAGTATTTTACTAACGGTGAAACAACGTCTGATGACGCAGCTCTTACAAGATTATCAAGACTGGATAACCCACCAACAGTCTGAACTAACGTTGATGACCGGAGGTCGGCCATAAGGAGTCTTGGCAGTCTATATCGGGGGTAGTTTGTATCAGGGTAGTTAGTTGGGTATCAGGGGAGTGAGTACTGAGCGAGTCTGCATTGCTGCCTGTACGGGGGCATAGCTTTTGCGGTGCCAAGGTGTAACCCCTAAGATTTGCAGCGCCTCTCGGTGTTGCTTGGTTCCATATCCAGCATTCCGCTCCCAACCATAGCCGGGATAACGTCTTGCCAAGCGCTGCATGAGCCGATCTCGTCGTACTTTAGCCACGATCGAGGCACAGGCAATGCTGTAGGAAAGGGCGTCTCCATGAATAATTGTGGTCACAGGACCGAGATCGGCTTGGTAGATTTCTCGTCCATCAATCAAGGCATGCTCCACAGGTGCAACCCGTGACAGTGCCCGTTGCATGGCTAGGTAGGAAGCCCGTAAAACGTTCCATTGATCAACCTCTGCCACCGAGGCCATTCCCACGCCCACAGCGATCGCTTGAGCTTGGATTTGAGGTAATAACTGAATCCGTTTGGCAGCAGAGACTTGTTTAGAATCGCGCACCCCTGGAATCGGGGTCACTCCCGGCGGCAAAATCACGGCTGCTGCAACAATTGGCCCTGCTAAACACCCTAAACCTGCTTCATCAACCCCTGCAACGCGCAGTAATCCTGTTGTCCAAAAGCCTTGCTCTATAGTTAGCGTTGGATCCTGTCCCATCTAGCTTGTCCTCCAGCTTTTCATCCAAGGCCATTTCATTCAGATCGGCTGAGGTTAGTAATTAAATATTAGTAATCGAAATGATTGTTGAAATACTGTGATTGAAATACCGTGATTAAAATGTTGCCATTGAAAGGTGATGTAACATCTTTGCACCGTTATCTTTGCACTGCTATGCATAACGTTCATGCAAGATGTTATGCATAATTTGATTCCACGTTTTAACGTTTCTGTATTTTTAGTCCATAGGTTAAGTGACACTTCCACGAAATAGAAGTGTCACTTAGTTCAACTCAATTTAACCCACATTTTCTGAGAAAACTTCCCTAAAAAAGCTTGGAAAGTCAAGGTTCTTGGCAACAGCGAAACCCCGATCGCAATTAATCTTCTTCCAACACTGCCGAGGAACGGCGGCGGCGGCGGCGGATGCGACCGTCGTTATCAGAACTACGATCGTCAGAACCTTGCTCAAAATCATTAGGTTCCTCTATCGGAGCCCGCGAGGGGCTAGAGAATCCAGAATCACTGGAAAAGGACTCATCTTTGCGACTTTCCTCTAGAGCCATCATCGGACTTGCTGCAAAATTTGCAGCAGGAACCTCCAACTCCTCTCCATCCTCGTCATCACTGACAGGAGCCATCAAGGTTTCGGGGATAGGGGGCGCTTCTCCCGGCAAAAAGACAGAAATTAAAGCCGCTTTCGGGTTTTTGACCTCTTGAGGCGAGAGAATGAGGGGGGAAACTCCCATCAAAGCATAGACTTCCTGCTCCTCTTCGGTCATTTCCACATGTACGACTTCGGGTGGCTCAGTCGGAAAGCGATCGCGGCGGTTGCGACTGCGACGATCTTCCCGTTCAGGACGGTCTCCGCGCTCGGGACGAGATTCTCGAACGGGCACTTCTTCCACAGGGACAGGACTCCCATTGCCTCGTGAGAGGGAAGGCATGGGTGATCCAGTCCCGATAGGATAACGACTGGGTTCTTCCCAAGGTGCAGCTTTTGCAGCTAGAGAATCTTTAGGGGAGGGTTCTTTACTAAAGGGTTCTTTGCTAAAGGGTTCTTTGCTGAAGGTTTCTTTAACAAAGGGTTCTCCGGGACGACGGCGGCGGCGGCGGTTGCGGCCCCGTTCTTGGTAGCTAGGATGGTGTAATAGCTCCAAATCCCCTTCGTTGGATTCAGTCTCAAATTCGTCGAAGTTGGGGCGGGGTGCTTCATAGGTCGGTTGAGGCTCACGGCGAGACTCGGCCCTCCGGGTTTCATTCCCCCGGTCGCGAGGTTCCGTCGCAGCTAAACGTTCCACGGCGGCTAGATCGATCGCAGACACACCTTCACCCGGTAGCTGCGCTGTCAGGCCTAACCCTCCACAGGTATGACAGGGCTGACCGAAGAGTTCGTAAATATTTTTCCCTTGACGCTTACGAGTCAATTCAACCAAGCCTAGCTCGGTCAATTGAGCAATCTGGGGCTTGGCTTTATCGGCGCGGAGGGCTTTATTGAAGTGCTCTAGGACTTGTAACTGGTCGCGGCGGGATTCCATGTCGATGAAGTCTACGACAATCACCCCTGCAATATTCCGTAGGCGTAACTGACGGGCAATTTCTGTCGCAGCTTCGCAGTTGGTCCACAGGACGGTTTCCCGAGCCGTGGCCGATCGGGTGAAGGACCCTGAGTTCACGTCGATAACGGTTAACGCTTCTGTTTTTTCGATGATGATGTAGCCACCGGAAGGCAAATCTACCCGAGGTTTCATGGCTTCGCGGATGGCTGCGTTCACCCGGAAATACTCCAGAATCGAACCCCGATCGCGGTGTTGATCAATCAATACACCCTGAGGTAACTTGCCGCCCCCCCAGTTAGTTAAGTGCTGCTTCACCCGTTTCAGTCCGGGTACCGAGTCCACTACAATGCGGTTGACATCGCCGCTATAGACATCCCGTAAAACCCGTTGCACGAAGTCATCATCCCGGTTCAGCAGCGCGGGAGCACGGGTCGATGTTGCTTCCTGCAACACATTTTCCCACTGCCGTTGCAGCATTTCTAAATCTTCAATGATGGCTTCTTCCGGTACTCCGTCAGCTTCGGTACGCACCACCATACCCATGCCAGCGGGTTTAATCAGAATCGCCAAGGCCCGTAAACGATTCCGTTCATTTTCGTTAGTAATCCGTCGGGATAAATTAACGCCCCGTCCGTTGGGCATTAAGACCAAATAGCGACCGGGTAGGGAAATATTCCCCGTGAGTCGAGGGCCTTTGCTACCGGTCGGCTCTTTCATGACCTGCACTAGCACTTTTTGCTGCGGTGCCAGGAGCTCTGTGATCGACCCTGCCGATCGCTTGAGTCGTAGGGGGCCTAAATCGCTGACATGGATAAACCCATTGCGTTCAGAATCCCCAATATTCACGAAGGCTGCATCGATGCCGGGAAGGACATTTTCAACAATACCGAGATAAATATCACTGACCTGATGGGTTCCAGTTGCAACAATGAGTTCTTGGATCTGATCTTCTGCAAAAACAGCCGCAATGCGGTGCTGTTCGGCAATAACAATTTGCTTTGACATTCAACTTCCTCAAATTTGGCGTCGATCAGCCCCTCCGACGATCGTTCACTTCTGGTGGATGGCTGAATTCAGCGCGAATCGATTTGGAAATAAACCAAAAAATAAGCCTTGAGGTGAGTGGACAGGATTGCAACTGGGTTTCCGAAACATCTCAAACACAACTCCTGAGCTTGCAACCGAGTTCCAGCAGGACGCTAACGATCGCTCCAGAAATCAACCAACTTCAACCCCATGAGTTGGATCGGTACATTTCTATAGAAGGTGTAAAAAACCTAAGCTTATCGGAGATTGTGCTTGGTGACAAAATCACATCCAGCAGCACCTAACAGGGACGATCCGTCCACAACAATCTCTATTGCAAAGCATTATAGCTTGTTGGGATCATTCTGCCACGCACCATCCTTAAAAATCTTGACACAAACTGAAAGAGGGCATAGCGCCCTATCCGTCATACTGCTCCCAACAAGCTGCTTCAGGAATCTCAATCCTGAGGTGCTTCAGGTGCTTCAAGGGCTTTAGGCGCTTCAGGAACGACTTCAGCCAATTCTAATTGCACTCGATGAACCCGAGTTAACCTCAAGGGCTGCGCCATCACCCGTTCTAGCAAAATCACCATTTCATGGGGCCGCAGCATGGTGCCATCGTTCTTGCAACTGCCCAGATAGCGCAGGGTCGCTCCGGTTCCACTGGCTGCAACTAGCTCGAGTTCAAACAGCCGATCGCGCAGGTTAGTGGGAATGACTTTGCCGGACTTAGTGGTTCGATCGATCCAGCATTCCGTCTGGTTCAGGACTTGTTGCACCCAATTTTGCCAATCCAAGCCCTGGGGCAAGATTTGGGGTTGCCCAGGATGGCTGACTGCATTGATAACTGCATCCGCCTCGTGATCTTCCCCGAGTCCCAGTTCCACTTGAATTTCGTAGGTGGCTCGTTCCAGTAAGGCGGTGGCGGAAGGCTGTTTGAGATCCACAGCTTCCACGCGGTAGATGGGTAAATCGGCAGGCAGGTGGGTCGCTAACCGTTGGCGAAAGTCTTCTACTTCTACAGGTTGCGCTAGTTCAAAATCAACAATTTCCCCCGAACTGGTATGTCCCAGGGACAAAGCATTCGCAGGCATAATCCTTGGACTGGGATGAAATCCGCCGGTAAAGGAAATCGGTAAACTGGCTCGGCGCACGATGCGATCGAACAGCCGGAGCAAATCCAAATGACTGACTAGGGCCATGTCTCCCTGCTTGCCATACCAGACCCGCAGCCGTTGTACCCTTTCCTGATTGGGTTTGAAGTGACCGACAAAGTGGGGAATGGGGGGTGGGGGTACCACCACATTATGACCAAAGTCTACGCTGCATACCCCACAGTGGGAACACCCCTCAAAGGAACAGTCGGGGACAACCGCTGCTTCCAGGGCCCGTTTAAGATCGTCATGGAGCCATTGCTTATCAATGCCGGTGTCGAGGTGATCCCACGGTAAAGGTTTGCTGCAATCCGGGAGACGGTAACCGCCAATTTCTTCATCTGCAGCGAAAATATTCCATTCACCATCTTCGACTTGGCGATATTTCCAGTCCAATCCGGCTTCCGCGATCGCCTGAGTCCAAGCCCCAAAGGCTTTATCCAAGCTTTCCCACCAGGCATCCATTCCAGCTCCCAGTTCCCAGGCCCGCCGCACGACCGCAGATAACCGCCGATCGCCCCGTCCCACAAAGTCTTCCATCGCGGAAATGCGGACATCGGTGAAGTTGGCCTTGATGCCCCGTAGTTCCCGGAAGGCCGATCGCAGCAATTCCTGTTTACGGGCAAACTCTGTAGTGGAAACAGAGTGCCACTGGAACGGAGTATGGGGCTTGGGCGTAAAATTGGAAATCGTCACGTTGAAGTCTAGCCGCCGCCGTCCCCGGGCAGAGCATTCCCGTCGTAGCCAATCTAGGGTTTCCACAATCCCTATGACATCAGCGTCGGTTTCCCCGGGCAGCCCAATCATGAAGTAGAGCTTGACCTTATCCCAACCCTGTTGCCAAGCAGTTTTAACCCCTCGCAGCAGTTCTTCGTTGGTTAATCCCTTATTAATAATGTCCCGCAGCCGTTGAGTTCCGGCTTCCGGGGCAAAGGTGAGACTCATGGGCCGATTGCCGCCAAGGATATTGGCAATGTTTTCATCAAAGCGATCGACTCGCTGACTGGGTAAAGACAGGGAAATGTTTTCGTCCTTGAGGCGATTTTTAATCTCCATGCCCACCGCAGGTAGGGCGAGGTAGTCGGAGCAACTCAGAGAAAGCAGGGAAAACTCGTTATAGCCCGTTGCCCGCATGCCATCTTCGATCGCTTCGATGACGGCCTCCGGGGCCACGTCTCTCGCTGGACGGGTTAGCATTCCCGGTTGGCAAAAGCGGCAGCCTCGGGTACAGCCTCGGCGGATTTCCACAGTCAAGCGATCGTGGACGGTTTCCACATAGGGAACTAGACCGATGGAATAAGCAGGAATTGGTACTGCGACACGACGCAAAATCCGCCTGGGGACATCCGATCGATTAGGAGCTACGGATCCATCCGGAGCCATATCGTAGAACTGCGGCACATAGACCCCGGGCACTTGGGCAAGGTCGAGTAAGAGGGCCTCCCGACTCAAGCCTGCCTGCTTCCCTTCTTCTAGAATTAGCCCAATTTCCGGGAGTAATTCTTCGCCATCTCCTAGAACGATAAAATCGAAAAACTCAGCGTAGGGCTCTGGGTTGGAAGTCGCCGTCTGTCCCCCCGCAAAAATCAGGGGGAAGTTGGTGCCATTCCGCTCCTGCCAAGTGAGGGGAATGCCTGCCAGATCCAGCATTTCCAGGATGTTCGTTGCCCCCAGTTCATAGGACAGACTGAATCCTAAAATGTCAAACTCGAGCAGCGATCGCCGGGATTCCACCGCGAACAAGGGTGTCTGGGTCTGACGTAGCTTCTGGGCTAGATCCGGTGCGGGTAAATAGGCCCGATCGCACAGTTGCCGAGGCTGGGCATTGATAATGCTGTAGAGGATAATGTGGCCGAGGTTGGATGCCCCCACCTCATAGACCTCAGGATAGGTCAGTGACCAACGCACGATCGCGCTATCCCAAGGTTTATGGACTGCGCCGACTTCATTGCCCAGGTAGCGGGCAGGGCGCAAAATTTCAGGGGTCAGTAAACTTTCAACGGCAACAGCCACAGCACAACCTTTCCCAGTACAAGAATTCTGATCTAGTCAAGCTTTCAGTATACGAGGATTTGGGGATAGGACCATGACCCTAGGCTTCTTAGGAAATAGCGAGAAGTCTGATATGGGGTATCAATCAGAATGTGCCTATCAACATGTACCTATCAACTTTAAGTCAACCGACAAGTCAATTGCCCAGATAGGATTCAGAGTTGGCAAGGCGAGAAAATCGGGAGCGCCTAGTCCCTTGCCAAGATAGCTGCGTTCAAACGACGTTTAAACTGCAAAGGGTTCTAGGCGCTCAGTCTGGTTCCGCATTTTGTGTTGACTATACTCAACTCTTTGACTGTACTCAGCTTGCGCTCAATTCTAAAGCTGCAAGTTAGGCAGCCATTGCCTCAAAGGTTGAGGGATGCTCAACAATTTCAAAGGCCCGATCCAGCTGGGACAATTCAAAAATAATCCGGATGGGTGCAGGCAATGAGCAAAGGGTAAACCGCTTGTTTGCTTTTTGGGCCAAGTGGAGTGTAGACACAAGCGCCATTAAGCCTGCGCTATCGAGAGAGTCAACTTGACTCATATCCACAACCAAAGCATCACAATGATTAGAGAGAACTGCTTGGGTCAATTGACCATGGAGTTCTGATGCGGTGGCTGCAATCACAGGTCCTTGGGGACGAATTACAGCTCCTTGGGGACGGGTGAGCACGCTCTGCATAATGAAACCTCTGGCTAGATTGCTTGGAGAACTTAAATCTGAGGATGCTATCGACGATAACTTCAGTGCCTGGTAGAAAGCCAGTTACAGAAGGGGGTTTGTCCAAATCTTTATTGGATAGTTTGCAATCTTGAAATTTCAGTAAGTGATCTTTCAGAGAACTGTATTAAAAAATACTTAATTCACCCCTAGCCTAAGTCATCCCCTAACAAGGTAAGGTTGAGAATCTTACCTGAATTCATCGATCTACCCCTTTTTGTTAAAAGTAAAAACTGTAAAATTCATCACTAATTAGTGATGAATTTTTACTCCTTTTAACGGATGGATTAGAAGAATAAAGGCTGGAAGGATGTTTGACTGGAGTGTTACGAAACTCTACTCAACAGCTTACTTAACATCTCGATCGCGAGCGGTATCAGGTTCGCCTTGACAAGTCCAAAATTTAGTCAACTTGTTCCTCAAAGTCACTGAGTCAATGCAATCCATTAATGAATCAATTCACTTAGTCAATCAGGAATTGGTGAAAAAGTCGAGCAAGGTAAATTCCAAAAAACACTGAGTTCTCAATCACTTTTCGTTCCGAAGTATTTCTCATAGATAACAGTTCTCGTTGGGATTAAGTTACTTTATGGGATGAGGCACGATGTCCAACCACAGTATCAAGCTGCGGTATCAAGCCAATTTACAATCTGGGCCTAGGATGGGGCAGGGGGGATTCTTCTAGGTGATGAGAATCACGATCGAGATAACCCCGGATCACGCAGTCTTGAATCCTGTCATCCGATGATTTGGAGGTAGGCGTTGAAGGTGCGAATTATGACGATTCGGCGACTCGTAGAAGAGGCCCTGCACACCAAGTGTTTGACTCCTTATATCGAGAATGCTATCAACTTAGAACTTTCTCGATTGGGCTATGTCTCAGATGTGGACTATGAAGCGCTAGAACTCTTAATGGAAGAGCTAGATGCAGGACGTATTAAGTTGATACCTAGCTTCTAACCCCCATTGCGTTTGTTAGATACCTCGGTTTACAGGCTGTCCTCGCGTGTGCTTAGTAATCGGTTGGCTGAGGGCAGAATTTGCAACTCAGGATCAATCTCTGCTCAGAATAAATCTCTACAGAAAACTCAGATCAAACTTGCTGATTCAGGATTCTCTACTTAGTTCTAGGATTGAGTAGCCTGGGGTGACAATTGCTCCGCTCTGCCGAGTGTCTGCTCAGTAGCGATCGACTGTCAATTCGGGGAAGTCTTGGCGCTACACTGTCCTAGTGATATCTGTAGCGTATCCCAATGGCTAGAATCAACGACAATTACCTTAAGTTAAAAGCGGGTTATCTGTTTCCCGAAATCGCCCGTCGGGTCAATGCCTTTGCCCAGGCTAACCCTGAGGCTAAAATTATTCGTCTTGGCATTGGCGACGTCACCGAACCCCTCCCCCAAGCTTGCCGCGATGCCATGGTAAAGGCGATCGAAGACATGGGCGATCGGGGCTCGTTTAAGGGGTATGGCCCGGAGCAGGGCTACGAGTGGCTGCGGGAAAAAATTGCCCAGCAAGATTTTCAAGCCCGAGGATGTGAGATTGACGCCTCAGAAATCTTTATTTCCGATGGCTCCAAATGTGACTGTGGCAATATCCTCGATATTTTTGGGGATGACAACAGCATTGCCGTTACTGACCCGGTATACCCTGTCTATGTAGATACCAACGTCATGGCTGGCCATACTGGCGAAGTCAACGACAAGGGGGAGTATGGTGGGCTGGTCTATCTGCCCATCTCAGCAGACAATGGCTTTACCGCAGAAATTCCTGACTATAAGGTGGATCTGATCTACCTCTGCTTCCCTAACAATCCCACTGGGGCCACTGCGACCAAGGAACATTTACAAGCTTGGGTCAACTATGCCCGTTCCCATGGGTCGATCATTCTCTTTGATGCGGCCTATGAAGCCTTCATCCAAGATCCCTCCCTGCCCCACTCCATTTTTGAAATTGAAGGGGCGCGGGACTGCGCGATCGAATTTCGATCGTTCTCCAAAAATGCTGGATTTACGGGAACCCGTTGTGCCTTTACCGTTGTGCCGAAGAGCTTGAAAGGCCAGACCAAGGATGGTCAAACGGTGGAACTCTGGGGCCTGTGGAATCGTCGCCAATCTACGAAATTTAACGGCGTTTCCTACATTGTGCAGCGGGGGGCCGAAGCGGTTTACTCCCCTGAGGGACGATCGCAAACCCAAGCTCTGATCAGCTTCTACATGGAAAATGCCCGCATTATCCGTGAGCAACTAACTGCTGCTGGGATCCAAGTCTACGGCGGTGAGAATGCGCCCTATGTGTGGGTGAAAACGCCCAATGGATTATCTAGCTGGGACTTCTTCGATAAGTTGCTGCAAACCTGCAATGTTGTGGGGACACCGGGTTCGGGCTTTGGGGCTGCGGGTGAGGGCTATTTCCGTATTTCTGCCTTCAATAGCCGCGCCAACGTGGAGGAGGCGATGAAGCGGATTACGGAGAAGTTTAAGGTCTAACTGAGGCGAATATCCCAGCGTTATTTCTGGATAGCGTTATTTCTGGATGGGAGGGGTGATCGTCCCTCCCTCAATTCAGGACAGCCCCGCCCGTTCCAGCAATGTGAGAGAATAGGGAACGCAAAATAAACGACCTTTAACTCCTGTACTAGAGAAAATCCTGTGGTATTTACTCCTGAAGCCCCAACCCAAACCCGTCGTCGTGCCGTGTTTCCCTTCACCGCCATCGTTGGTCAGGAGGAAATGAAATTGGCGCTGATCCTCAATATCATCGACCCCAAAATTGGCGGGGTGATGATCATGGGCGATCGCGGTACGGGAAAATCGACGACGATTCGTGCCTTGGCGGACTTGCTGCCGGAAATTGAGGTGGTAGCAGAGGATCCGTTCAATAGCCATCCCAGCGATCTAGAGCTGATGAGCGATGAAGTTCGCCAACGGATCGATCGTGGTGAATCGGTGGCCCTGGCTAAGAAAAAAGTTCAAATGGTGGATCTGCCCTTGGGGGCGACGGAAGATCGCGTCTGCGGCACGATCGATATTGAAAAAGCGCTTTCGGAAGGGGTCAAAGCCTTTGAACCAGGGCTATTGGCTAAGGCCAATCGCGGCATTCTCTACGTCGATGAAGTCAACCTGCTGGATGACCACTTGGTAGATGTATTGCTGGATTCAGCAGCCTCCGGTTGGAACACGGTCGAGCGGGAAGGCATTTCCATCCGACACCCAGCCCGCTTTGTTCTAGTTGGTTCCGGCAACCCGGAAGAAGGCGAATTGCGGCCCCAATTGCTCGATCGGTTTGGGATGCACGCTGAAATTCGGACAGTGAAGGATCCAGAATTGCGCGTGCAAATTGTGGAGCAGCGCACCGAATTTGACTCCAACTCTGCCCAGTTTTTGGTGCAATACCAAGCGAAACAGGATGAGTTGCAGCGACGGATTGTGGAAGCCCAAGACCGTTTGAAAGCAGTCTCGATCGACCACGAATTGCGGGTCAAGATTTCCCAACTTTGTGCCGAACTGGACGTGGATGGGTTGCGGGGTGACATTGTGACCAACCGCGCTGCGAAGGCTTTGGCGGCCTACGAAGGTCGGACAGAGGCAACAGTGGACGATATTCGTCGGATTGCCCCGCTCTGCCTGCGGCACCGTCTGCGAAAGGATCCTCTGGAATCGATCGACTCGGGTTCCAAAGTCAATAAGTTAATCGATCAAGTCTTTGGCGTTGCTTAGTTTTTGGCATTGCTTAGTTTTTGGCATCGCTGAGTGACAGGCTATCGTTTTTTTAGAATTTCTAGGACATCTCATTATGAGTGTCCTTTTTTGTTTTAAATTTGCCTCCTTTTTGGGGGACTGTCCAATCGCAAGCATAGCCTTTAGTTTCTGCGATAGCTTGGCTCCAAGGCTCTGGCGCGATCGGCCCCGCAGAACCATAGACGATGTTAAACAATCCATCCGATCGCACTTGACCAATGTAAAACGGCTTGGAAAGGTGGTGATTGCGGTTCAGTGTGACGCGCCCCATGGGAGACACAAAGGTTTGGCCAATGGCTGCCCGTCGTACTGCCTCTACATCCTGGGCTGTACCCGCTTTTTCGACCGACTGCTTCCAGATGTAAACGGCAGTGTAGGCCGATGCCATGGGATCATTCAGGCGGCGTTGGGCTCCGTATTTGGCCCGAAAGGCTTTGATAAATTTTTGGTTCGCCTCATGCTTCAAGGTTTGGAAATAGTTCCAAGCCGCATAATGTCCGCGCAAATATTCTGAACCGATCGCCAGAGTTTCATTCTCGGTAATGTTGAACGATAGGACAGGATAGCGTTTTGGCGACATGCTCTGCTGCTTAAGGGCAGTGAAGAGTGCAATATTAGAATCGCCATTGAGGGAATTCAAAATGACACCTCCCTTGGGCATCGTCTGACGAATTTTCTGGATGATCAGATCCACATCCATATCACCTAGCGGTAAATATTCCTCTCCGATATAAGTGCCTTTTTTCGCCAAAATCAGAGTCTTGAGCACCGTATTGACCACCCGAGGATAGACATAGTCTGAACCGACGAGAAAGCAGGTTTGGCCTGGAAAAGTTTTAAGTATCCAATTGACACTGGGTTCCACCTGCTGGTTAGGAACGGCTCCTGTATAGAAGATATTTCTAGAACATTCTTGTCCTTCGTAATAGACGGGATACCAGAGCATATGATTCTGGGCTTCATAGATGGGCAGACTGGCTCTGCGGCTTGCAGAAGTCCAACAGCCAAAAATAGTGAGTACCCGATCTTGCCCAATCAATTTTTCAGCTTTCTTTCGAAACGTGGGCCAATCCGACGCCCCATCTTCAATAATTGGTTCAATTTCTTGGCCTAAAAGGCCACCCATTTTATTAATTTCTTCAATGGCCAGCATTTCTGCATCTAAGCACCCCATTTCACTGATCGCCATCGTGCCACTGAGAGAATGCAGCAGGCCGATCGGAATTATCTTGTTTGATCTGCTGTTCGATCGTGGGTTCGATCGCGCAGGTTGGGGACTCGGTAATGGATTGGGTTTTACCGATCGCGGTTGGGAAGCGGGCCGGGGCGGGATTCCAAAGGCCGTTAGCCCCGCACCCGCGATCGTCCAGCTTGCCAGTTGCAGAAATCGCCGCCGTTGAAATCGTTGCCCCATAAATTGACTCCTGCGCGATCGCAAAGACCAACGAATTTCACTCTACGATCGGGCATTGGCGACGGGATGATTTATTACAGGGCTGTCAAGCTATTTAACGTTCAGTCACGTTGAAGGTCTTGAATTTACGCAACTCCGGCGGGGGCAGCTACGGCTGAAACTCCACCCTCGATCGCCTGTTCCCTATCCAAATGGGTACAGGTTTGCACCAAACCATCAGCTCCATCCACAATCCAAACCCGAGTTTGTAATTGCTCAGCCACCTGCTCCACCGTCATATCATCGAGGAAAAGAGTGGAATGCAACTTCAGCATTAGAGAGGGTAAAAGAATGCCATCTCCAAAGTCCTGTCCCCGTAACCGTTCCACAATATCCTGCCCCGTCAGCAAACCCGTAACCGTAATACTCTGGCCCCAGTAAGTGCTATTGAGTGCCGCCATCGTCACTTCTAGATTCTCCACTTGATTCAACCGTTGTAAAATCGGCTGAAACGCAAGTTCCACGGCATTGCCCACAATCCAGGTTAAGCGCCGAGGCCGATCGATCTGGGCTGGCAGTTTGCGAGCCTGCTTGTCAAATTCCTTGAGGAACAGCCGAATTGATCCAACCCCATTGCCAATCTGGGGATAGTCTTCATAATGCTGTTCCGATGGAATCTCCATGCCTGCAATCAGAAACCACTCATCGGCCAACCAAGCAAAGGTTGAACCTAGTTCCTGCTGGAACTGTTGCTGTAAGGCTTGCACTTGGTAGATCACTTCTTGCGCCTTGGTGGGCGAAACGGGAATCAGTTCATCCTGATCGGGCCGAAAGCGCGTCAAGCCGACGGGCACAACGGCAGCGGAGAGCACTGCGGGAAAGTCGCCCCGGTGGAAGTTGGCTAAATCCGTGAGGGTGCGCGTTAAATGTTCACCGTCATTAATGCCGGGGCACAGTACCACCTGGGCATGGATTTGTAACTCGTTTTGCTCAAACCAAGCTAACTGCTCCAATAGCAGCCCTGCCCGTGGATTTTTCAGCAGCCGCGATCGCACATCAGGTTCAGTCGCGTGCACGGAGATGTACAGGGGCGACAGCCGCATGGCTGCAATGCGATCCCACTCTCGCTGGGGCAAATTTGTCAGCGTTAGGTAACTGCCATAGAGAAAACTTAAACGGTAGTCATCATCCTTGTGATATAGCGTTTCCCGCTTGCCCGGAGGTTGCTGATCGATAAAGCAAAAGGGACAGCGATTGGTGCATTGAATCAGCGCATCAAACAAGGCTGTTTCAAATTCCAGCCCGAGATCTTCGTCGTAGTCTTTTTCAATCTCAAGCCTGTGGGCACGGCCTTTACGATCGAGCACTTCCAGTTCGAGATACTCGTCCGCACAGAAAAATTGATAGTCAATTAAATCCCGTGGCTTCTGGCCGTTAATCGAAACGATCGCATCTCCTGCCTCAAAGCCCATTTCCTCCGCGATCGAAGCGGGCAAAACCTGACTAATCACCGCAGGACGGATCGTAGACTCACTCATAGAAATAACGGCTGCTGAACCAAAACTGAAGGGCTGCGTTCTTCAGTCTACCGTGTCTTTTCAAGGCTGACCGATGGTAAGGCTGAAACAATTCAATCTAGTGAACCTCTCCATTCAGCGTAGGCTTCTAGCCCTTTAATAGGCCCAAGCCTAAGCACGTAAAGAGAAAAGACGCAAAAACAAGACGATACCAGACAAAGACCCAAGTACTTTGTTTCTGCAAAAACTTCAGCAACCACGCGATCGATAAATAGGAAAAGATAAAGGCCGAAATAATTCCCACTAGCAAAGGTAAGGCCATGGCAGATTCCTTTACAACATCCTTGGTCTGTACCAAGGTCGCGATCGCTAAGGTGGGAAAGCCGAGGAGAAAGGAAAATCGGGCTGCTGTTTGTCGTTCCAGTCCTAGCAAGAGAGCAGTGGTCAACGTCGACCCCGATCGAGAAGCTCCGGGTAACAGCGCAACCATCTGGCCCAAGCCTACAAGAACGCCATCCTTGGTTTTGAGTTGGCTAAATCTCCGCTTACGACTGCCGATTTTTTCCGCCAGTCCCAGTAACAACGACATGATGATCGACATGATGGCAATCATCACTGGACTTTCCAGTTCTACCTTTGAGATCTTCAGCACCAATCCCCCCAATAGAGCAGGAATGGTACCGATCGCGATGCCCAAAAGAATCCGCCATTCTTCCCGTCGCCAATCCTTCTGCTGAAAAGCCTGCCAAGCTCCCCGCACTAAAAAATCAAAATCCTTCCAGAAATAAATTAAAACAGCAACTACACTGCCAAATTGAATGGCATCGATCGCTTCCTTACTCCAGCCCGATCGCGGCACACAGTCCGGCGGAATACTGGCCAAGGTGTCTACGCAACTGACGGCTTCCCATCCCAATAGATCCCGAAAAATAATCAAGTGGGCAGTGCTGCTAATTGGCAAAAACTCTGTAATCCCTTGCACAATGCCCAAGACAATGCCCTGGAAGGCTTGAAATAATGGCGTGACTCCTGCCTCTGCCAGCAGCATGGGCTCAATTCCTGCGAAGGGCATTCCACTCATAACATTAGGTTTCTTACTGGGCTGTTGTATTTTGACAAAATTTGTGTGACTCAAGGATGTCGTAGAGATGACGATTAGTCAGGGCTCAGCGCTTAACCAGTTACTTTACGTAACATTTCTCCCCATCTATACACCTAGAAAACACGACAATCAGCAACAAACTCTGAAGGCTTATTAAGAATTTGTAATGCCTTGAGGGGCAACTCCAGGTTAAGGCCTATCTTCGTCAACTACAGGGGATTGCGAAGAGTGTGGTACTGTTAAGGAAGGTAAACTAAATTAATCAGCTTTTCAGAATTCCGTTGATTACTTACCCTCGCGATCCCCAAACCATTGCCCGAGCAACTGAATCTCCTGTCAGTGCTCCTTTCTTTCAGTTCTCATTATCCCAGCGTTGGAGGGTGATTGCAGGTTCAGTCTTTTTAATTTCAGTCCCCGTTTTTTTTCAAGCCCCTTTAGTGCGATCGTTGCCTGCGGTTAGCCTTATTAGCACGATCGTCTGGGCTTGGCTCAGTATTTACCTATCGCAACAATCCAGAACGCGGATTTGGGGTGAACTCCTGACCGGCTTCACTTGGACTTGGTTAGCGGGTTCTCTGTATTGGGGCTGGTTACGCTGGGAGCCGACCTTGCATTTACCCGTCGAAGCGATCGCGCTGCCGATCGCCCTGTGGGGGTTGGCCCGAGGCTGGTGTAAAATCGGTAACCTTTTCTATCTCGGGTCACTTTTGGGAACCGCGATTACTGATTTATACTTCTATGCAGTTGACCTGATTCCTGCTTGGCGACAGCTGATGCAAGAGCCCAGTGAGGTTGAAGCAATTTTTCATGACGCGCTGGCTCGAATGAGTACTCCCTGGGGACAGCTTTGGGTCATTTTGTTAGGGGCACTACTGTTGGCCATAGGCCTACGAACCATTCGCAGTTCCTCACTCCATTGGTTAGCTTTTGGCGGAGCTGTTATCAGTACAATTTTAGTGGATGGTCTATTTTGGGTTGCTGCTTTACTTGCGTAAGGTAGGATCATCAGATTAAGTTATGAGTATCAAGTGTCTGCATTAAATGTCTGCACTTTCTGTGATTGTTCTCGTTGATGGCAATCTTTGAGGTTCATGTTACAACTCACTCAAAAAAGTGATTTTGAATGACTGCTTTCCAGCCATTTCTTTAAATCAAGTGAGCTATCTCGTTGCGCTGCCTTCGAGTTGTGCTGTCCTCGAGTTGTGTTGTCTGAGGATTTCCTGTTCCTCACACTGGTGGTTTTCCTGTTGAGTCTTTGAAATTGACCGGGTTGCTTGATTCAACCTGGAATTTCTGTAATTATTTGGGATTCCTAAAGTAATTTGGGATTCCTGTAATACTCTGGGATTGATACGGATTTTTAAAAATTCCCAGGTTTGCTCGCATCTTTGATTTTCTAATGCTAAGGAATCTCAGATGTGAGAATTTTTTGTAAGGCTTATTTGGCGCACACCTGTGGTTACTGTTCAACCCGCTCCACACCTACTTTTGCGAACTGAATCAGGCAGTCAGCTATGGCTGTTAAATGAAGGAACTTGCTGGACGATCGGACGAGGAGATGAAAATGACTTCGTTTTGGGCGATCGCTGGATTTCTCGGAACCATGCCATGCTGCAAAGTATGGAAAATGGCGAAATCTATTTGATTGATTTAGGGAGTCGTAACGGATCCTTTGTCAATGGGCGTCGAGTCAGTGTTCCAGTGACGCTCCGCAATGGAGATCATTTAACCTTTGGGCAAACGGAACTGGAATTTTACTGTCCTACTCACCATTTGGAACAGGATGACGAATCCCGTGAATTTACGGCTACCGCAACCTTGCATGTGCGTCGCCTAATTTCTGTGCTGGTAATTGATATTCGGGATTATACGGTTCTGACCCGACAATTGGATGAAGGGGTCTTGTCGGAAATGATTGGTCAATGGTTCCGACGAGCAGGGGATATCATCCGTAACCATGGTAGCTGGGTGGATAAATATATTGGAGATGCCGTTATGGCAGTCTGGATCCATGGTACTCAAGAAGTGAGTCCCCAGGAAATGCTCTCAGTGGTGCAATCTGTGGATGAACTGCACCAAATGACCAACGAACTCTCCCAAATCTATCCTGTCCCCTTCCCGTTGCGCATTGGAGCAGGGATTAACACAGGCTATGCTATGGTCGGTAACACTGGGTCTGGCGATCGGCCCGACTATACAGCCCTAGGCGATACCGTCAATGCGGCCTTTAGGCTAGAAACCATTACTAAGCAAATAGGCCGCGATGTGGCGATCGGCGAAACCACCTATCAATACATGGTGCCGTTGCTGATTGCCTGTGACCCTTTTAAACAACATACGGTTAACCTGAAGGGCTACGACGAGCCAACCAACGCCTATGCCGCATCCTTCCAGCAAGTCAATGAATTTTTGCTCCGACAGGCCGCCACTCCCCGTTCTTAAGGGGTTCTTCACGGCTCAGTTCTAACAATTGTTAAGAATCCTGAGAACTCTCCCCTACTTGATAACGACACCGTAACAGAGAGATGATAGTCTCTAATAAAGCTGTGTAGAGAGTCTGCTCGATTTGAGTGGGAGGGTTAAATTCATGAAGCGTATTGTTCGGTGGTTATCCGTTCTTAGCATCATCGTTGGCTGCCTCGGTTGGTTAGGTAATGTCCCAAGCGCAATGGCGGCTAGTTGGGGTGGCGGTTTCTGGATGCAATCCACGCCTGTTCTAGCTGCAGAAGCTGGAGAACTCCGGAATGCGATGTCCGACAAGTTAGCTACGGAGTTTGGCAAAAAGTTGGACTTGAATAATACCAATGTGCGTTACTTCCGTGACTTACCGGGAATGTATCCCAAACTGGCAGGTATCATCGTCAAAAATGCACCCTATTCCCAGGTGAATGACGTGTTGAATATTCCTGGCCTGACCAATGAACAAAAGTCCGTGATAGAAGGCTATCTGGACAAGTTCACAGTGACGGATCCGGACTCCGCTCTGGTGGAAGGGAACGATCGCATCAACAATGGGATCTACCGCTAAGCTGTGCTGGAGGACGAACTGGGTTTGAATCGGGTAGGCTCATGCACTAGCAGCTAATTCCCAGGATTCAATTCCAACGATTCCAGATAGGGAATCATCCAGTTTTGTGTCACGGATCAAACTGAACTTTTGATGGCTCTCTGCACCGTGCTCGACCTGCTCGTGTTGCAGAGAGTTTTTTATTCCTGAAATGGTTCTCAATGACCGCATCGACTGAATCGACCGAGGAGAGAGACCGATCGTGGATGGGCACAAGGTGAACGGGCAATTTGATATTTTGGTGGTGGGTGCAGGGGCAGCAGGACTTTACAGTGCATTATGCTTACCGCAACATTTGCAGGTGGGATTAATCAGCAAGGATAAGTTGTCCCGATCTGCCAGTGATTGGGCTCAGGGGGGGATTGCTGCCGTTGTCTCTTCGGAAGATTCTACCGAGCTTCACATTGCTGATACCTTGAAAGCAGGGGGCGGACTCTGCGACTACGATGCGGTCAAGTTTCTCGTGGAACACGCTTCAGACTGTATCCATGATTTAGTTGATCTTGGCGTGGCCTTCGATCGTCAAGACGATCACCTCGCCCTCACCTTAGAAGCGGCCCATTCCCGCCGCCGAGTCCTTCATGCTGCGGATACGACAGGCCGCGCAGTAGTGAGTACCTTGGCAAATCATGTTCTCGCTCGTGACAATATTCAGATCTTTTCTCCGGCTTTTGTCCTGGATGTCTGGATGGAAGCAGGTCAATGTCGGGGCGTCTGTTTGGTCTATCAGAAGCAAATTCACTGGCTGGCGGCCAAGGCGGTTGTGCTGGCAACGGGTGGGGGTGGCCAAGTCTTTGCCCAAACCACGAATCCCAAGGTCAGCACGGGGGATGGTGTAGCGATCGCCCACCGTGCCGGAGCGATTCTCCGCGATCTAGAATTTTTCCAATTTCACCCCACTGCGCTGACCCAACCCGGTGCTCCTCGATTTCTAATCAGCGAAGCCGTTCGGGGAGAGGGAGCCCATTTGATTGACAAGACGGGACGCCGCTTTGCCTTTGATTACCATCCTGCGGGAGAATTAGCGCCTCGCGATGTTGTGAGTCGCGCTATCTTCAGTCATCTGCAAAAAACAGAGACGGATCCTGCCAGTGCCCATGTCTGGCTTGATTTGCGTCCCATTCCCCCCGATCGTATTCACCATCGCTTTCCTAACATCATTCAAGTTTGCCAACAGTGGGGGATTGATATTCTGCAGGAACCTATTCCTGTGGCTCCAGCGGCGCATTACTGGATGGGCGGAATCCTTGCAGATACGATGAATCGCACCTCCATTCCAGGACTCTATGCAGTGGGTGAAACGGCTAGTACGGGGGTGCATGGGGCAAATCGGCTAGCCAGTAACTCGCTGTTAGAATGTATTGTCTTTGGGGCGCAACTGGCTCAGCTTGACCCTGTAAGCCCCCCTGGAGTGGAGTCTTCTGGGGCTGTTCCAGAGTCCCAGCCTGAGGTGTCCGGAGAAAATGTTACTCATTCAGAGGATGCTCCTACACCGATCGTCCTCTCACCCATTTCGTCCACTGATATGGACTGGATCCAAAAAATTCGGTTGGAGTTGCCCCGCTTGGTTTGGCAAAGTGCAGGCATTTGTCGAGAGCACGCCCAGCTAGAAGCTGCCTTAACTCAAATCCAGCAATGGCAAACAGAATTTTCTGCTCTGGAAGTTAGTCGATCGCTCTGCCAGATTCACTCTATGCAAACCTTAGCTCTAGCAGATCAGGAACAGGGGGAAAGCGTATTGAGACAGTGGGGCGAACTCCAGAATCTGTTGACGATCGCTGATCTAATTCTACGCAGTGCCTATTTTCGAACCGAAAGTCGCGGCGGCCACTACTGCTTAGATTTTCCAGAGACGGTTGAAGACTGGACTGTACACACCCTCATCCAAGACGATCGTTGGTGGAAGGGTGAGGTGCACACAAACAAGCCATAGGTTCATCTCGAGCTATGAGCCAAGCCAGAAATCAAGCGTGCCAAAATTGGCTCAAATCAAGAAAAAAGCGGAGAAAGTGACTAGCAACTTTCTCCGCTGTGCAAAACTGATTAATTAAACGGAATAGTCAAACAGCGAAATAGTCAAACTCAGTCGTTCTAAACTTTGCCTCTTATTGAGCGATGACGAGTCTACGTTGGACTCGTCTGTTTAGTTGACTTATCTGGGGGGTGATCTCCAGATGAGCCTTTATAGATTGGCTAGGATGCGATCGCGGCATTTGCCCGAACAAATCCTTCATTTCGTTCTTCAATCACCTGATCCGGCATAACTTGCACCATGGGAGCCGCCTGCACACAAAGCTTATGGCAAGGGATCGTATCCGATAAAATTGCACTGGCCATCATCCCCGTATGGATCTCCAGCAGGGCTTCCGGCAAGGCTTCAAACATTAAACGCTGACCTGGAAAAACCACACGCTCAAAGTACCACTTTGGAATGTTGGTAATGCGAACAACTTGAATCTGACTGGTGGCATTGAGATAGCAACAGACTAATCGAGCAGACGTTTCAGACGGTAGTGGATCAAAAATTTGTGCCATAGTGCCCTAAGGATGACATCCCAGATGTGAGGATAACGAAACTGAACTCACTTTGAACACTAACACCCCACGATCCCAGGGAACTGTCAAGACAACTACCATCTTTTATTTGTATTAATTATTCATGGAAAAATAAGGATTATGAGAAACGCGATGGGACGCGGGTACCCACTGTCTGATCCCCTTCTGATCCCTTCTCCCATAGCGCTTGAGACTAGCGCTTGAGACGTGCTGAGGGACGGCAAGTAAAGCCTCAAATGCCCTTAGCCTAGAGAGCCTTGGCAAATTCTTGGAAAATCCAACCAGGGACAAGGTTCCGGTGGTATCGTAAAGTTATGTGAAAGTTCATTTCAGATTTGTTGTGGAGTGAACCGATCCCCACAATTCCCACGCCTGAATTTGCCCTGTGGATTTCCTATGGATGCTCGAATTCTCTACGTCCGGCTGCCCTGCAACCCCATCTTCCCCATCGGGGTCGTCTATTTGGCAGATCACGTCCATAAGCTTTTTCCTGGGATCGAACAAAAAATCTTCGATTTAGGGACGGTGCCGCCGCTGGACTATGTCAGCGCTACGGAAGCCGCGATCGACGAGTTCCAACCCAATCTCCTAGTCTTTTCCTGGCGGGATATCCAAATCTATGCGCCAGTGGGTGGACGGGGGGGCAATCCCTTACAAAATGCCTTCGAGTTTTACTACTCGCTGAATCCGCTGCTCAAGCTGCGGGGGGCGATCGGGGGCCTGCGGATGCTGACCTCCTACTATGGAGAACTGTGGCGTAACCAGACTCTGATTAAACGCGGGATCAAGCGGGCACAGCAGTACGTACCCGATGTCACGACGGTAGTTGGGGGGGGCGCGGTCAGTGTGTTCTATGAACAACTGGGGAATAAGCTTCCCAAGGGCACCATTATTTCCGTCGGTGAGGGAGAAGCGCTGCTGGAAAAGCTGATTCGCAAGGAAAGCATTGCCCAGGAACGGTGCTACATCGCAGGCATGGAACAGCCCCGCCAGCGACTGATCCACGAGCAACCCGCTGCGATCGAAAAAACAGCCTGCAACTACGACTACATCGAACAAATCTGGACAGAGTTTGAGTATTACTTCCAGTCCGATGATTTCTATGTCGGTGTGCAGACCAAACGGGGTTGTCCCCACAACTGCTGCTACTGCGTTTACACCGTGATTGAAGGTAAGCAGGTGCGCATCAATCCCGCCGATGAAGTGGTGCGGGAAATGCAGCAACTCTACGATCGGGGCATTCGCAACTTCTGGTTTACCGATGCCCAGTTCATTCCGGCACGGCGGTTCATGGAAGATGCCAAGGAATTGCTGCGGAAAATCATCGCTGCGGGCATGACTGATATTCATTGGGCAGCCTACATTCGAGCGGACAATCTGGATCCGGAACTTGCGGATCTCATGGTTCAGACGGGCATGAACTATTTCGAGATCGGCATTACCAGCGGATCCCAAGAGTTGGTGCGCAAGATGCGGATGGGCTATAACCTGCGCACGGTTTTGCAGAACTGTCGTGATCTCAAAGCGGCAGGGTTCAACGATCTGGTTTCGGTGAACTACTCCTTTAATGTGATCGATGAAACCTTTGAGACGGTACGGCAGACGATTGCCTACCACCGGGCCTTAGAGGAAGTCTTTGGGGCGGATAAAGTGGAACCAGCGATTTTCTTTATTGGGCTGCAACCCCACACGCACCTAGAAGACTATGCCTTTGAAAACAACATCGTCGATCGCAGCTACGATCCCATGAACCAGATGCCCTGGAATGCCCGCAAGCTGCTGTGGAATCCGGAACCCCTGGGAGCCTTCTTTGGGGAAGTGTGTCTGCAAGCCTGGAAACGCAATCCCAATGATTTTGGCCGGGAAGTCATGAAGGTTCTGGAGGAACGGGTAGGACGTGCACCGTTGGAAGAGGCCCTAACCGCACCGATCGCTCCAGCGACTAAGGAACCTGCCTTGGCTCGTTAATTGCCGATTCGTGCACAAGAGCCAAACTGCTAGTTCACATTTGAAAAAATACACTCCTGTGGCAATGGAGTGGATTTTTTTGGATGACGAATAATGCAACGTGAGTTCGATAAATTCGTGGTGCGGTTCGATAAATTCGTGGTGCGGTTCGATCGTCGGGGGCTGCTTCGCAGCGAAGATCGGGGAACTTCTCCCCGCCCCCCTGACATGGCAGGGGACTCTACTCCCCCGACACCCCCCGAAAGTGAATTCTCCGTCCCAGCACAGGAGATTTGTGAGGGACAATTTGGCTTGTCGAACTCCCGTTAATGCAGGCTAGAATTTTTGCTGATTCGAGAATTATTGCTGTTTTGATCGGGGTTTCCCGCGATCGTGAACTTGCATCAACTGCCGTAGACCGATCGCCATTACCCCCAAGGTGATTACACCTGGAAAACTCGCTAGCGGATTGCCATTCATCCCCGTTAGCCAAGTGGGTACTGTTGCTACTGGATGGATCAGATGGCCCACATTCAAAATGTAGTAACCCCCTACTAACCCACCATGGATCCCGATCGAGAGGCCAATGAGTCCGTTAGTGGCCCGTTTTGCCCAAGCCAACGATAGTCCTAAAACTAGCAAGGCTGGAAAGGTCAACCAAGCGGCCATCAGTTCTGACAAGGGACGAATAAAATGGGCGATCGCAAAAATCAAACTACTGGCCACAGTGGCTGCGCTGGAGGAATAATCCCGCTCTAGCTCATTAAACAGCCAGCCTCGGAAGAGTAGCTCCTCTGCAAACGCCAGCAAGACTGAGATCAGCAGGGCTTCCCCCACAATCCGAGGTAACGTTGCAGAGATTGGTAGCCACTGTACCCACCCCAGTTCTCCTTCTAGAAGAAATAAGCTGAACACAGTGCCCCACCCTAGGCATAATCCTGCTAATAGATTGCGCCCATTAGAACTAAAAGGTCGCAGCCCGTAGCGATGCAGTGGTTTCGATTCGTTGTAGAGTAATCGATTCCAAACCTGGATCAGAACTAGAAATTCCAAGTATAAAATTGGCATTGTCAGCAGGGACTCCAAATTTTGGTCAGTGACCAGTAACGCGATCGGCCCTGCGATCGGAACCCAGAACAGCAGCAAAATCAAGAGAAAGCAGACAATGCGCACAGGCGCAGGAAACTTCGCCAAACGTTTAATGGGTTGTAGAATTGCTGGCTGTACCATGCCGCCTATATTCCTCACTTCTTTCCACGAAAAAACGGGGCAAAGCCAAACTCAGCCCCGCTTAACATTTCGCTTAATAGCCCTTCACTGCACAGTCCCTAGCTGTACAGTTCCTCGATAGTTGATTGATTAGCTGCAGTTAGTGAATTACCTCAGCATTTACGAGTCACTGAACTGATCTGACTGGCATTAATCTGCCCAGATTAGCTTGATTCAGCATTAATTCAGCATTAATTCAGCATTAATTCAGCATTAATTCATCATTGATTCGGCATTGATATATCCAGTGTAAAGTTCTGACCTAGTTATCTGGCTCGATCGTGCTTTCCAGTCCGTGCTGCTTTAGCATCTCACTGTAGAATTCAGCCGGTTCCAGCGCACAGGTAATGACGAGTGCCTGTCCATTCGTATGGGCTTCCATCATAATGCTGACCGCTTGGGGTTGGGTCAAGCTCGGAACGGTGTGCATCAAAGTTTGTACAACGTACTCCATCGTGTTGAATGGATCGTTATAGAGTAGCACGCGATACTTGGGTGCTAATTGACGGGACGTTGAACGTTGTTCAATAGTCTCGACAGCCACTGTGACAACCTCAATAAATTTGCTAAAGCTTGCTTTTACATCTTTTCAGAGATTTTTGCGATTACGCTACCCAAAATCTCGTGAAAGGGGAAGGGTTTTGACAGACTAGAGCCTATCTAAGGTCTGACGATATGAAACCTGTATTGTTATAACATTTCTGCCCTGAGTCTGCCAGCTTTCTCCTCATTTCAGCGGAGATTTTTGACAGCAGGACACGCTAGTCATTGCTTCGATCGAATTTCTACAATGGAATGAGAATGATTGAATCAATACTATTCTCTATGACCACGGTTCCCCATTTCTCCCCAAATCAAATTGTCTGCATTGAACAAGATGCAGAATTCGTGTTTGGAGAAGTTGTACAAATGGTTCCTAGTCGTGGATTGTGCTGGGCTAGACCGATCGCGATCGCCCGTCCCGTTCCAAATTTGTTCCTGCTGGAACTGGTACAAGACCTACGGGATAGCTCCGATCTGCTCTTACCGGCTGCGCTGTTTCGAGAAGCCCTGGATACGGAAGTTCTACCGTTAATGTCTGCCCTTCTCAACCCAGAAAAACCAGCTCCTCCCCAACACAGCCAAGACGCCCGTCGTTGGCTCAACCAATTTGTTCGGCAGATTTGCCAAACGCGCCCCGAAGTCTTTAACTCTGTTCCTGAACAGTCTACGGAAGGTTGAGCGCTGGACATCAGACTCGTTTTAGAGGGTGCCCACGGTGAAATAATAGCCTTTGGGCCAAGCCCGAATGATTTACCGTTTGTAGGATTTACCCGAGGGAACCCATCATGAGCCAGCCGATTCCTGTTGTGGTCAATGGTGCCACTGGCAAAATGGGGCGTGAAATCGTTAAAGCGATCGCCAGCGCTCCTGGTTTACAACTCTTTGGCGCGATCGCCCACAATCCCAAGTGGGAAGGGCAAGACATTGGTGAAGTTGTGGGGCTAGACCCCTTGGAAGTGCCGATTACGCGGGAGTATGAGCCGATGATGGCGATGCTCTCCCAGGAAAAGCAACTGGGCGTGGTGGTGGATGTTACCCATCCGGAAGCAGTGTATAACAACATTCGCACGGCGATCGCCTACGGAGTTCGTCCGGTGGTGGGAACCACAGGGTTGACGCTGGATCAAATCCAGGAGCTAGCCGAATTTGCCGATAAAGCCAGTACGGGCTGTATTTTGGCTCCCAACTTTTCGATCGGTGTCATCTTGATGCAACAGGCTGCCCTGCAAGCCTCGAAATATTTCGATCATGTTGAAATTATCGAACTGCACCATAATCAAAAAGCTGATGCCCCCAGTGGCACGGCGGTGCAAACGGCTCAACTCTTGGCGGAAATGGGCAAGACCTACAATCCTGCCAAGGTGACTGAAACTGAAAAACTTCAGGGCGCACGCGGTGCCCTCGCGGAAGAAAACATTCGCATTCACAGCGTACGCTTACCGGGTTTCATTGCCCATCAGGAAGTGATTTTTGGGGCACCGGGGCAAATCTATACCCTGCGCCATGACACAACCGATCGGGCTTGCTATATGCCGGGAGTGCTGCTGTGTGTGCGCAAGGTAATCGAGTTAAAAACGTTAGTCTACGGAATGGAGAAAATTCTGTAGGCGCTGAATAGGCTCATGAGCGCGTAGCCAAAATCCTAGGCATTCGGCGTAGTAGCCTAGAATGAGCCAAAAAAATTGCCTGACCCACTAAAGCCCCCAGGGTCAGGCACTGTACCTGTAAGGACGCTGAACCATCGAAAGAGACTAAACAAACTGTAGTTGCCCCCTAGCTGCTTAGTTCTTCGAGCGCGTTCCTCAGATTCGTCTCCTATTTTCAGAAAAATCGAGCTGTATCCCCTCGAGGGATGTACCCATCTTTGTTCTTATGTCTAGAGAAAATTCTGGTGGGATCTCCGTAAAACTCCCATGAGCAGTTGCCATAACTTGCGTTCAAGTGGGTTTTGTAACCGAGTTTGTCCCCCTAGGGCGCTTCCATGCCATTGCCTAGCCAGAGCCGAGGCGAAGCTTCTGTAGAATCCTGGGTCTAAAGACGTAGTTGGATGATCTGACTTAGTTAGATGACTTAGTTGTTAGTTGAGGCTTCTTGCTGACCATAGGCTTGCCAAGCGATGTCCACTAAGCCATTCATAAGTGCCGCTGCTACTACTGCACTGCCTTTGCGGCCTTCTGTTCGGATATGAGGAATCAGAGAATCTTGCAGGCGTTGCTTGGCCACATCTGCATCAACAAAGCCAGCAGGGGTTCCTACGACTAAGGCAGGCCGAATTTCCTCTGCTTCAATCAATTCCGCGAGGGTAAAGAGCGCGGTCTGGGACTGACCCACCACAAAAATGCCCTCAGGATAGCGCCGAGCCAAGGTTTCAATGCCCCAGGCAGACATGGTTTTTCTTTCTGGGGCCGGGTGAGGGTTTCCATGGCGCAGTAGATGGGATTGGCAAAGGTCTGTTGAATATTCTGGGAAATTCCCACCTGTACCATCGGTACATCCACAATAATCGTTGTCCTTGCCGCTAGGGCTGCTGCACCTGACTGGAGGGCCGTTTCCGAAAAACGAATCAGAGACTTGTATTCAAAATCAGCCGTGGCATAAATGACTCGTCGGACAAGTTCATATTCAGCCGGAGTAAAGGTATGGGTTCCGACCTCCCGATCGATGATCGCCAAACTGTGGGCATCGGAAATGTGCCACTCCATCATTGTCTGCTACTCAACAAACTAGGTTTAACGCTCAAGAACTCAAAACTAATGAATCGCAAAATGTAACGATTCATAGGAGATTGCGTCTCCATGACAACTATAGACGAATACACTATAGGTTGCAGAAAAACAAACCGTCGTTTTGGATCGACTTATGAGTTATCACTTACTGTCGATTTCCCAATTGGGAGTCAGTCCCACCGTATCGTTCCCCTGCTATTTTGCAGTCAGTACCGCCCCGATTAATGTCGAGGATGCGATCTCAATCAAAGATGAGAGCCCAGCGGATAAAATCCGAGAAATTACGGATTACTTAAAACAACAAGATGCAGACGCAGAAGTTTTAATTCTGATTCATGGCTATAATACCGGTCGTGACAATGTCCGGCGATGGTATCGAGAAACCTGTGAATACATTGCTCAAAATTATCCGCAATTTCCCAAGGGTTTAGTCGTGATTGGCTACCGATGGTCTTCAGAACAGATCTCGGGGGATGAATCTGGAAACTTTGCGGATAAACGTTTATTTGCGTCGGAATCGTTGCCCAAGTTTGCAAAAGCTGTTTACGTTATTTCCCTGGTGGGAATTGCGTTAGGTGCAGTGGGTGGACTGCTGAGTTTTATTCTTGCTTTTTCCAGCCAAATCCCTGCGCTATTTCTTTTAGCATTATTTTCAATATTTTTGCTCATTTCATTAACGCTACTATCTCCTATTCTGACTCTATTTCTTCTGAGACTATCTGGTTATTTTAGAGATGTTTTTAGAGCTGATCAGTATGGTGTTGCTGATTTGGTTGAATTGATTCGCAATCTGGATGACCGACTTGTTGAGTCGGTTGACTTGCCTGAGCGTTATCAACGGGAAGAGTACTGGCAAAACAACGAAAACAAAATCCGTCTTTCTTTTATCGGGCATAGTATGGGAGCCTTTGTGGTGACCAATACAGTTCGAATTTTATCCGATGTGTTCGATCGCCGCTCGATCGGGAGCCTCAGCCTTGTTGACCAGTGTAAAATTCCGCCTGCGGGGGTGGGCAATGTTTTCTCCCTAGGACGATTGGTTTTAGTTGCGCCAGACATTCCTGCGGAAACGTTAATTACTGGCCGTGCCAATGTGTTGCGATCGTCATTGCGACGATTTGAAGAAGCCTATTTGTTTTCCAATGAAGGCGATATGGCTTTGCGATTGGCGTCTACCACCGCTAACTATTTCTCTTACCCTACCCGTACTCGGACAGGGGGATATCGTTTAGGAAATGTAGTAGTGCGGGATTTGGTTAAGGTCGGTCAACAATGCCTTGAAAAAGCGGGAATTCTCAACCTGACGACGGATAGCCATCTAGTTGAAACCAATGAGAAAAATCCCTTTTTAGACTACCTCTACTTACAGCGCCGTTGCTCCCTGGCCGATCGCCAAAGCAGTATTTTTTGCCAACAATCGATGGATCAAGAGTTAGCTAAGGAGCAGCACAAGTCGATCGCAGAACTCTTTACGTACTTTGACTGCACCAATTACCAAGAAGCCGTGGTGAATCCCAAGACGGGAGAAGTGGTGATCAACCCCAAAACTGGCCAACCCCTAACCAAAGGGATTGTGAGTCGAGCCTCTGGGAAAATCAGTTTAGACTTTTGGGATTATGTAGCGCTGACCTGGGATTTTGCCCGGGGCAAGGTGGATCCCCATGGTGGCTATATTTTTGCGGCTGATGCTCACTTAACGAAGCGAGTGATCTACGGTCTAGCTTGTTTAGGGTGGCAAGGATTTTTAGACAGCTTACAGAAGGAAGCCATGTTTCCTCAACTGTTGGCGCATATTCAAAGTAATCGTCCCGATTTGGAGCCGCAACAACAGCATTGGCTTGCGGCTTTGCAAGTGTTACATAACTTGTGTGAAGCCCGTGGATTGCAGGTTTTGCTGTCCCCGGAACGCTATCGGTTTGATATCATGGGGAATCCTCGCGATCGTCGTGGCTATTAAGTAAGCGTCATCGCTATTAGATGCAACGCTATTAGATGCAACCCATGTCGAAACAACCGATTCAAATGCGACGGCTGTGGCAAGTTTGGAGCCGTGGGATGATTGCAGGAATGCTCGTGCTTAGCCTGGGAACTGCTTGCAATGCGGGTCTGTTGGGTCGATCGCCCTCAGACTTACCCACGCCTCCAGCCAAACTAGCCAGCGTAATGCTAACGGCAAAAGCTGGGGAACAGCAGAAATTTGGTGGCTTCGGTGTGAGTCAAATTGTCTCAAAGGACTATGCCCAGTTGCCCTATGGTCGCCGAAAGGAACTTGCCCAGGTTTTGTGGAAAGATTTGCGCTTGAACACGCTGCGCCTCTGGTTCTTCATGGATGTCTATGCGCCGAAACCTGGCCAGCGCCAACTTAGCCCCATGTTTACTGACCCCTATCTCCAGATGGTGCGAGACGCCCAGCAAACGGGACAAATTCAAAATCTACTGCTTGCGCCGACCGGGGTCCCGCAGTATTTGCTGGAAAAGCGAGACGGGGGAATGCGGATTCGTCGCGATAAGCTAACGGACTGGGCTGAGACGATCGCGGATTTTATCCAAGCGGTACGCGATCGCTACGGCATTCAAATTAACGTAACGGGCATCCAGAACGAACCCAATGACGATCATCTCAATTTTTCCAAGGGCGAAATCGCTCAAGCGGTGAAACAACTGCGACGATCGTTGGATCAGCGCAAACTGAATGCGGTCAAAATTATAGCGCCGGAAAGCTCCAATGCCGATGGCTATGCCGAAAGATTAATTGATGATTTGAAGCGGGATCCCGACGCTTGGAATGCGATCGAGGGCATCGCGACCCATTCCTACAATATGGCTGCAACTCCGGCCATGGCCGATCGGGTGCGGAACACGGGTAAAACCTATTGGCAAACGGAAGCAGGAGCCAATGGCCCAGAGGAGCCGGGTAACGCGATGATCGCGACCTCGATGGCGGCACGCTTTCTGAACGATGTGAACCACTGGGTGACCCATTGGATTTGGTTCATCGGGGCGGCGCAGGCTGATCCAAACGATAATGCCACTCGGTTGATGAAATTTGAGGCTGATCGGCCCCAAAAGACTTGGGTAACGCGGTTTAAGAAATACGACTACTTGCAGCAATTAACTCAGACGTTTGAGGTGGGTGCCACTTTTCGGACAGTGGAAAGCTCTCTGGATGGCAAAATGGTCTGGACCTATGGCAAAAAGCCGCGAATTAATGCTGCCGTTGCCCGAAATCCCGATGGAAGCTGGGCGATCGGGATTACCAATTTTACTTCTGAGGAAGGCCGTCATTCCCAGGATCCCCATGACCAAACGGGCTATCCAACCCAACCATTTTCAGTCACGATCCGAATTGCCGAACTCGCTGGTAGCCGTCCTAGGCCATTCCAGGTAAGGCGTAGCAATGCACAGCTGAGTAATCAGCAACAAGCGGATATGACGATGCGGAATGGTGCCTTAACGCTAGATATTCAGCCCTTGGAATTGCTAACGCTGCGATCTCAACCCTGAGAAAAAAGTCAAAAATGGCTCGATAGGTGACGGTTTAGATAGAGTGCTGCTCTAGCCAGGTGATTAAATCATCCAGTGAATTGAAAGTGAGCAAGGAAGTTGCCAAGGTGGTTAGCTGATCCAGCGAAAGAGAGGCGATACGATCTTGCAACGAAGCAGGCAGTTGTCCAAATTTTTGGTTTAGGAGAAGAGAAATTAACGATCGTCGCTCTTTTTCAATGCCTTTTTCAATGCCTTTTTCTTCCCAACTGGTTGTAAGCTGCATAACTGCCTCCTTTTCGGCTACGCCCAGTCTATCAATTTCTGCTTGAAACCTCTGCTCTTCCTGGGCATTCAAGCGTAGATAGGTATCGACAAATTTCGAGATTAACCGTGTTTTAGCGGGATCAAGCTTCAGGGTTACTAAAAGCCGCAAGCATTCTGCTTTGACTTGGGGGCGATCCCGTTTAGCGACTTTCATCTTTGCCATCAAGGCTGCTGCAACGGGATTGGGTCGATCGAGGTAATCTCGCCAGTTCAGTTGATTCAGTTGAATCGCTTGAAAACGAAATTCTAGGACTTTCAAGTGAGGGAATTCAATCTCAAAGAGATTACTCTCTGCACGGTAAGGATAATCAAACGAAAAAATAACTATCGGGTAAATATTCTTAACATAGTTTTGATGCAGGCGTGCCAAGTAATAGAACATCCTGCGCGCTATTTGAGAATCGCGATAAGACTGCGCTTCGATATGGAATAGAAATGTGGTGTCTTCTCCAGCCAACTTGACTTCTACTAGCAGATCAACAATTTTTTCATCCCCCCCTACCAAATCCGCAAAATACTCTTGGGGCAGAAATCTGATGGAGTCAGGATCGACAGCTTCTGCAAGCTCTGGGACAAAGAGCTCCAAAAATTCCAAGAAAAAAGTCGAAATCAGTTCTTTGAAATTCTGATCATGGTTAGTATTGCCTGGATTAGGCTCAGAAGGGTGGGGCATGTCATCTAATCGGTCTTAATTTTGGTATCCGCAGACCTTTGCTTGAGCAAGTGTACCAATGCTTAAGCAGGTGTACTAAGAAGGCAATGCATAACCGATTCGGCGATCGCCCTATAAAGTTCTCGGAAATCCGTCCTGGGAAATTGAATAGAGGAGTACCGATTTTTCACGGAACTTCCTAGACTGGAAGGGAAGCTATTCAAATTTCGTCAATCAAGCCAATTTACAAGGAAGCATTATGGGACTGTTCGATCGTGTGGGCCGCCTTGTTCGCGCCAATATCAACGACATGGTGAGCAAGGCCGAGGATCCTGAAAAAATCCTAGAGCAAGCTCTCATGGATATGCAGGAGGACTTGGTCAACATGAAGCAAGCGGTGGCTTCCGCGATCGCCACCCAAAAGCGCACGGAACAGCAGGTCGCCAATAATCAACGAGAGTCCGACACTTGGCAGCAACGGGCGCAACTTGCACTCCAGAAGGGTGACGAAAATCTGGCACGGGAAGCCCTGATGCGCAAAAAATCCTTTGTGGAAGCAGCCACAACCCTGAGTCAGCAATTAGCACAGCAATCGACTCAAGTTGATGCCCTGAAGCGGAATTTGATTGCCTTGGAAGGCAAAATTTCCGAAGCAAAAACCAAGAAAGACATGCTCAAGGCTCGGGCTGCCGCTGCCAAGGCCAACGAGCAACTGCAATCTACCGTTAACAGCATGAGTACGGGTTCTGCCATGGCTGCCTTCGAGCGTATGGAAGATAAGGTGCTGCAAATGGAAGCCCGTTCCCAAGCCGCAGCGGAATTGGCTGGCGCAAACCTAGAGGCGCAATTTTTATCCTTGGAATCCGGCGATGTGGATTTGGAACTAGAAGCGATGAAGGCCCAGTTGCTGGGTGGTACCTCTGCCCAGACCCAACAGCAACTGCCCCAGCAGGCGACCGCAGGTGCTCCAGCACCCAACGCAAAGGCTGCCCCTCAAGATAAAGCGATCGACGCTGAGTTGGAAGCGCTGAAAACCCAATTGGATCAACTCTAGGACTGTCCTGTGCATCTCGCTAATGCCGATCGCGCTCCCTTCCTGCGGTACACCGTAGTCTACGACGGTAACTGCAACCTCTGCTCCAACTTGGTGCAATTGCTGGAAACCCTCGATCGGGGCCAACAGTTCCAGTACATCCCTATGCAGGATTCCGAGGGACTGGCTACCTATGGCGTTACCCCCGCAGATTGTGAGCAGGGGATGATTCTGATTGATCAGATCGACCCGACCCAACGCTGGCAGGGGAGTGCGGCAGCGGAGGAAATCGGACGCTTGCTGCCCTTGGGCGGACTGTTTGTGGCTGCCTATCGAGGACTGCCGGGGGTGAAGGGGATGGGAGATCGCGCTTATCTGCAAATTCGTGATCACCGCTATGACTGGTTTGGGCGACGGCAGCAGACCTATCGATCGCGGCACCCAGCCTGTGATAATGGCTGTGAACGTTATTTTTCGGACTCCCCGTCTTCTTCGCAATGACTGTAGTTTCAACGATCGACCCTACGCCCTGGCAATCTCCGGCCAGCCTGCGCCACGTTCAGCGGCTCCTCAACAGTTTTGAGCAACAGGTGGGTCGATCGCTCTTAGTCAATCGGGGCAGTCCAGAAGCGATCGCCCAAGCTCTCTTCGAGGCTCCCTTTGTTGTGGTTTCCCACGGCACTGAAGCGGATCCAATTTTTAATTACGGGAATCAACAGGCGCTGAGCCTTTGGGAATTTGACTGGGAGAGTTTTATCCAACTGCCGTCACGCAAGTCCGTTGAACCTAGTGAACACATCGATCGGGAGCAGTTGCTAGCAGAAGCCAAACTGAAAGGCTATGTTAGCAACTATCGAGGAATCAGGATTTCCCGCACAGGACGCCGCTTTTGGATTAACAATGTGATTTTGTGGGGCTTGGTGGATGAGCAGGGAGAACCCTGTGGACAGGCTGCTACCTTTGACCAATGGACATTTATCGAATAAACCCAGGATCGATCGGGAAGCGACGACTGGGCTGCTCGCCTAAAAATTGGCCATTGCGCCAGCGCCCAACAACCTGCTGACCACTGGCAAAGGTGTAGGTTCCTGACCCGTTCCATTGGTTGTTGCGCATTTCTCCTTCATAGCGATCGCCGTTGGCTAATGTGCAAATGGCAATTCCAACGATCGTGCCATTCTGAAAAACTCCCTCGCAGCGCGTTCCATCGGGGTAGGTAAAGGAACCATTGCCTTGGCGTTGATTATTGCTAAATAGCCCTTCATAGCGGCTTCCACTGGGAAATACACAAACTCCGGCACCGTTGAGGGCATCATTTTGGAATTGGCCTTCGCAACGGGTGCCATTGGAATACATGAATACACCGCGCCCTTGCCGCTGATTATTGACAATGCTGCCTTCATAACGATTGCCGCTGGGATATTGGCAGGTCGCTTTGCCGCTCAGAAAATTCTTACGGAACTCACCTTCGCAGCGGGTTCCATCAGCGTAGATAAAGGTCCCTTGCCCCTGCCGTTGCCCATCCCGAAACTCGCCTTGGTAGCGATTTCCGCTGGGGAAATTGCAAGTGTGCTTGCCATTCAAAGTTCCATCTCGATACTTACCGTCACAAAATGCCTCCGCTTGGGCAGACTGGAGGGGGATCACTAGGCTGATACAATAGGCGATCGCTGCCCATTGAACCGATTTCCCCCCTCCTTGGGATAGAAATTGCCCTTGGTTCTCTGCTATTTTTGTCGGATTTCTTGCCTGCATAGTGTTTTGATTAGTAAGGATAAAGTCCGGTTCGGAGACTAAACATTCTGTTCAGAATCCCTATCAAATCATTTATTAATTCATTTAATTCAGTCATTTAATAAGCCACTTGTAATCCCAACTTTTAACGATCGCACCTTAATGTGGATCGCCTTTGACCGATGTTACCGAAGTTCTGAGATTGGATGAGTCTGGTTTGAGTCTGATGATTTTTCCCTTATTTCCCTTCGCCCAAGCTCTACCTGTTCCGACTGTTCCGGCCCCTGTTCCCACCAGTCCGCCGATTCAGGTGCCAGAACCGCCGAAAAGACCGGTTCCTCCGGTTTTTGTCTTGCCGCCTCAGGAAGACATTGCCCCCCAGGAAAGTCTACCGCGTCAAGAGATGCTCCAGGTTCAAGAAATTCGGACATTGCCAGGGCAACTAGATGAGGTGCCTGTTTTTAACAGCAATAGCCCAGAAATGGTGCTGGACGAGGGAGTTCTTCTGTCAACTTTGCCCCCGGAAGGCAAGTTGTTCCCGAAAGCTCACTTGAACTATGCCTTTAACGGACGGTTTGACGTATTTTCCCATCACATTAGCCGAGCCAGTACCCCAAGCCAAATTCGATCGCTATTTCAAGGCATTTTGGTGCAAAATCCGGGTACCCAAGCGGTGACGATCGAGGTTCTGCAAGCGGCCAGCTATCTGACCCGACCCGATGCTTTATTTATCGAATTACCGGATTATCAAGAAGATCCGATCGGAACCGTGTTTTCTGGCCCTGGTAGTCGGGTCATGAATGACATTTTGCGGGGGCGTCGCCAGGGCAGCTTACCCACCTGGCTTGTGATTCCGCCGGGGGAAAGCCGCATGTTGATGAATTTGCCGATTCCTGCTGGCTTGGTCACCCCTACCTCTAACGGTCGATCGACCTTTATGAGGCTGCGCAGTAGTGGCCCAGTTTATTTAGCTTCCCTAGCCATGTATGCGCCGCGCAATTTGGATGGGACAGAGCGCATTCCCACCCCAGAAGAATGGCAACAGTTTGCCCTAACAGCAAACTTAGCAGGGCCGCGTGATTTGCCCCCTACTCCTCCGACGGAACGACGGGAACGGGTGATCTACGGGCGGGTGGCAGGGGTTGCCCAGGGATCCCAATGGCAGGCCAAGTTAACGGATTCTCCTAATGGCGATCGCTTAACGATTCCTCGACCGGGAGCAGCGTTTTCCTACGGCATTAGTACCTTGCCGCGCGGGACGTTTGGCACGGGGCAAGTCCAAAGTGCCAAAATGCTGGTGCGCTATCCCGATACGGCCTATCTGGCCAATGGCAACTATGGCATCCAGTACAGTTTGACCCTGCCGTTACACAACAATACGCGCCAAGCCCAGAAAGTGGCTTTGCTCTTTGAAACCCCGATCAAACAGGATCGCAGCAAACAGGAAGCCATCTTTTTTAATCCGCCAGAGCCAAAGATTTTCTTCAGAGGGACGGTTCGGGTGCAATACCAGGATGATGCTGGGGGTAAACAGACGAGATTTGTCCACTTAGTGCAGCGGCGCGGCCAACAGGGTTCACCATTAGTCACGCTGAAGTTGCCCGCAGGCGATCGGCGCTTGGTGGAGGTCGATTTTCTCTACCCCCCCGATGCCACGCCTCCACAGCTTTTGACGGTTAGAACCCTCAAGGATTAGTGGCCTAGATGAAACTTTCTATGCCGCCACGAATAAAGAATGCTGTGAAGAGATGGCCGATCGTCATAATTGGAGTTTGAATCGTGTGGAGCCAACTTCTAACGACATCTTGAGTGTTGATTGCGTCTTTGATGGTTATTGCGAATTTCCGCAATCCCGTATGGACAGAACTCAAAGTGATGATTCCAAGGAGGATTGAAATGCGTAAGTTGATTATCTTCAAGGCAGATCGAGGGGAGATTCAGAAGTATCGCCAACAGACTGGCACAAGACTTGGAGAATCATTTTATCGAGTGGCAAACGCGAACTCAGTGCCGTCTTTAGTGACTACAATTGCAGAGCATTATGATTGCAGTAATAAACCTCTCCCAGAAGTAGGCTATCGGTTAACTGAAATTATTCCGGAGAATCGCGATTGCTTTAGAGATAGTGGATGGGAAGTTGCTCGAGTGTCGGAGTACTTAACAGAGCAACCATTGCCTGAGGAGGGTGGATTCGACGCTGTATGCATTTGCTATTGTGTGTACAAACCCCTGGATCCAGACATAGAATGGTCTAAGGAAGCCTATCGAATGGCCCCAACTTTAGACTCCTTTGGAGGGAATCAGGCAGCTTACGATCAATGGCTAGAGACTCAAAAACAACCGATCGAAAAGTAGTTTGGGATTCTCCCAATGCGCCCCTCCTGGCTTTTTGACAGTCAGAAGCCTTAAGTTTCCAGTGATAGACTTGAAGTAGAATGCCTAGTCACTATGGTGAAGTCAGCATGAACACAGAGTTTACTCAAGTTTTTGAGTTAACCCTCTCGGAAAAATTGCTACTGCTGGAAGATTTGTGGGATAGCATTGCCCAAACTCCGGAGCAACTTCCTATGCTTGACTGGCAGAAAGAAGAACTTGCTAAGAGAAAGGCTACCTCCTTGTTGAACCCCAACTCCGGTAGTTCATGGGAATCGGCTAAGCAGCGGATTCGCAACGGACAGTATGGCGCTTAGAACTCTGATCCTTCAGCCAGAGGCAGAACAAGATGTGGCTTTGGCTTACACTTGGTATGAAGAGCAAGAGCCGGGTTTGGGTGAAGAGTTTCTTCGTTGTGTGGATGCTTGTGTTCAATTCATCCGACGCAACCCGGAGATGTATCCAATAGTCCACGAAAGCTATCGAAGGGCTATCGTTCGGCGCTTTCCCTACGTGGTCTTCTATGAGTATTCAGACACAATCATTATTATTTACGCGGTTTTTCACTGTTCTCAAAACCCTAAGAAATGGCGAGGGCAGTTACCGTAGGAGTATACGATTCAGTTGAAATTTGTGAGGATGCTAATCGAATTCCGGAGCCCACAGTTCATCGACCAAAACCTGCCATCCCGATAGAAGGTCAGGCACCGTCAGCATTTCCCCATCCCGCAAAGTTATTGGCTGCTGACCTAACCGATCGATCTTCAGGATTGACCAACAGCCCAACTTTAGTTCCTAAACGCAGAAATTCATCAATTTTTTCCCTGAGCTTGACCAGGCTATCCGTGGGAGATTTGACCTCAACGATCAAGTCAGGGGCTAACTCTGCAAAACTGCGCGGACTGCGGCGTAGCCGATCGGCCTGCACAAAGGACACATCCGGCGCACGGATATCTAAGTTCGGCAACACAAATTCGGCACTGGAACCTGTGACCCGCCACAGTTTGCGGGACAGCAATCGCAATTTTCCCAGACGGTACCGTTTCAACGACGAGCCTCAGCCACAAGATTTAGTCATCGCCTAGATTGGCCAGCAGGAAACTCCACTTATCGGTCGCTTCCTCAATTTGTTTGGTCGTCGGTTTCCCAGCCCCATGGCCCGCCTTCGTTTCAATGCGAATCAGCACTGGATTTGGCCCCTGGTGAGCCTTTTGCAATGCCGCTGCAAACTTGAAACTGTGGGCAGGCACCACCCGATCGTCGTGGTCTGCGGTGGTAATCATCGTAGCGGGGTAGTGGGTGCCGGGTTTGAGGTTGTGCAACGGGGAATAGGCATAGAGCGCTTTGAACTCCTCTGGGTTTTCCGGCGAGCCATATTCCGAGATCCAAGCCCAGCCGATCGTGAACTTGTGGAACCGCAGCATATCCATCACCCCCACCGCCGGAAGCGCCGCCCCAAATAAGTCGGGCCGTTGAATCATGCAAGCTCCCACCAACAAACCGCCGTTACTGCCCCCAGCGATCGCTAATTTTTTAGGGGAGGTGTAGTGCTGAGCAATCAGCCATTCCGCAGCGGCAATGAAATCGTCAAATACATTCTGTTTCTTCAGTTTCATGCCAGCTTCGTGCCAAGCTTCGCCATATTCGCCACCGCCCCGCAGGTTCGCCACCACATAAACGCCCCCCCGCTCGAGCCAAACCAGATTCGAGACGGAAAACGCAGGCGTCAGCGACACATTAAAGCCGCCGTAACCGTAGAGTAGCGTTGGATTTTTGCCGTTCAGTTCCAGGCCCTTGCGATGGGTGATGAACATCGGCACTTGGGTTCCGTCTTTGCTGGGGTAAAACACCTGTCGAGTTTCATAGCGATCGGCATCAAATTGAAGCTGCGGCTGTTTAAAGACCGTGCTTTCGTTGGTCAGCAGATTGTAGCGATAGATGGTGTTGGGCGTGACGAAGCTAGTGAAGCTGTAGAACGTTTCCGTGTCTTCCCGTTTGCCACCAAAGCCACCGACGGAACCCAACCCCGGCAAGACCACCTCTCGCACTAAGTTTCCGTCTAAGCTGTGAATCTTGACCTGCGATCGGGCGTCCTTCAGGTAGGTCAGCACAAACTGGTTATTCAGCACATTCACCCCCTGCAAGGTTTCCGCTGCTTGGGGAATGATTTCGCGCCAATCGGCCTTGTCCGGCTGGGTGAGATCGATCGCGATGACCCGACCGCGTGGTGCATCGAGATCCGTCTGAATCCAAAAGGTCGATCCCTCGTTTTCAATTACCCCATAGCTGGCTTCCCAAGTGTTAATCAACTCCACCACGGGGGCATCGGGCTGGGTTAAATCTTTGTAGAACAGCAGATTGCGGCGATCGGTGCCCTGCCAAACGGAAATGATTAAATAACGTCCATCTTCCGTCACCCCGCTGCCAAAGCCCCATTCTTTCTGATCAGGCCGTTCGTAAATTAACTGATCCGCTGACTGGGGTGTGCCCAAGCGGTGGTAGTAGAGCTTTTGGTAATAGTTGACGGCAGCAAATTGCGTTTGCTCGTTGGGTTCATCGTAGCGGGCATAGAAAAAGCCTTGACCATCCTTCGTCCAAGCGGCACCGGAAAATTTGACCCACTGGATACGATCGGTCAAATCCTGGCCGGTTGCAATCTCCCGCACCTGCCATTCCTGCCAGTCGGATCCGGATTTAGAAATCCCGTAGGCCAGCCGTTTGCCATCATCGGTAATGGCAATCCCCGACAGTGCCACGGTTCCATCTTCAGAAAGCTGGTTGGGATCTAGCAAAACCTTGGGTTCCGCGTCTAAGGTTTCCAAGGTGTAGAGAACACTTTGGTTTTGCAACCCATCATTTTTGTAATAAAAGTAGCGATCGCCTCGCTTAAAGGGCAGGCCATACTTTTCGTAATTCCACAGATCCGTCAAACGGTCTTGAATCTCCGATCGCTGGGGAATGGTTTCTAGATAGTTAAACGTGACTTTATTTTGGGCTTCTACCCAGGCTTGGGTCTCCGCAGAATCTGCATCTTCTAACCAACGATAGGGATCACCGACCGCAATCCCGTGGTAATCGTCTACTTGGTTAATAGTTTTGCTCGTTGGATAGATAAAACTGGCTTGAGACATACTGGCCTGGGTGATTGTGTGCAGTGAGGGACTGATTGTGAGCAGGAAACTGAGCAGGAAATTAAGCAAATACTTCATGCTCGAAAACGCTTGAATTGTGACAAGGAACTCTGGGAAAAACTTTATCGCGGGCTACTGGCTTGTGCTGGTGTGAATAGAAAGTTATTAGAACGATCGTGACTTAAGACGATCGTTGGCGGGTAATGTCGATCGTAATTTTTCCGCCAAAGTCAGGAATAGGAGCAGCCGGTTTATGCAGTCGGACGCGCACTTCATGAACCTTGGGCAGTGCCAGAACGCTATCTGCGATCGCCGTCGCCAACCGTTCTACTAAAGCAAACTTAGACTGTTTGACGATCGCTTTAGTTTGTTCAATCACTTGGCGATAGTCCAACGTGTCATTCAGATTATCGGTCTGCCCTGAGATTGACAAATCCAAAGCGATCGATAAATCCACCTCGAACCACTGGCCCAGAATGGTTTCTTCCGGCAGAAATCCAGTGTAGCCATAGCAACGAATATTCGTCAGTTCAATTCGATCCATGTAATTGTTAACGAGATAGTGATGTCCCTAATATTTTCCATTGGCATTGGTTGAGATAGATTCCCAATCTGGCCTGAAATCTTCACAAAAAAAGCCCAGAAATCTCTGGGCTTGAATTCTTAAGTGACTAGGCTTCGTCCACTGAAGGGCCCCAGCTTTCCTTGGGGGGTGGGGGTTCCACAGGTCGAAAATCAACATAATCCGCAGGAGGTTCGTCAGAAGATGATCGACGAGGTTTGACATCCTCCGCAGGTCGCCGTCGCCGAGGACGAGGCACCTCAACATCATTATTATTCAAACCATTCATGCCTCGGTTATCCAGACTGTCCATGCCTCGATTACTGCGATCGGGGGCACTGGAGCGAGCTGGGATGCTACGAGGGTTGGCGTCATCGTCCCAGCTATTGGACTCGCGACGATCGCGGCGGGGCGCATCCATCGTAGGCAACTCTGTGGGATAGTCATCGTCCACCCGAGAGCGCCGGCGGGACGGTGGCCGATCTTCTAGATAGCGATCGCGCTCTGTGCGACGACGACTGCTGCGATCATCCAAATCATCGCGGCGATCGCCCCGCACTTGGCGGCGCGGTTCCCGATCCTCCAGCCCCCCCATTGCACCATAGTTTTCTTCAAACCCAGCCCGATAATTGCGAGGTGGCAAATCGTAGTCCCGTGGATTTCCTCCCGCTCTGGGGGACGTATCCGGAGTCCGCCTGCCGATCGACTCAAGAATCAAGGCAATAAACATCCCTGTAAAAATCACCGACTGCAACGAGTGTTGTAGTGTTGCTCCTAGATCAACTAGTGACAAAATCCCTACAGAGAGTGCCAAAAAGGCATAAACTACATCCGAATCGCGCTTGCATCCCGGTTTAAATCGTTCCAAAAAGAACAGAAAAACCGCAAACAAAATCAGGATGATACCTAGTAGGAGTGGAACGGGAGTACCGAAATTCACAGTGAATTCCTCGTCAGGATGAATTGCTTGTTCAGCAAGAGTCTGTTCTATGTTAGCGACTTGCAGGGCACTCGGCGCGGGAAAATTGCCACCATACAAAAAACCTCAGCCCACGATCGATCCCACGATCGTACACTGAGGCTCATATGTAAAAGATTGAATGCCGGAGTAATCGGGACATTCCCTGACCACCCTAGCGAGATCAACTAGACTATGAGCGAGAGATTTTGTCTTGTTGGCTGACGAAAATGACAGCAGCCAAAATACCACCCACAACGACTGCTCCGTACAATAAGCCCCAGAAGAAATTTGCTAAAGATGGCGTCATAATTCGATCCCGGAATCCTTATAATTCAAGTGTCTAAATTCTAGGGGTTTGCGGAGCTAGGAGCAAGAGGCAAGCCCTAAGGGGCGCGGAATTAAGTACAATTAAAGTTACAAAGCTTTACATTTCTGAACCTTTACCAATAGGACGCTACAGGTATGTCCATGTTAGAGATTGCCAATCTAGCCTTGGGAATTGGCCTTGGGGTCATGATTTTTCTGTTTATCTTCCGCATTGTCTTAACCTGGTATCCCCAAGTGGATTTAACTCGGTTCCCCTTTAATATTGTCGTGCTGCCCACCGAACCTTTTTTGGCAATTACCCGTAAACTCATTCAGCCGATCGGTGGCGTAGATATCACCCCAATTCTCTGGGTTGGAATTTTGAGCTTGGCACGGGAAATTCTGCTGGGCCAGCAAGGACTGATGACAATGGCGCTGAAGTAAACGGCGCTGAAGTAAACTAGGGCGGCGTAACCGACGCAAAGACATCGGCGTAACGACGCAAAGGCACCAGCGTAACGACGCAAAGATAAAAGTCCAGCGTGCGATCTTCTGCCGCCGCAGCCCCCAAACAACTGGGCGATCAACTCTGGAAATGCCAATTGCTGCCCGATCGTGCCCTACTCCGGCAATCGATCGGGGTCAATGCCCTGCGATCTTAAATGCGTTAAGCTGAGCATAACCCCTCCCTGAGGTTTCGCTGATGACAATTTCAGCTAATAATCTCACAACCGAAAACCCATCCGTAGCGATCGCCAGTGACAGTGATTGGAAGGATGTGGTAGTGCCGCCTGGAGACTTATACAGTGACGAGCCACCCTTGGAAAGTTCTCTACATTTGCAGCAACTGGTACTGCTACTGAAATGTCTCGAATGGCTGTGGCGCGACAGAGCAGATTATTTCTGTGCTGGAAACCTCACGATTTACTATAGCCCGCGTCAACGCAAGTCAGAAGATTTCCGGGGGCCGGATTTCTTTGTTGTTCTGGGGGCTGAAAAACGTCCGCGTAAGAGTTGGGTCGTGTGGGAGGAAAATGGTCAATATCCCCATGTAATTGTCGAGTTATTGTCAGATTCAACGGCTACCACCGATCGCGGTTTCAAAAAACAACTCTATCAAGACACGTTTCGTACCCTTGATTATTTTTGGTTTGATCCAGAAAGTCTGGAATTTCAAGGCTTTCACCTAGTCGATGGACAATATGAAGCGATCGTCCCAAATGCCGTAGGGCTGTTGTGGAGTCAACAGTTGGGATTGTATTTGGGTGTTTATGAGCAGCAGTTACGGTTTTTCACCGCGTCAGGGGAATTAGTTTTGACCCCAGAGGAATCCCACGATCGGCTAACGGAATCCCACGATCGATTGGCAGCAAAATTGCGCGAGTTGGGCGTTGATCCAGATGCATTAGGCTAATCGATAAGTGGTTCTACTCCGGCAATCGATCGGGGTCAATGCCCTGCGATCGTAAATAGGCTTCCAATCGCTCCCGCTGCGCTTGTTCTCGATCGGCCCGTTCTTCCGCACTCAAGTAGCGATTACCCTTGGCATCAAACCACGTTAAAAGCTCTTTCTCAATCCCGCCGATCGTCCCTTGATAGCGTCCAATTCCCAATCCCACTTCCGGCATCCAATAAGGTTCACCAATTTGCAGCCGATATTCACCCTCAACTAATTTATAGAGTTCAAACGGTTGATGCCTGTCCCGTTGCCAAAACTCCGGATTATAAATCAGGTAATATAAAACGCCCAAATTGGCATAGAGAGAGAGCTTCTCGTCATACTCATCCCCCGGACGATGGGACACCATTTCCAAAACAAAAATGGGAACAACCTCATTTTCTTCCCAGGTTGCATAGCTACGGCGTGACTTGCCACCTTTTTGGCGTTCAACCCCAAGACTCAAGAAGCCATCTGGCACGACGGGCACCTTCGGACTCACCCCAGTCGTGTGATAAATCGCCATATCAGCCCCAAAGTACCAATCCATCCGATCGGCCCAAAGGCTTGTCAGAAGTAGCAGAAGTAAATTGGGCAATAGATTCTGATCTTCGTTATCCACCGGCGTATCATCCGAACAAGGTAATTCTTCGGTCGAAGGAAGCGGGTATTTCAGGTGGGCGGTCATTATCGTGAACCAACTCCTGAAGTCTGTGGGTGATACTCACCAGTATAAAGTAGTCAATAATTTGCGGGCTCGATACGCTTCAGTTCGTTGCCCCAGCCCTTCACAAACTTGGCTATCAACCCTAACAATGCTTGCAACCGCTACTCTGGCAATCGATCGAGCCCAGTGTGGTTGTGTTACGATCGACCTATTCTTGAGGCAATGACCCATGGGCATTCTCACGATTGATGAACGGGGTCGGATGCCGTTTCTTGCTGCGTTAGGCGATCGTCCAATCAGAGGGTGAACTGACTCGACATTGCCTCAAAAAAACTGACAATTAGCCAAACTATGGATGCTTTTTCCCTGGTTCCTCCCCTTTGGACAGAAGCGGCCGTTCATGCCCGTGGTTTCCAATGTCCAACCTGTGCTAAGTCCCCTCGGGAAGCCAAGCAAGTCTGGCTCAACCGTCGCTCGCCCGTGTATACCGATGACGGTCGCAAGTATCAGGAATTCTATCAGTGTGATTGCACCACGGTTTGGTGGGCTTGGAGCACCGATCGGCCTAAGCCCGACTGTTCATCTGACTAGGGTCAGCTTGCGATCGCCACAGGTTCTTGGAATAAGGGCACGGTAAACGTCACCGTTGATCCAAGACCTTCCCCCATACTGTAGAAATTAACTTCACCCCCCATTTCGTGGACTAACGTTTGAGAAATGGCCAAACCTAAGCCCGTACCACCATATCGGCGCGTCAAAGACCCATCAATTTGACTAAAGGACTGGAAGAGGCGATCTTGCTTTTCTAACGACACTCCAATTCCTGTATCTGCTACTCGAATCATCACCAAGCCAGGACATTCCTGATTTTGCACCGTGGTCTTTTTACGGACAAATTCGGTGCTGATGGTAATGCCGCCTTCGTGGGTGAACTTGACCGCATTGCCCACAAGGTTAATCAAGACTTGATAGAGCCGTTGGTAGTTGGCGTAGACAATCACTTCATCGTGGGTGCTGGGCATTTGCAGATCAAAGGTGAGTCCTTTTTGCTTGGCGGACGTAGCCTGCGATCGCTCAAGTTGCTGAAGAACTTCGTTTAAGTTCACCGGACTGAGATCGATCTGGAGCTTGCCTGCTTCAATTTTGGCCAGATCCAACACATCGTTAATAATGTCCAGCAAATGCTCCGCTGACTTCAGCGCTTCTTCTAAGAATTCCCGCTGCTCCTCGGGATCGTCCGCCATCCCATCCATGATCAACTTCAAAAAGCCAATCATGCCATTCAACGGAGTGCGCAGCTCGTGGGACGTATTGGCCAAAAACTCACTCTTGAGCCGAGACGCTTCCTCCGCGCGCTCTCGGGCGTCTTCTAGCGCTTCTTGTTTCCGGACTAAGCTATGGTTGACCCGTTGCAATTGCTGGAAGAGGCTGGCATGGGCGATCGCGGTGCCTACTTGATCGGCTAATTCTTCCAAAAAAGCGATTTCCGCCTCTGTCCACGGTTGATGAGTCTGATGGCAACGGCAGAGCACAATGAAGCCGTTGGGTTGATCCTGGTGCCCCGTGGCGACGACTAGGCGCTCATAGACTACATTGTCGATGGGAAAGGCGTCGGCAATGACACAACAGTCATCCAGTAACCCACTCACTTCAAAGTGGACATCCGCAGGAGCTGGGCGCAAACTGTCCAATGCCTTCTGCAAGCTGACATCTTGGGCTAAAGTCACCACCGTATTGACCCAAGACTGTAATCCTTCCTGGTGGTACTCAGCCTCCACCAATGCCACAGATTGATCGAGATCGATCGAATAAATCAAACAACGACTTACATTCAATGCTTGCCCTAGACCATCCACCGTCTGCTGATAGATCGTTTTGAGATCCAAGGTGCGGCGAATGCTCCAAGCAATCCGGGTTAATAAGCGATGGTACAAGTCTGGGCAAGTGCCAAGATTTGTGGTGGGCGAGACGATACCGGAGGAATCGATCGGAGCTGCCATAGCACAATCTTTGAAGGATAACTAGTTGTTAAGGGAGAGGAATTTAAGTTTGCCAACTCTAGCGGCAGAGAGGAAAGATCTTTGGGACAAGGAAAACTAGAGCTTTGGTTGCAAGCTCCCTCTATCTAGTGTTAACCCATAATGCTGGTGTTAACTCACCTCTCATCTGAATTTAGGATAGGTTGTTGGGCTGGGAACTTGGGAGCCACTCCCAATGGCTAGCTCAATTTAAGAACCTTCAGCTTAAGAATTCTCCGCTTAGGGACTCTCGGCCTGATCGCAGAGTTTACCAATCACATCAACAGAAAGCATTAAAATATTTTAAGCAATCTGCTCTAATGGGTTGTGCCCTAGCTGCAAATGTTTTGCTAACCCTTGTTTTGCTTTCACTTTGGATGCATTAAAGTCCTATGACCGACGTACCCGTCAACCGAATTCGTAACTTCTCTATCATCGCTCACATTGATCATGGCAAATCCACCTTAGCCGATCGGCTCTTGCAAGACACCGGCACCGTGGAAGCTCGGGAGATGAAGGAGCAATTCCTAGACAACATGGACTTGGAGCGGGAACGTGGCATCACCATTAAGTTGCAAGCTGCTCGGATGAAATATCGAGCCCAAGACGGTCAGGACTATATCCTTAACCTGATTGACACGCCGGGGCACGTTGACTTTTCCTACGAAGTGTCCCGATCACTAGCGGCCTGCGAAGGGGCTTTGTTGGTGGTGGATGCGTCCCAAGGGGTGGAAGCACAAACCCTGGCCAATGTGTACTTGGCGTTGGAACACAATCTGGAAATTATCCCGGTTCTCAATAAAATTGACCTGCCGGGGGCTGAACCCGATCGCGTCCGTGAGGAAGTCGAAGAAGTGGTCGGCCTGGATTGTAGCGAAGCTATTTTGGCGTCTGCTAAGGAAGGCATTGGCGTACCCGAAATCCTAGAAACGATTGTTCGTAAAGTTCCGTCGCCCCAGGACACGATCGATCAGCCGTTGCGGGCCCTTGTGTTTGATAGCTACTACGATGCCTATCGCGGGGTGGTCGTTTACTTCCGCGTCATGGATGGTGTGGTCAATGTTGGCGATAAAGTTCGCTTCATGGCCTCTGGCAAGGAATACGTCATTGATGAACTGGGGGTACTAGCTCCGACTCAAGTTCGGGTAGATAGCCTCCATGCTGGGGAAGTAGGATATCTAGCTGCCTCGATTAAAGCCGTAGGGGATGCTCGGGTGGGCGACACAATTACGATCGCCACGAAGGCTGCCCCCGATCCCCTACCGGGTTACGTCGAAGCTAAACCTATGGTCTTCTGCGGCCTCTTCCCCACCGACGCTGACCAGTTCCCCGACCTGCGGGAAGCGCTAGATAAGTTACGGCTGAACGATGCAGCCCTCAGCTTTGAGCCAGAAACATCCAGTGCGATGGGGTTTGGGTTCCGTTGCGGCTTCCTGGGTCTCCTGCACATGGAAATTGTCCAGGAACGGCTGGAGCGGGAGTACAACCTCGACCTGATTACGACAGCTCCCTCGGTGGTCTACCGCGTCACCACCATTAAGGGTGAGGTCTTGCTCATAGACAACCCCAGCCATTTACCCGATCCCCAGTATCGCGAAAAAATTGAAGAACCCTATGTCCAAGTCGATATCATCACACCGGAAACCTACGTCGGTACGTTGATGGAGCTCTGCCAAACGCGGCGCGGTATTTTTAAGGACATGAAATACCTCACCCCAGGGCGCACCACGTTAATTTATGAACTCCCCCTCGCCGAAGTGGTGACTGATTTCTTTGACCAGATGAAATCCCGATCGCGCGGCTATGCCAGCATGGAGTATCAGCTCATCGGCTATCGAGAAAATAATCTGGTTCGCTTAGACATTCTGATTAACGGCGATCCCGTTGATCCCTTGGCCACGATCGTGCACCGCGATAAGGCCTATGGTGTCGGTCGTGCTTTGACAGAGAAATTGAAGGAACTGATTCCCCGGCACCAGTTCAAAATTCCCATTCAGGCCGCGATCGGCAGCAAAGTCATCGCCAGTGAACATATCCCTGCTCTGCGGAAGGACGTTTTGGCCAAGTGTTACGGTGGGGATATTTCCCGGAAGAAGAAATTGCTGCAAAAGCAAGCCAAAGGTAAAAAACGGATGAAGGCGATCGGGACCGTTGATGTACCGCAAGAAGCCTTTATGGCAGTCTTGAAGATTGGCCAGGAAAACAAAGGCTAGTCGATTTCACTGATGACTTCATCAAGCTTTCATAAATTATTCTGTAAGGGCAGACACAGGTGGTGACTTATGCTAGCTTGCCTGTGTCATCGGGATTGATTGAGAGATTGCTGTAAAAGTTTTGGCTCAGATTGTCTGAAGGCAAAATTTTAAGGTAAAAACTTGGTCTTGTATTTACTCCCTTGGTCTTGTATTCACTCCATCGTGAACGTTTCCCGACTCGCTTTTTTCGAGAGAGTTGACCGGATTAATGATCGGATGGACAGAATCTGTACTCACGACCCTTACAACGTACAATTATGCGAATTTTAGTGACAGGCGGCGCAGGCTTCCTCGGTTCCCATTTGATCGATCGGTTAATGGTGGCGGGTCATGAAGTGATCTGTCTCGATAACTTTTATACGGGCAACAAGCACAATGTTGGTCAGTGGCTCGGAAATCCTAATTTTGAGCTGATTCGCCATGATGTCACGGAACCGATCCGCTTAGAAGTGGATCAAATTTACCATTTAGCTTGTCCCGCATCGCCCGTTCACTACCAATACAATCCCGTCAAAACCATCAAAACTAATGTGATGGGAACGCTCAACATGTTGGGATTAGCAAAACGGGTGAAGGCCCGCTTTTTCTTGGCATCCACTTCGGAAATTTATGGCGATCCGGAAGTGCATCCCCAACCGGAAGAGTATCGCGGTAACGTCAACACGATCGGCATTCGGAGTTGTTACGACGAAGGGAAACGAGTTGCAGAAACCTTGGCCTTTGACTATCACCGCCAAAACGATGTGGACATCCGAGTGGTGAGAATTTTTAACACCTACGGCCCCCGCATGCTGGAAAACGATGGTCGGGTGGTGAGTAACCTGATTGTCCAAGCCCTGCAAGGCATTCCCCTAACGGTCTACGGCGATGGATCGCAAACCCGCAGTTTTTGCTATGTTTCGGACTTGGTTGAAGGCTTTATTCGCTTGATGAACAGCGATTACATTGGCCCGGTTAACTTGGGAAATCCAGGGGAATACACGATTCTGGAATTGGCGAAAACGATTCAGGACATGATCAATCCTGATGCACCCTTAAAGTTTGAACCCCTGCCCCAGGACGATCCCCGTCGCCGTCAACCGGACATTACCCGCGCCAAGACATACCTTGGTTGGGAACCTAAAGTGCCTTTAAAGGAAGGCTTACACTACACGATCGAAGATTTTCGGCAACGTCTAGGCGATCGGGTGGCTGCCGCTGCTGTTTTGGGTCGCTAGCCAAACTTACCCCCAAAGGCGGTGAAAGCAGCGCTCGCTAGTTTCAGGATTTTGGGGGCACGCTATTAACTAAAGGGCATTAGCGAAGGGTCACTCAAGGCTCAGTCCACAAGGCTCAGTCCAAGGATTCAGTAACGCCTTCGTGATTTGTTGTTGTTGTAACTTTCCCTTTGAGGACTTTCTATGCGTGTTTGTGTAATTGGTACAGGATACGTGGGCTTGGTTACCGGTGCTTGCCTTGCCCATGTGGGTCATCATGTCATCTGCGTGGACAATAATGAGGCCAAAGTGAACCTGATGAAGTCCGGACAGTCTCCCATTTTTGAACCGGGATTGTCTGAGATTATGCAGGCTTCTATCCAAACGGGGCGGTTGGAGTTCACCACGGATTTAGCTGCGGGGGTTGATCACGGACAAGTTCTCTTCATTGCGGTGGGAACCCCTGCCTTACCCACTGGAGAAAGTGACACCCGCTATGTTGAAGCAGTGGCTCGCGGGATTGGGGCCAATCTGAAGCGGGAAAGTGGCTACAAAGTGATTGTGAATAAATCAACGGTTCCGATCGGCTCTGGTGATTGGGTGCGGATGTTGGTTCTGGATGGTGTTGCGGAACAACAAGCGGCAGAACCCGTTTTAGCAGGTGTGGGTGTGGCAGAGAGTCGGCCCAGCTTGAACGAACCGGAATTTGATGTTGTTAGCAATCCAGAATTTTTGCGGGAAGGGTCTGCGGTTTATGACACCTTCAACCCCGATCGCATCGTGCTAGGCGGCAATAGCGAAAAGGGCATTAGCCTGATGCAGCAGCTCTATCTGCCAATTATCAACCGAGAGTTTGCAGAAGAGAAAGATCTCTCCCCCGTTCCTGTGGTTGTGACGGATCTGAGTTCTGCGGAAATGATTAAGTATGCCGCCAACGCTTTCCTGGCCACCAAAATTAGTTTTATTAATGAAGTCGCGAACATTTGCGATCGGGTTGGTGCAGATGTGACGCAAGTTGCTAAGGGGATTGGGCTAGACTCCCGCATCGGTAGTAAGTTCTTAAATGCTGGCTTGGGCTGGGGTGGCTCTTGCTTCCCGAAGGATGTTTCAGCACTCATCCACACGGCTGACGATTATGGCTATGAAACCCAGTTGCTTAAAGCTGCTGTCAGTGTCAATGAACGCCAGAAAATGGTTGTGATTGAGAAGCTGCAACAGGTGTTGAAAATCCTCAAAGGGAAAACCGTTGGACTGCTGGGCCTGACCTTCAAGCCCGATACCGATGACCTGCGCGATGCTCCTGCATTAGTTTTAATTGAGAATTTGACTCGTCTTGGAGCTAAGGTCAAAGCCTATGATCCGATTATTTCCCAAACAGGCATGCGCCATGGTCTCTCGGATGTTGTGGTGGAAACCGATCCGGAGCGTTTAGCCGATGGTTGTGACGCCCTAGTTTTGGTGACGGAATGGCGAGACTTCCAACACTTGGAATATAGCAAAATGGCCAAGTGCATGACTTCTCCCATCATTATTGATGGTCGTAACTTCTTGGATCAAGCACTTTTGGAAAGCGTTGGCTTCCGGTATGTCGGCATTGGTCGCTAGCGATCGTTGAGGGGGTTGTTAGAAACGAAGGTTGCTGGAATTCTAGCTAGCTTCATCTAACAAGCCTCAATTGAGCCTACTGAATCAATAGATTGCGTTGAGATTGAAGTTCAAGATTCTGGAAACCAGATCGAACCTTTAAGAGGGTTCGATCTGGTGTACTGTATGCGCATTTCTTCATCCCGTTTAGGCGACTCTAACGAGCAAATTGCCTAAAAATGTTGAGGCGCTGTATAGGACGCTTCGGCTGTACATCCTGAGGCACGATCGTTCAATTTTTGAAGAGATTGCGTGAGGTCAGCCGTCAAAGATCGGGCATCTTGTTTCGTATGACCTGTGATGTATGACTTCACAGATAACGGTTGTCCAATTTCAATGCGTACTGCCGTCCGACAAGGCACTTGGGGATCGCTATACTGCAAGTGAATCGGCACAATGTGGATGTTGCTCTCCGGTTTCAGGGTTTCTGCTTGCAGCGCTAGGCGGGCGAGACCGGGCTTGAGCGGATGAATATGGGGTTCCCGAAAAATATTCCCCTCTGGGAAAATCACGAGCATTTCTCCTGCTTCTAAAAGCTCAATCCCATGGCGTAGACTAGCAATTCCCGGTCGCTTTGTATCGATCGGAAATCCACCCAGTCGTTTAATAAACCATCCTTGAACGCCCGTTACTTCATCAGCCGTCACCATGAAGCGCAGGTGCCTGCCAGTAACATGTTTACCTGCTGCAAAAGGCACTAGAATGGCATCCCAGCGAGAACGATGGGTTGGAGCTAGAATAACAGGCCCAGATGCAGGTAGATGTTCTCGACCTAAAACTTCAATGTGACTAAAGTAAGTTGGTAAAACGATGCGATGCCCAAGCGGATAGACGATCGGGACTAGCCAAGGGGATAAACGAGAACTCACAGTGGCATTACGTGCAGTACGGGGTGGATGCAGAAAGATCTGAGAAAACCGATTTCGAGGCATTAAGAATCGACGAGCGAATCGAGGTGCGATCGCCGGAATTCCTTGACGGACAAGATCTGACCAAGCGTCATCAGAATGAAGCGGAATCGGTTCGTCAATTATCCTCGGTTGGCTATCTTCTGATGCAGTTTCAATTGACGAACTTCTATGGAAAAGGTGACCAGATTGAAAAACAACCATCTCGTTGATGTCCCTGGGCAAAGTCAGGCCATGATCCTACAACCCAAGAAAGGATGTAGGGCAGATTTCAGCTGAGGCAAAGTACTGCAAAGGCACGGTTTAGCTTCTAGGCTAATCGCTACGATTAACCCAATGATCAAGGGACAGGACAGTTCCTGGGCTGTCATGATTCACTACTTCGGGTGATATAGAAGGGCAATGCAACTGTTCTGATCTTCCCATGAAAATTTCCAGCAAGCGAGTCTTGACAAACCAGATACTTTCTTTTAGATTGATAACAGTGAGCGCGGTGCGCTAGTTCAGGCCCCCATCGTCTAGAGGCCTAGGACACCTCCCTTTCACGGAGGCGACGGGGATTCGAATTCCCCTGGGGGTATTTAAGGTGTATAGCAAAAAGCGGAGGTTAGTTAGCCTTCGCTTTTTGTGTATTTTTTGGATCTTTTCAGACTTGCATTTATTTTTTTGCTGCGCTGACGGTGCTGTAGATTGGGATTAGGATTTGGAGCTGGTAGGAACTAGCAAATGGGTGAAAGCTAGAAATACTTTGGGATCTAGAAAGATTTCCTGAAGGCTTGCATCTCTCCAGATTTTGAGTTATATTCAATAACGCAAAAGCGCAAGGGCGCTAGTTCAGGCCCCCATCGTCTAGAGGCCTAGGACACCTCCCTTTCACGGAGGCGACGGGGATTCGAATTCCCCTGGGGGTATTATCAGTAGCATGATTCGATGTGAAGCGAGCTTGTCTATAAAGATGAGTTCGCTTCTGGTTTTTGTGGAATCAGTTAGCGTTGCCTATCAGGTTAAATGCGGCCCAATCACTGGGATGAGAATACTTTTTCCGTGTTGCCAACATCGCTTGGCGTAGTGCTTGGGCTTTCTTGGATGGGTCTACCTTAAGACGCCGATAAAACTCTGTCATCAGGAAGGCGGTACTTTCATCCTTCACATTCCACAATGACACCACCACACTGGGTACACCTGCAATAAACAACGATCGCGAAAGTCCAATGACGCCATCTCCCGTAATATCTCCCCGTCCTGTGCTACAGGCGCTCAAAACGGCTAAATCAGCTTTGAGTTTTAAATCCAGGATTTCTCCTGCGGTTAAAAAGCCATCGTTATCTGCGGAGGGTGTGAGCGCGATCGCGCCGGGAACTTCGCCTCGCAGGGTATCCAGTAAACCGTGGGTTGCCAGATGAATCACACTCGCGGTTTGCATCTGTTGAATGACGGTACTTTTCGTGGCTTGGCTACCGATCAGTGCCGGACGTTGCAGGACTTGGGCAATTTGCTTGGCTTCCTGCTCAGCACCGGGCAAGGATTCCAACAACTCGTTATTGTAGGTAGGCATTTTAGGGTTGCCCACAATCAGAGGTGCTGCGAGATTAGTGGATTGGGTCTTCGGTGCAGTCAGACCGATCGCTTGTAAGGAAGGAGTGGTTGCGATCGTATGGTGGATGATTAAGGGATTGCCCTGCCGATCTTCCAAGGCAGCAAAGGGTACTAGAAATAAGGCTCCTTGGGGCACAAAGATGACCAACTCCTCTGGATTGGTGGGCAAATCCTGGGCAATGGGTGCAATCAGCAGATCATGGAGATGGCGCAGGTTATTTACCAATCCTCGGGCTATGGTGTCTGGCTGCTGGGTAATGGCGATTTTGGCACGGCCTCGGATGCCTAGTTCATCGCGGCTGTCTTGGACAAGGTTGACGATCGGTTCCGTGGCGGAACTGCGATAGAAGCGTACGGTTCCATCGGGCTTGATGACCCAGATATAAACTTCCTGATTTGCAATGACGGAATATTGCACCAATGTGGCTTGGTGGATCTGGGCCAGTTGACGCATGTCCTGAAGCTTGGGCACGGAGCCTAAAATCTGTTGGCTTTGGGGCCCTACCCGAGCGGCCAGTAACTCTACAAAGGCCCTTGCCCGTCCCCTTTCTGCCACTTCCAAGGCCGCTTCTGGCTGCTGGTGTAAAACTAATGCTGTTTGCAGTAACTCATAGGTTGCTTTCTGCGTTTCAAACAGTGAGACACGATCGAAATCGGTGAGACCGGGCCGTTGGGATTCCCAGATCTGGGCGGCTTGGGTTAGGGGGGGAATGGCGGCAGCAGACTGTTGCTTGTGCAGATGGACAGCGCCTAGTAGCGTCAGGGCCTTACCCGCAGTGCCATTGTTGCCGAGTTTCTGGGCGAGGACGATCGCAGGTTTGAGGTACTGTTCGGCTGGATTAAAATCCCGACGATCGAGGGAAACTTTACCCAACTCCGTTAAAAATTCTGCTTCTTCCGGCTGCAACTTGAGTTGTTGGGCTACAGTCAGTCCCGTTTGTAACATCTGTAAGGCTTCAGGGGTTCGATTTTGCTGGGCATAGACCCGACCCAGTTGCTTGAGGGTGCCAATTTCTGTGCGCCGACTACCCAGTTTACGATGGAGTGCTAAGGCTTGTTGGAGTGTTTGTTCTGCTTGGGAGAGTTGCCCTGATTCTAAATACAAACTGCCTAAACCGCTCAGAGCCACTGCTTCATGGATAGGACTCCCCATTTCGCGGGCCATTTGTAAGGCCCGATCGTAAAATTCCTGGGCTTTGGTATGGCGGCCTAGGGTGCGATAGGCAAACCCAAAACTAACCAAAGTGCCCAACTCCGCTGGACGGTTGCCGATCGATCGATGAATGTCTAAGGCCCGCTGATGGTAGGTTAAGCCCTTGGCGTATTGGGCTTGGTCATCGTAAAGCCTGCCAATGTTATCTAAGTTGATCGCTTCCAGGTTTTTCTCACCGATCTCCTGGGCAATTAGCAAGGCGCGTTGATGGTAATCCAGCGCCTTGGAATAGTCGCCTAACGTGGCATAGAAGACCCCGAAATTGGCTAACGTAACGGCTTTCCCTGGACGATTACCACTGACCTCGTACAACATTAGGGCATGCTCATACTGCTGACGGGCGTTGGGATAATCTCCCAGGGTTTGCTGGGTTGAGCCCATATTGTTCAACACCGTCGCCTCATTATCGAGGTCATTAATGGTTTGGGAAAGATATCGGGCCTGCTGATAGGTGTTCAGCGCTTTAGAATAATCACCCTGCCGATCGTAGACTTGGCCGATGTTATTGAGGGTGATGGCAATCTGGCTGCGGTTGTTGAGGGTTTGGTGGATCTGCAAACTTTGTTGGTACAGGGTGAGTGCTTGATCGTATTGACCTAAATTGGTGTAGAGATTAGCCAGGTTATTGAGACTGGTGCCTTCGTTACTTTTGTCGCCTAGCTCCCGATCGATCAGCAGGCTGCGTTCGAACAAGCCACGAGCGGTTTGATAATCCCCTAGACGGGCATGGCTATTGCCTAAATTATTGAGCGATCGACTTTCCAGCACTTTGCCTTGGTTGACCAGTTGCAGCCGCAGCTTGTTGAAACTTTCCAGTAAAATGGTTTCCGGCAATTGTTGCACTCCACAAAACTGGCGCATAAACCGATAAAGCGAAGAATTTTCACCGACTTTGGCCGCTTCACAACTCCGTGCTAAGTTCCTAGAGGTGATGGCTTCCCCGTAGCGTGTTTGCATTTCTTGGGCGGTTTGCAAGCCTTGGAGATAGCGCGCGATCGCTTGTGTATGATTGCCTTGACGATTTTGCAACGTTCCCAGGTTATTGAGAATGGCAGCCATGAGTTGGGGGTCTTTCAGTTGCTGGGCCAATGTTAGGGCTTTTTGATAGGTGTCGATCGCGAGGGATGTTTCCGATAAATCATCATAGGTTCTGCCCAATGTAATCAGCAGAATGGATTGCAGATCAGGCTTGTCTGGCAATACCGTTAATGCCTGTTGTAGAAGTGGAATGGCTTGACGGTACTGCTGTTGTTCCCGTCGGAGATTGGCTAAGGCCAGTAACGAGAGCCCTTGCCCCTCTGGATCTGCTATCGATCGGGCCAATTCCAAGGCAGTTTGATAGGCGGCCTTGGCCTGATCGAACTGCCGCTGTTGTTGTAATTCAGCACCTAATCCACTGTGGGCAATCCGTAAATTTGCGGTGATTCCTTGATACAGAGGATTATCCTTAGACAACATTTGTCGCGCTTCTTGTAGAACTGCGATCGCGGCTTGATATTTTTGCTGCTGGTGATAAACTTGACCGATATTCCAAAGTATTTGCGCAATACTTTGCGTATCCTGGCGTTGACGAAAGTCCTTCAGCGCCCTTTGGTAGTGGTGTAGAGCGAGATCAAGATTGCCGGCTTGGAGCGCGTTGGCTGCCGCTTGCAGGTCTGGATGGGAGGGTTGAAGATTGGTGTGAGGCGTGGTTTGAATTTGAGCCAGCGTTGTCCCCGGAAAGGACAGAACGATCGGCGTAGAGACCAAAAGAACTGTCATGGTTGCGAGTTCTACCCATTGCCGGCCCATGGTCTTCTCCTTAGTCTATCTGTTCCAGGAATTTCTTCTTTCAATCTAAGTTGGCCACCACCAAGGTGATAATTTTCCGGAGAATTTCTTCCAGATTAGATCTAAAGAAATAAGTCCTTGGACAGGCAGGCTTTTCCATTCGTGAAGCTTTGTAGCTCTATACTCTCAAATCTGCTCAGAGAGCCACTCTGGTCAGAACGTCTGAACAAAGGCTTGGTAGTTAAATGGCTTCCAAGGGCACTCTGAAATGGGTGGTTCTACGGATTGATCAGATTCGTTTTTGTAGGTGCAATGCCCCAGAGATCTTTATGCTCCAACTTCCTGGTTATCAAGTCCTTGATCCGCTTTATGTGGGAGCGAACTCCACTGTATTTCGGGGGTGCCGATTAGCGGATGGCTATCCAGTTATTCTCAAAGCCTTACAGATTAAGTCTCGCGATCCATTTGAACAATCGCGCTACCGTCAGGAATACGACCTACTTCAGTTCCTTGCCCCGATCGAAGGGGTGATTCAGGTTTACGACTGGAGTCTTCATCAACAAGTTCCTGTCATTGTTTGTGAAGACTTTGGTGGCCAGTCCTTAGAAGATTTTCTGGTTCAGCAACCGCTGAGTTTGGAGCAGTTTTTCCCGATCGCGATCACCATCACCAAAATTCTGGGGGAAGTCCATGCGGCTCAAGTCATCCACAAAGATTTGAACCCTTCCAACATTTTGATCCACCCTCCAACTCAGATAATTAAGCTGATTGACTTTGGCATTGCAACATTACTGACTCGGGAAAATCCAGCGATTAAAAATCCCAACGGACTTGAGGGCACCCTGGCCTACCTCTCCCCAGAACAGACCGGGCGAATGAATCGCCAAGTGGACTATCGCACTGATTTTTATTCCTTGGGAGCGACTTTTTATCGCTTGCTGACTCGGCAGTTTCCCTTTGCAGCGCAGGATGCCTTAGAACTGGTTCATTGCCATTTAGCCCGTTTACCTGAACCGGTGCATACGCTGAATATGGCTGTTCCACCCATGTTGTCAGAGATTGTAGGCAAGTTGATGGCCAAAACCGCCGAGGATCGTTACCAAAGTGCTTGGGGAATCCAAGCGGATTTGGAAACCTGTTGGCAGCAGTGGCAAAAAAATCGGACGATCGTGCCTTTTTCCCTAGGACAACTGGATGTTTCTAGCCAGTTTCAGATTCCCCAAAAACTCTACGGTCGAGACGGAGATATTCAGCAATTACTGGCAGCTTTCGATCGCGTAGCGTCTCCTCAGGATAATCGTGTAGCGTCTCCTCAGGATAATCGTGTAGCGTCTCCGGTAGAGAATTGGGTTACTGATCAAACAGGCGTCAGTGAACTGTTTTTAGTCACAGGCTTTTCTGGCATCGGCAAATCGGCCTTAGTCCAAGAAGTCTATAAACCCCTAACTCAGCGGCGGGGCTATTTAATTTCGGGCAAATTTGACCAGGTGCAGCGCAACATTCCCTACAAGGGGTTTATGACCGCTTTGTCCGGTTTGATTCAGGAATTACTCAGCGAAACAGAAGCGGAATTACAAACTTGGCGATCGCGGTTACAAACGGCTTTGGGCCAAAATGGTCAAGTGATCGTGGATGTGATTCCAGAAGTTGAGCTGATCATTGGTCCTCAGCCACCCTTGGTAGACTTGGAACCGTCAGAAGCACAAAACCGTTTTAACTTAGTGTTTCAGAATTTCATTCAAGTCTTTGCCCAAGTAGAACATCCTTTAGTTTTATTTTTAGATGATTTGCAGTGGGCTGATAGTGCCTCTTTAAAGTTGATTCAACGGTTGATGGTGGGCGACGATCGGCAAAATTTGCTGTTAATTGGAGCCTATCGTAGCAATGAAGTCAATGCAAATCATCCGTTGCAGTTAGCGATCGAGGAAATCCAGAAAGCTCAAGGTCAGATTTCTCAAATTTCACTGAATCCGCTCTGTCTGGAAGATGTTCAGCAGTTGATTGCTGACACGGTTAAAACTTCGATCGAAGCGGTTCAAGACCTCGCTCAACTCGTCTTACAAAAGACAGAGGGCAATCCTTTCTTCTTAAATGAGTTTCTCAAAACGCTGTATACACAAAAACTGATTGATTTTGATACTCGTCAAGGGAAATGGGTTTGGGATTGTACCCAGATTCAAAATTGTGGCATTACGGACAATGTAGTGGAGCTGATGACGCAACGGATTCAGCAACTGCCCGCGATGACTCAAAAAGCCTTGCAGATGGCTGCTTGTATTGGAACACAATTTGATCTCAACAGTTTAGCGATCGTCATGCACCAATCCTGCAAGCAGACTTTACAGGATCTGTGGGATGCCATTTCTGTCGAATTACTCTACGCGATCGATCGACCAGTTCATCCTGAAACCCTAGAGGATGAATCTCTGACTAGCGCTTTTGAGGGGCAATTGCGTTATCGATTTGTCCACGATCGTATTCAACAAGCGGCCTACGGATTAATTCCGGAAGCGGATAAACAGCAAATCCATTGGCAAATTGGACAGTTGTTACTCGCACAGACACCCCAAGACTACCAGGAACAAAACTTATTTGAATTACTGAATCATTTGAATTTAGGTCGATCGTTATTAACAGATGAATCGCAACGGCAACAGTTAATTCAACTCAATGTAGAAGCTGGCATTAAAGCCAAGCATTCAGCAGCCTATGAGCCAGCACTGCAATATTTTGAAACGGCATTGGAGCTATGTCAGGATCAGGATTGGCAAGATCAATTTGATTTGGCGTGGCGAGTCTATCGCGAAACCGCTGAGGCTTGCTGTATTTGTTCGCAATTCGATCGTATGAATCAATTGGCCGCGATCGCATTGAGTCACGAACAAGATGTGTGGAAACAAGCAGAAATCCAAACGATTTGCATCCAAGCTGCCATCATGCAAAATCAACCCCTTCAGGCCATTCAAATAGCCCATCGGGTGTTGCATCAAATGGGATTGCGGTTGCCGAAAAAGCCGAATCAGGGCCATGTCATTTGGCAAATGTTGATGACTCAAGCCAAACTAGCGCGAAAAACGCCACAAATGTTGCTAGAGTTGCCCCCTATGACCAATGCTAAGCTGGATATGATGCTGAGTTTGATGGGTCGGGTGGGAGCAGCGTCCTATTTTGCCTACCCTGAATTTACATCTATCCAGATGTTCAAAGCGATTCAAATTGCTTTGAATCATGGAACCCATACCAATTCCAGTGGTAACTATGCCACCTATGGCTTGGTTCTGTGTGGCATTCTAGGCAAAATCCAAGAGGGGTATAAGTTTGGCAAATTAGGGATGGATTTGGCCAAGAAGCGTCAGCTAAGCAGCTCCTATGTGATGACGCAATTTGTTTTCAATTTCTTAATTCGCCACTGGCAAGATCCCTTACATTCCCTCATTCCTGAATTCACAGAGGGATACCAGAATGCCCTAGTAGTTGGAAATCTGGAGTATGCAGCTTATTTCCTGTTTAGCCGATGCAATCTCAAGTTTTTGGCGGGTCAGGACTCCTTGATTGATCTAATGCAAGAACTGAAGGCCAGTGCGGAGACGATCGATCAATTAAATCAAGTGGCCACTGGTCGTTGGATACGGGCTACATTGCAAGTGGTGCAAAATTTCTTACAGCCTTCTGAAACGCCTCATTTATTGCAGGGGGAGTTCTACAACTTACCAGACATGCGGCCCTTGCATGAAGCAGCTAACGATCGCACGATCATTTTCCAAGCCTACTTCTATCAGGCAATGCTGGCGTTTCATTTTAGACAATGGGAGACGGCGATCGAGTCGATCCGTTTAACAAAGAAATTTGCAGATTCAGCTGTTTCTTCTCCTGTTATTTCAATTCTGAATTTCTACGAGTCTTTAGTGCATTTATTGTGGTATTCCCAATCTTCTAAAAAGCAGCAAAAACAATTATTAAAGATAGTCAATACGAATCAGAAAAAGTTAAAAGAATGGGCTAAATGCAATCCAAATAATTGTCTCCATAAATTCCATTTGATCGAAGCGGAACGGCAGCGCGTGCTGGAAAATCCCATTCAAGCCATGCACCACTATGAAAAAGCGATCGCCCTTGCCTATGACCATGGCTATCGTCAGGAAGCTGCACTGGCCAACGAACTGGCTGGACAGTTTTACCTACAACTGAATCAACCCATCCCGGCTCAAGTTTACTTAGAGAAGGCTTGTGCTGACTACCAATATTGGGGTGCAATCGCCAAAGTCGAATGGTTGAGAGCGACCTACAAAGATTGGTTGGGATCTGTCGGAATGGTTACCCAAGTTGGAACAACCACGATTAATCCAATTAGCAATACCATGACGCTGTCCCAGGGCACTTTATCCACCACCGATCGGGGCAATTTTTTAGATTTAGATACCGTTGTGAAAGCAGCCCAGGTTATGACGGAGGAAATTGTTTTAGACAAACTGTTGTCTAAGCTCATGCAAATTCTGATTGAAAACATGGGAGCACAAATTGGCTATTTGATTCTCGAGTCAAAAGGCAAACTCTATATTGAAGCCGAGGGTTCCCTGAATAGTGAGCAAATTACAGTTCTGCGAGGCATTCCGGTAGAGCAATCGGCAAATCTTGCAACCGCGATCGTCAATTATGTGGCTCGGACTGGGGAAAGTATTGTTCTCTCCGATGCTAGCGACGATCGACGTTTTCAACAAGATGCTTATATTCAAAACCAGCAGCCTAAATCTGTGCTCTGTGCGCCATTAATGAACCAAGGGCGTGTGAGTGGTTATGTTTATTTAGAAAATAACCTGACTGTTGGAGCGTTTACCCCTGCCCGATTGGCCTTGCTTAACGTCTTATCTTCTCAAGCTGCTATTGCGATTGAAAATGCTCGCTTGTACACCAATTTGACGGAACTGAATAATGCCTATGCTCGATTTGTGCCGCGCCAATTTTTGCAATTTCTCAATAAAGACAGCGTGGTTGATGTCCAGTTGGGCGATCAAAAACAGTTGGAAATGTCTGTCCTCTTTTCAGATATTCGATCGTTCACGGCACTCTCGGAACAAATGACGCCGGAGGAAAACTTTCAATTCATTAATGACTATCTCAGCCAAATGGAGCCGGTCATTATCGATCACCAAGGCTTTATTGATAAATATATTGGTGATGCGATTATGGCGTTGTTTGGCCGATCGGCGGATGACGCTGTGCGGGCAGGGATTACGATGCTACGAACCCTCGATCGCTTCAACAAAATTCGAAATCAATCCGGAAAATCTTCGATCCAAATTGGAGTTGGCATTAACACGGGCTTGCTCATGCTAGGAACCGTTGGTGGTTACAATCGCATGGACAGTACAGTGATTAGTGATGCCGTCAATTTAGCTTCTCGCATTGAAGGGCTGACTAAGACTTATGGTGTGAACCTGTTGATTACAGAACAAACGTTACAAAAATTAAAAAACCCGGCTCAATATCACATTCGTAAAGTCGATCGCGTTAAAGTGAAAGGCAAATCGGAAGTTATAACAGTCTATGAAGTATTTGACGCTGATCCTGCACCTCTTTTAGAGGCAAAGTTAGCCATTTCTGACCAATTCAATCAGGCTATTTTGCTGTATGAATCGGGAGATTTAGCTAAAGCTATGCATGAGTTTGTTCAATGTCTCATGCAAAATCCGGCGGATTTGGTGGTTCGGCATTACCTTAAAGACTGTCTACAACGGCGTTTTCAGATTCTGCGCGATCGACAACTTGCTGGGGAACTCTGAAGCTAAATCTTCCCGAGATTTTCACAGGGATTTTTCACAGCGATTGCTAAACAGGGTGTATCACGAGTTTTGTAGCCAGTTCCTCAACGCAGGAACTGCAATGGTTTCACGCATATTTTCCTATTCATTTTAATGAGGCTCTGATGACCACTCGTTATCCTGTGTCTACGCCTTCCAATATTGTGCTCTCTACAGATGAGATTCCTAAATTAGATCAGCTAGGAACAGATAAATTAGAGACGACTTCAGGCACAATTCGGTTTCCTGAAGCTGGGATGATTACCAGCCGCGAAGAAGTTACCGATCGTCCCTTGCAAGTTCTAGAAGGAACGCTACCGACCGATCTCACAGGCCATGTGATTTTCATGAGTCCTGCGGGGAGCCTAGATATGCAAGAACAGGCCGGAAAACCCTTATATCCTTCAGCAGACGGCACCTCCTTGTTCAATGGCGATGGGATGGTGCGCCGTTTTGATTGCCAACCTGAGGGAATCCGCTACACCAGTCGCATCCTTAAAACGCCTTGCTACTATGCAGATGCGGCCAGCCGTCCAGGAACCCGCTATGCAGACCTGAAGTTTTTCAGTAGTGGACTGGCTCGTTTTTCCTTCATGCTGGGTTTCCGGGATGAAATTAACACCGCTTGCATTCCAGTAAAATTTGCAGGCGATCGCCATTGGCGGCTCTTGGCTTCTTGGGATGCGGGGCGTCCCTACGAAATTGATCCGGTTTCCTTGAAAGTGGTGACTCCAGTGGGCTCCAATCAGGAATGGCGCGAACAAAAGTTACCCTTCAAATATGGCCCTTTCCGTTTGGTAACAACGGCAACCCACCATGCCTATGATGATCACAAGCAGGAACTCTGGACGGTCAACTGGGGCAAGTCACTGTTGACGATGGTTTCTCCGTTAGTGATTCAAATCTTTCGATCGTTAACCCGAGGCAATCCCTTCCTAGAATTTCTAGGCAAAATTGCCTTCTGGGTGATGATGCAAGTGCTGCAATTTGTTAGCTTGATTTTGCATGTCTTGGGCTTTGGGGGAGAGGACTTTGTTCGGTTAATGCGCTGGGATGGTGAAGGTGAACTCAAGGCCTGGAAGGTGGTTCTGCCCACAGGCTTGCCCGTACAAATTGAACAAAGTATGCACCAAGTAGGTGTGACCCGAGATCATATCGTGTTGATGGATACGTCGTTCAAGTTGGGGCCAGAGCAGTTAATTCCCAATCCCTTGCCTGGAAATACTCAGACGGAGCGAGTGATTCGTGAAGTGTTGAATTACGCGCAATTTCCTGACACCAATGTGTATATTGTGCGGCGATCGGACTTAGATCCCAGTAAGGATAAAGTGGTTGCCCATCAAGTGAAGATTAAACGGGAAATCGCCCACTTCCGTGTAGACTATGATGATTCCAATGGCATTGTGCTTCATGTTGCCCATAATAATGCTTGGGATCCTTCTGAATGGCCACAAGCCTACGATTCCTTTGTTCCATCTCCGCCCAATCCGGCTCCCGTAGACGATCGCATAGATCGCTTAGTTGGGATGACCGTTACCACCACGGATTTGAACTATTTGGGACGGTATGTGATCAATCCCAAAAACTGGAAAATTACGGAGGAAAAGCGAGTCAGCGACCCGACCTGCACTTGGGCACCGGCACTCTATGCGGATAATGGCACGCTGACGGCACCGGAGCACTACAACACCATTTACTGGAATGCCTGGGGTTGTTGGGATGAGTTAATGACGGAATTTATCGCTAACCTCTACAAGAAGTACAAATATCGCCAACTGCCGTTGCAAGAGGTCTTGCAGTACGCTAGTAAGGGCCAACCGGCTAGCCTCTGTCGCTTAGATACGCAGTCCATGACGATCGTGGACAAGTATGCGTTCCCCTCCGGTTACTTTGGCAACTCGCCGCAGTTTGTGCCTCGGGATGCCAACAGCTCCGATCCGACCGATGGCTATCTAGTCTGTGGCGTAATTTTTGATGGGGCTGAGGGGCAATTAAACAGTCAACTCTGGGTGTTTGATGCCAAGAATCTAGCGCAGGGGCCTGTGTGCAAGCTGGGCGATGCAGAGGGTAAGAGCCTGTTTGGCTTGACCATTCACACGACTTGGATTCCTGAGATTGCCCCCCGTACAGCAAGTTATTGTATTCCCGTCCGATCGGACTATGATCCGTTGTTACAAGACCAACCGGAAATTGTGCGGGAGTTGTTTGAGCAAAAAGTCTATCCTCATTTCGAGTCTTAATCAGCGTTTCCCGTAGGATTTCTAGCAAAACGATACAATACAAGTTCCAGGTGGGCGATGAATCGCGATAAATCAAGGTCAGCGATCGTCCACCTGTTTTTTGTTGACGGCCAAACGATCGGGCGACATTATGAGTCTCTCGATCGGACGTTAATGCAAGTCTAGTGCTGCCAGTTGGGCTTTTGCTTTTTGCAACGACTCATACCACTCTCGCTCGGGATCACTATCCGCCACAATGCCCGCACCGACTTGCCCCCAAACTGTCGCAACCTGTGGTGCTATTGTCTGGGATGCTACAGTCTGCGGTGCCTTATCCTGTAACGGTCTAGAAATATCTTGTGTAGGAGCATCTTGGGTTGCGTAAAGCAGCGTGCGGATCAGAATATTTAAATCCAAATTTCCCCGCACATCCAAATAGCCGCAGGAACCATAAAAGAGGCTGCGGCGCACAGGTTCTAGTTCTTCAATAATTTCCATACAACGTACCTTGGGGCAGCCCGTAATCGTACCACCGGGAAAGAGGGCTTGAATCACATCGATGCTATCTACGTTCGATCGTAAGGTTCCAATGACATTGCTTACTAGATGCATCACATGACTGTAGCGCTCAATGACGAGCAATTCATCAACCTGAACTGTACCCCATTCACACACCCGACCTAGGTCATTGCGTTCTAGGTCAACTAACATGATGTGCTCTGCCTGCTCTTTAGCATTCGATCGAAGTTCTGCGGCCAATGCTTGATCGACTTCTGGTGTCATGCCTCGGGGTCGGGTTCCGGCGATCGGGCGTGTTTCTACCTGGCGATCGATCTGTTTGACTAAGCGTTCTGGAGAACAACTAATCACATCGCCATAGGGTGTTCTCCAATAGCTGGCAAAGGGCGATGGATTAATGGTTTGTAGCGCTTGATAGATCGCCCAACTAGTGGCTTGGGTTTCCGTTTCAAACCGTAGGGATAAATTTGCCTGGAAAATATCCCCGGCTTGGATGTAAGCCTTTGCTTTTAAGATTGCTGCTTCGTATTCAGCCCGATCGGTCTGCAACCTTAAAGGTGCGGATGGGGACGAGGGATTCTGAAATGGGGATCGATCGTTTTTCTGCGTTGTAATTGCTAGGGATTCAGATAATGCTAGCTCTAACCGCTCATAATCCTGAACGTCCGTAACTGCCAACCATAACACCTGTGCCTGATGATCTAAGACTGCAAAACAATCTGGCTCGTACCAATAGGCCACGGGAAACGGTAGTGGGTCGGGATTAGTGTAGGGCAATTTTTCGATTTCCCAAGCCAAATCATAGCCCAGCCACCCCAACCAACCGCCAATAAACGGTAAATGACTTGGAGGTCGGAAATCTGGCGTGGGTTGAGAAAAATCCTGAAGGGTCACATCTTGCACCGAGTGGGTACTTTGCCCCTCAGCGAGTCGCTGGCGTAAAAACGGCAAAATCTCTCCTACGGGTGGCGTCCAACGCTGCTCTTGGTCTGTGACCTGGCGAGGTCTTCCCGCACAGATCGAATATCTTCCCAACTGGGGATAATCTGGTGACGCAGGGTAGGGACTCTCCAGCAAAGTAGCCACTGGCTCTGTGACAAATAAAGCTGCGAAGATGTTAGAACCTGTACGATCGGCCAACGGATACGATCGCCATTGCCAAGGAGTCACCATAGAAAACGGAGCAACCAATAAAAGACTCACATCAACTTAAGGGAGGCCATCGTAAAAAACGGCATCCCCCGCAACACTCACTGGGCTTAATGCTACATTGACTCAGTGCCGCTACACTGACCTGTTTAGAAATTGTGGTACCAGTGTTCTGGAAACCAGTCATCTATTGAGTTAAGACCAATCAGTCATTTTAGATTTAACGTACACCCAGCCAACTGAAGAAATCTTGATGGGTCAAAAACTCTAAAAGGAGCAGCCCGAGCAACCCAACCATCGCAAATCGACCATTAATTTGCTCGGCATACTGAGTCCAACCGAATCCGGGAGTTTCAACATTGCTTGTTTCAACGGCTGGTTGGGAATTTTCTTTTACTTGTGGCTCTTCAGTCATGGGTTGGAGATCCTTGATGGAATATTGCAGAATTTTAACCTGTAGCGTTTAATCTTGGGATTCTGCTTCAAAAGCTTGAACGGATTCAATCAGCGATCGCACTTCTCGGGTGCCCTCTGAAGGCTGAAAGTCTAGGGGGAATTTACCCTTGGTCAGCATCCGTAAACCCAACGGCATCAAGCTGACTAGCCCGGAAATATCGCGAAACTTATTGGCCACCACATTCAAGCCAAATTTGCGTTCATCGATCCAGCCCCCTTGCTTCACAAGTTCAATCATTTGCTTACGGTGACGGATCGATCGGCTGGCTTGATCATCGTTGCGGTCTAAAATTTCACTTTTAATTTTGCTAATTTGCTGAAGGGGAGCTACCTCCATAGGACAGACGGAATCACACTGTTGGCAACGGGTACAGCCCCAAACCCCAGACGCCTCTACGTTGTACTGTGCTAACCGTGGCTCTGTTTGATCATCCCGACTGTCAGCCACCATGCGGTAAGCCTTGGCTAGAGCGTGGGGGCCAACAAAATTAGGATTGACCTCCCGTGCATTACATTCTGAGTAACAAGCTCCGCAGAGAATGCAGTTACCCACTTGGTTGAGTTCTTCCCGTTCCGCTGGAGATTGCAAGAACTCCCGTTCGGGAACCTGCCGTGCTGCTGTGCTGACGTAGGGTTCCACTGCTTCTAGATTGTCCCAGAAGGTTTTCATATCTACGACTAAATCGCGGATCACGGGCATATTTCCCAAGGGCGCGATCGTGATAGTGGGAATTTCGTCTGCTGAATGGGGACTGAATCGAGCCACTTCGCTCCCGACATGTTCTTTGCAAGCCAATGCCGATCGACCGTTAATGCGGATCGCACAACTTCCACAAATGGTATTGCGACAGTTGCGACGAAAGGCTAAGGTGCCATCCTGCTCCCATTTAATGCGGTTTAAACAGTCTAGAATGGTCGTCCCGGATTCCGCTTCAATGGAGTAGGTTTGAACGCGAGGCGTTTCGTTGGGGGCTTGCCGGACAATCTGAAAGTTAACTTGCATAGCCAAGAGGACACCAAACTAGAAAGATTCAACCCAGAAGATTTAACCTAAAAGACTCACCGAAAAAGTGATTAGATCAAATCTGATTAGGCAAACGTGATTAGATTATGACAAGGTAAAAGGCATGGCCACCGAATTGATATCCCAAGAAAGGTTGGATCCCTCGGAATATTCCGGTAATGTCTTCCATCATACTGAGCTTTTTAGTCTTGCGACCGATCGCTCATCATTAAATTTTAGTAAATAATGCTCAGAAAACTATTGGGATCCAAGCCATAGGACTTCACGCCAGAGGACTTCTTTTCAGATCTCAATTTAGGTAGGTAGCCCCTACTCATTTCGATCTCCATCACTCATTTGCATAATTGGCCTGATTCTTGATTGAACTTTTTTCGTTGTTGCAAATGTTGAAAAAATCTACGCAGAAAATCAGTGGTAATAGAAAAATTAGGGATAATTTCACTCAATAGCCTGGATCAACCTTGACGACTCTACTAGATTTTCTAGGCAATTCCCTACTAAATTGAGAATTTATCTCTTAAGAATATATATTGTGCTTCAGTCTAGCCTTTCATCATCAAAAGTAATCAAACCCTCAATCATCATATCTGTCATCAATTGTGGAGAAATTATGGAGAAAACGTGCCTTTCTTGCAAACGTAAGTCAACCATAACTTCTAACATTTCTACACCAAGCCAAGTGAGAGACGAAATAAAACTAATAATCACGCCAATATCAATTTCCTAAAGAATTTCCCAAAGTATTGTGTTTAGAATTCTAATCCTGTCTGGGACGCACTTGCGATCAGGGATTAGCAAGGTAAGGACTTAATATTATTCTCCAACCTGAGTCAGAGGTATGGATCTTATGATGACTGACTCTGTTAGCCCTACTCTGTTAGCTGCGATCGATGCAGTGGATTAATTAAAAGTTGCAGAATTTTTTGGAGAAAGTTATAAAGACTTTACAACTGCTAGAGAACTGTAGGATTGGGGGCGTAAAACCTTGGAAATTACCCATAAACTACTTCTCAAGAAGTGTGTCCAAGGGGTAAACTTTAGCGATATATTTTATTAGGCTAAGTAAGAACAATTAGGAATACTTTCTAGCGAATGACTGAGACAGCAACTGCTCCTCTTACAGGTAAGGCTTTACTTCAAAAAGTAAAAGATTTAGCCCATTGTTCTCGCCGAGAAAAGGCGATGCGTTGTGGTTACTATACCGTTAGTAAGAACAAAAAAGTTCGGGTTAATTTAACCGAGTTTTATGATGCGCTTTTGACCGCGCAAGGTCTAGCCTTAGATACTGCTGGTGGCAAGGATAACCGAGGGCGGGAAGCCTCTTATCGTGTGACTGTTCATAAAAATGGTCAGATTATTATTGGCACGGTGTACACCCAAGAAATGGGTCTTAACCCTGGTGATCAATTTTTGATTAAACTTGGCTACAAGCACATTCACTTAATCCAAGTCGATAAAGATGAAGCGTTTGAAGATGAGGACGAAGCAACTTAGTTTGCGGAGCTTACAGTTCCATTCTAGTTGAAGTTCCATTCTAGAAAGTTTGACAAGACGGGATCGATCGAACCAACGCTCGGGCCTAGGACTGACGTTGAACCGTTACAGACGTTGAACTGTTATAAGTGTGACTGGATTTAAGGGCGTCCAACGGGTCAGGTGGGCAATTTCTGTGGCACGGGAGAAATTGAGTTGGAGGAAATGATAGCTCCAGTTCAATTTCTCTTGGTGATTTCTTTCCTTGAGATATTGAAGTGTCTGAAATTGATGCTCTAGGGTTGCGATCGCCAACACCAGGACGCCCTGGGCATTCAGCCGTTGTAATCCCACGTCCAGCAAGATCTCTAAATTTCCCCCACTTCCACCAATGAAAATGCGATCGGGATCGGGGAGCGACTTGAGAACGTCAGGAGCCATGCCTGCGATTGCCTGCACATTGGGGGTGGCTAATCGCTGGGCATTTTTTTGAATAAGCGTAATGCCAGCATCCGTTTTTTCGATCGCGTAAACTTGGGCATCGGGTACCAGACGAGCCATCTCCACAGCGACGGATCCCGTTCCTGCACCAATATCCCAAATCACCTGCCCCGGTTGTAGGTCAAGTTCCGCTAACACTTGAATGCGCACTTCCCGCTTGGTCATGAGTCCCGGACGATCGGGAAAGCTTAAAAAGTCAGAATCCCGGAGGCCAAACAGCGGTAATGGGCGATCAAGCGGGGTGAGATCAGGTTCGTGACGCTGCAAAATGACGACATTGAGCGGAGAGACGGAGTCTGGAACCGTCGTTAAATCCTGGAAGAAGCGAATTTGCTCCTTTTCGCTACCCAAATTTTCACAAATCCATAAACCATAGTGGGTCGGTAGTCCCAAGGATAAGATAAGACGCGCGATCGCTGAGGGTGTATGGGTTCCATCCGTGAGTATGGCAATTTTGGGAATTCCCTGTTGCAGGACGGGAATGAGTGCGTCCAACGATCGACCATGGGCACTGATCACTTGCGCATCCTGCCACGGTAACTTGACGCGACTAAAGGCAAGCTGGATGGAACTGAGATGGGGATGGAAGGTGAGCTGTTCGGGTGGGAATGTCTCTAATAGCAGTCTTCCTAAACCGAAAAATAGCGGATCCCCTGAAGTCAGAATCATGATGGTTTTGGAAGAATCCCTGAGCCATTGCTGAATCTGCTGAAACACTTGAGCAAAACTGCCCAGCACAATCCGATCGCCCGCAAAATCGGGGAAATAGCTCAAGTGCCGTTCACTGCCGACTAGAAGCTCTGCCCGATCGATCAACGATCGGACTGCATCAGTCAACCCCTGAACTCCCTCTAGTCCGATTCCAACAACATGAATTCTAGATTGATCACCGTTTGACTCCAAGGATGGAGCATGCGCAAATCCCATAGCGTAATCCGTTTCAGCCTTTCCCAGTCGTTTTGTGCTGGCGTTTAAATTTGTGCTTGCATTAAGGCTGCATCCGTTGCCAAGCGCGATCGTGAGGGTTGCTGTTCCCAATCCTCCCAAGCCAAAACCAACAGGGCATTGAGAATTGCAGCGGCGGCTGGAGATCCCCCTTTGCGTCCTGTAATGCGGATTTGCGGTAGATTGCTCTCAGCCAGCGCTTGTTTAGATTCCTCCACAGCAATAAATCCCACGGGCGCACCGACGACGATCGCGGGGCTGGCGAATGCTGGGCTAGACGGTGGCCGATCGATCATCCAGTGACACAGCGCCAACAACGCCGTGGGAGCATTGCCAATCACGTAAATTGCCTGGGGATACTGGGCCAGACATTTCAGTAATCCCGTTTCGGTTCGCGTGCGACCGGGTTCCGCTTCCGTGGCCTGCTCCACCGCTACGATCACAGGATTTTGAAAGGTCTGCTGCACTAGGTTGATAATGCCTTGGCGCACCATACTCACATCGACCACGATCGGAACCCTTTGCTGCAAGGCTGCGATCGCGGCTGTGATGCTGCTGGAACTGAACTGGATCAAGTCTTTAAACTCAAAATCCGCCGTGCTGTGAATCACACGACGCACAATGGCATATTCTGACGAAGAAAAGCGGTGATCCCCAATTTCTCGATCGATCACCGCAAAGCTCTGCGCCATGATGGGATGCATGGGTAAGGGCATAGACGTTTAGAACTGAAACACCGGCCAATCTGCTTCTCGGCGATAGTTCATCATATTGGGAAAGTGGCGAAACTCAGCCTGCTTCACCCAAAATGTTGCGTTTGTCGCTTCCAACCAAGGCTGATTGAGTTGATCGCAAGTTTCCGCCATGGCCTCCCGATCGATCTGGGACACATCCCCGAAATAGCCCAATGTAATGTGGGGTGTGAAGTGGTACTGTTGCTCAATCCCAATCGCAATTAGGTTGGGATTTTGGTAAATCGATCGCCGCAACTCTAAAATTTGGTTGTATCCCATTTCATCCGTTGCTGCGAGGGCAAGACCAATGGCACGGGTCATGACAATCAATCCTGCCACTCGAAAGGGAATGGGCTGTCCCGTTGCCAGATGACTACTCTGCTCGAAACTTTGGGCAATGCCCGATCGTAACTTACCGTCAAACTCCGGATCCTCCGAGGCATGGCGATAGGCACTTTCCCAAATAATGTCTGCGATGGTGAGATGGAAACTCTCAGGTGCGATCGGAATAAACACATCCGCACCCAGCGTCGTGACTAATTGGTGCTGGTAGTCGGTTAGACGCTGATACAAAGCGGGATTAGCACTGTCTTCAGGGCCGGGGGGGGTAATGACGGTATACCCTGGAAATGCGCTGGGTTGCCAATCGCCTGGTTGACTTCGCTCAAATTTTGGTGACTGCTGAATATTTTGCACCTGGGAGCGATAGGTTTCCGGCAACGTCATCCGCATCAGTCGGTTGAGATAAATTTGATAGGTCTCGTCCAAGAGCGATCGCCTCAATTACAAAATGAAGATTTATCCTTAATCTAACGGGATCAGTGACGCTTCACCTAGGGAATTTTCACCAATCTGCAAAAGCAATGCAAAAGCATATTTTGGGATGGGGATCAAGTCGGGGATCATGGTAATATCTCGTCCTTTGACGGGCGGTAAAATAACTTCCAAAAGCTGTAGATCGATCGGCAAAATGATCAACAAAATGTATAGATAGTTTGAGTTGAAAATTACCTTGCAATTTGAGAAAAGATTTCAGGTCAAATAGGACGTTACAGAGCGCTATGCCCATTTATTTTTTCTGGGGAGAAGATGACTTTGCCCGCGATCGTGCGGTCAAAACCCTACAATCAAAAACCCTGGATCCAGATTGGGCAAGTTTTAACTTTGATAAAATTGGCCCAGATCAGCCGGATGGTATTGTGCAGGCTCTTAATCAGGCGATGACGCTTCCCTTCGGCTTGGGCGATCGTTTCATCTGGCTGGTGGAGAGTTCCATTGCCCAGCGTTGCGCAGAAGACCTATTGGCCGAGTTAGAACGCACTTTACCTGCAATTCCTGCCACTACAACCTTAGTGATGACCAGTGCCAGTAAACCCGATGGTCGTCTCAAGTCCACCAAGCTCTTGCAGAAATATGCTGAGATTCAGGAATTTTCACCCATTCCGCCTTGGAAAACCGATCAATTGGCGCAACAACTCCGTAAGCTGGCTCAAGAGATGGATCTCAAGCTAACCAGGGCAGCGGTGGATTACTTAGTAGAAGCCGTCGGCAATCAAACCCGGCAGTTGCACAGTGAGTTGGAAAAGATTCAACTCTTGGCGGGAACGACTCACCAACCCCTCGATGTAGAGATGATCGCCCCGATCGTCACAGCGTCTAACCAAAATAGCCTCAAACTGTTTGCAGCCATTCGGCAGGGCCAAACGACAGTGGCGTTGGAACTGGTTGCGGATCTCCTGCGTCAAAATGAACCAGGGCTACGGATTGTTTCTACATTGATTGGCCAATTTCGCCAGCGCCTATGGATTAAGCTCATGCTGGAGTCCGGAGAACGGGACGATCGCACGATCGCCCAAGCCGCTGAAATTGGTAACCCTAAGCAACTCTATTTCCTTCGTCAAGAAGTGCTTAGAACCTCGCTACAAGCATGGGAAAAGGCACTTCCCCTCTGTTTAGACCTCGAATTTGGTTTAAAACGAGGGGCGGATGAAATGGCAATCCTGCAAACCAAGGTCATTGAGCTGTGTGAATTATTCCAAGGTTAGCTGGCTGGCTGGTGAACGTCTTGCCAATCTATTTAGTCGTCCTTAAGCTAGGTGCGATTGCAGTGAAGTTTTTTAATGGTGTTTTACTGCTTTGTGTAGCTCAATCGTCCTGCCAAAGCCCTGGCTTGACTTACTCTCGTCAATGCCCTCTAACTGCCTGAGATTTCAGGAATCTGTGACAGGTCAGGGAACTTATCCCGCATAGAATGAATCTAGAAAATTAATCCTCTGTTGTGTGCAAGTTTTTCAAATGTCACACCTTGTCATGATCAATCTGCTGTTCTCCCCAAACACTATGCTTTCGTCTAGCTTCCCAATTCAGACTTCTCATACGTCTGGCCAGTCCAAAGCCCCCCGCTGGCTTTCCCGATCGTTGTGGGTTGGTACATTATCTTCGTTAACGGTGCTGGCAAGCTGGGCCCCGATTATTCCCCTCGGAGCGTCCTCTCCAGTACTAGTTGGCACTGCACTGTTTGGAACCAACGTGGCAAGGGCTGAAGAATCTTCATTTACCCGCTATGTTCGAGCAGCCTTTGAAATTGAAAAACAACGGCGGGCATTGATCGGTCGAGTTAAGGATCTGACCGATGGCAATGTTCCCAATAACGTCTGTCATTCCAGCGGCTTGGAACAAATTCCGGGGGGTATTCGTGAAGCGGTACAAGGAATTTGTGGTAACTTCAATCGGTTCGCTGGAGAAACAGTCAAGAAGTATCAACTTAAGCCGGATGAATTCAACAATTTCCAACGACAAGCGGGCAACAGTGAGATGAAGGAACGGATCAACGCAGAAATTAAGCGCCTTAATCTCAAATAGACGCCTCTAGAAACGTTCAGAAAATAACAGCCCATCATGTTTTCCTAGCCTGTAGAAGAAAATGGGCTAAAAAAACAATGGGCTGATTTTACTGGCTGATCATTCAGCTCGCCCATCTCCAGCGCTCTAAACCCCTCGAAAGTCCTCGCCAGATTTCCTGGGAACGGGAGGATTTCGTTAAACAAAGTCATTTTTGAGCAAGGCAATACTGGAGAAATGACCGAAGCAAGCTGAGAACTAGAACAAAACTAGAACGAATACAACTAGGATGACTGCTGCTTGAGATGTGTTGTCAATGCCCGTAACCCCAAGCGATAGCTTTCAGCTCCAAACCCACAAATTTGCCCGATCGCTACGGGCGCAATGTAGGAATGATGGCGAAAGGCTTCGCGTTTATGGATATTACTTAAATGAACTTCTACGGTGGGCAGATTCACCCCCGCGATCGCGTCCCGAATTGCCACACTCGTGTGAGTGTAGGCACCGGGATTAATTAAAATGCCTTGGTGAACTCCCATCGCAGCATGGATGGCATCCACCAAGGCACCTTCATGGTTAGACTGTAGACTAGACACCCTAATCCCCAGATCCAGAGCCATCTGCTCTAGCATCAAGTTAATATCTGCCAGGGTTGTAGAGCCATACACTTCCGGCTCACGCAGTCCTAAAAGATTCAAGTTAGGGCCGTGCAATACTAAAACGCTAAACAAACTTGACCTTCTCGTAGCGTCCGCGAAGTTTTGATAAAGAATATTAGAGAACGAAAAGTACCGTTCCAGTAAAACGTCCGTCTTAACGTGGGTGGCGACGGCGATCGTCCACGGGAACTGGAATAGGTTCAGGTTCAGGCTGAGCATCGGGGCCTAGCAGTGCCTCAATCAGCTTGCGAGCCCACTCTTTTACCTTTTCCAGAACCTTATCAATGACATCCATTGAACAGACCTCTCCTTAATGTCTAGTCTGGACACAGTCACCTTTCAAACGTTAACCCCTTAAGCTGAAAATCTCCTCGACGAAGAAAATTTTTAGAGGTAAACATAACCTGATCTTAACAAGGGAACGAAGTAAAGCCAAGCAGAAATTTTGCAGTACCTCTCCCATCTGATTCAAATCATAACGAATCTTGACAGAAGTGTGAGGGTGAAACTTAGTAGAGTTATCCAGGTAGGGTTATCCAGCCAGGATTTGTCGCCGCAACTGGTCAAGCGCACTGCAAGCACTGACTTGCCGAATCCAATCCCGACCTCGGTTACCAAAGCGGCATTCTTGAGCTATGACACTGCCATCTGGAGCGGCGACGCCAACGTAGACTAGGCCGATGGGTTTTGCATCAGTTCCACCAGTGGGGCCTGCGATCCCTGTGATACTGACTCCCCAGTCTGTGCCTAGGGTCGATCGGACTCCCATCGCCATCTGTTCCGCAACGATCGCGCTAACGGCCCCTTCAGTTTGTAAGACTGTCGGATCGACCCCTAGGAGTTTTTCTTTAATGCGGTTGTCATAGGCGATGATTCCGCCCCAGAAGTACTCTGAACTCCCGGAAATCCCAGTGAGCATCTGGCCCAGCCCACCGCCGGTACAGGATTCTGCCACGGCTACTGTTTGCCCTCGATTCTTGAGTAAGGCCCCCACGACAGAGGCTAGGGAATCTTGATCTGCACCATAGCAATCGATGCCCGCGATCGCCCGCAGTTGGGTTTCTACGGGTTGAATCAGTTCCTGCGCGGCGGCGGTAGATTCAGCTTTGGCGGAAATCCTGAGTTTGACTTCCCCCCAGTTGGCATAGGGGGCCACCGTTGGATTGGTTAGGTTCAAAAATTCACTGACCCGTTCGGCAAGGCTGGATTCGGAAATTCCCCAAAACCGGAGGGTACGGCTGACGATCGTGGTTGAAGTCCAACCCTGAGCTTGGAGATAGGGAATCGCTGTCTCCTGCCACATGGCTTTCATTTCCGTGGGGACTCCAGGGAAAGTGAAAATCGTTACATTGGGCCGGGGTTGCCAAATCATGCCGGGGGCAGTGCCGACGGGGTTGGGTAAAATGGCTGCACCCTGGGGTCGGAGCGCCTGTTTGCGATTGTTGTCGGTCATTGCTCTGCCACGGGCTGCAAACTTTTGGGTGATGTCTGCAACCACTTCGGGATCTTCCACTAGGGGTGTCTCAAAGGTTTGCGCGATCGTTTCCGTGGTCAGATCATCGGGGGTTGGCCCTAGGCCGCCCGTAAAGATGAGCAATTGAGCTCGACTCGCGGCCAGTTCGATTGCCCGTTTCAGCCGATCGGGATTATCACCGACGGTGGTTTGGTAATAATGGGCAATGCCCAACTGAGCCAACTGCTGCGCTAAAAATTGCGCATTGGAATTTAGAATGTCGCCCAACAATAACTCGGTGCCGACACTTAACACTTCTGCAACGATCGTCATGGATGATTAACCTGCTGTCTGAGGCTGTCAGACAGTTTAGGCTGCTTCTAAACTGTCTGGTTGCTGGTTGCTACGCTGGATTTTTAGGCTTGCTTGGCAATGCGCCAAACTCGCCAAGCCGCAAAACTAAGAATTAAGGTTGCCGAAATTGCATAGGCGAAGCCACTGGGAACCCCTGAAAAGGCTAGTGCAAGGCTACCGACCCAGAGGGTTAAGGAATAGATGAACAGGACGGTACGGCGGTGGGAGAGTCCGGCATTGAGTAAGCGATGGTGGAGATGGCGCTTGTCTGCAATGAAGGGAGACTTGCCGTTGCGTAACCGATCGAGGATGACGGCAGACATATCCAAAATGGGAACGGCAAGAATCAGGTAGGGCAACAAGACGGCAACGGTTGTCACACCTTTAACCAGCCCAATCGCGCCGATTCCAGCCAAGGTGAATCCAATAAAATAGGATCCCCCATCTCCCATAAAAATCTGTGCGGGGTTGAAGTTGTACCGTAAAAATCCGAGAGAGGATCCAGCTAATGCTGCTGCAATCAACGCAGCAGCTGGCTGTTTCATAAAAATACAGGTCAGTAACATGACCACGGCTGCAATGCCAGAAACCCCTGCTGCCAAGCCATCTAGCCCATCAATCCAATTAATGGCATTGGTCATACCCACTAGCCAAAGCACCGTAATGGCTAGACTGACTGGATCCGGAAGTTGAAGGAGGCCCAAGCCGGGGATTGTAATGAAGTCAATCTGCACTCCCGCCGACCAAGCTGCGATCGCGACAATGACCTGCATAATCAATCGGCTTAAGGGCGACAGATTAAATAAATCGTCGAGTAGACCAATTCCAAAATAAGCCAAAGCTCCTAAGGCAACCCCCCAGGCTTCGTACTCTTTGACTTGGGGCAATTGACCAAAGCCACCTGTCCACCAAACGACAAGGAGCGCGAGAGAAAACCCCGCGAACATTGCAACGCCACCTAAGCGAACCATGGGACGCTTGTGTACTTTGCGGGGATCAGGGCGATCGACGAGGCCCAATCGGAGCGCCGTTTTTTTAATGAACGGGGTGGTAACAATAACGGTTAGAGCAGCAATGAGGAAAGCAGCCAGGGGATAGAGAAAAGACAGCATCTGGAAGTGCAGTGAAATTTCTTTGGACAGACGTTGCCAGCAGGGTGAGCCTACCACATACTGATGTTACTCAGCAAAGATTTATTAAGAGCGATCAATTTTGCTTTTTTCTTCGAGGGTTTTTCGGAAGTTCCGTCAAGTTTTCGCGAAGATTAGCTTAACTGATAGGAATTCGCCCTTAAGGTGCCTCAGCATACACGCAAAATCGCTAGAGTGCAGCGATCTTTTGCGAAAAACTTGACTCAGAACATTTTGGCCAATGGTAACGCTCGCAGAGATGCCCAATCAGTGTTTGCAATGGGCGCTTGCAATCCGTGTTTGAGCAGTTTGACTGAGTAAGCTGTCTGTCCCTCTCTCTTAAGAACGCTTCTCGCCCACAAACTTGCTGACAGCCTCACCCATACACAGGATGGCTGGTCAGAAATTGCTACCGGGTTGAAGGTCTCCACCGGAGGCAAGGACTCTTACAAGATTGCCCCCGGTGGTCAATTATCCCTAATTATCCCTGCAAGGTCCCCTACACAAGAGCTGGTTCTGCGGCACCCACTTCAGTGGCACCTAGGTGAGCGTACAGCGGAAAACGCTCACAGAGGGCTGCGACACGATCGCGGCAGGATTGGGCAATCGCTTCATCTTCCGGGTTCAGCAAACGATCGGCAATGATGTTGGCAATTTCCGTGAACTCAGCAGTCCCCATGCCTCGGCTCGTCATGGCCGCAGTGCCCAGCCGTAAACCACTGGTGACAAAGGGGGATTCTGGATCAAAGGGAACGGTATTTTTGTTGGCGGTAATGTTGACTTCGCTGACCAAGGCATCGGCGATCTTACCCGTCATACCGATCGATCTCAGATCCACCAACAATAGATGGTTATCCGTGCCGCCAGAAACGATCTTGAAGCCCCGTGCTTGCAGTTGCGCAGCCAAAGCTTGGGCATTGGCAATGACTTGGGCGCAATAGGTCTTGAACTCAGGCTTGAGGGCTTCGCCAAAGGCAACGGCTTTTGCAGCGATGACATGCTCCAGAGGCCCGCCTTGGGTTCCAGGGAACACCGCCTTATCGAACAATTTGCCCAATTCTGCATCGCGGGTCATGATCAAGCCACCGCGCGGCCCCCGCAGAGTCTTGTGGGTGGTGGTGGTGACAACATCACAGTAGGGCAGGGGATTGGGATGGTGACCTGTGGCAACCAGTCCGGCAATGTGGGCAATATCTGCCATGAGGTAAGCGCCCACTTCATCGGCGATCTCTCGGAATTTGTCGAAGTGGATCGTGCGGGGGTAGGCTGAATAGCCACAGATGATCAACTTGGGCTTGTGTTGTTTCGCCAGTTCCCGAATTTTCTCGTAGTCCAATTGTTCGGTTTCTTGACTCACGCCGTATTGCACGACGTTAAACCACTTACCGGAGACGTTCACCGGAGATCCGTGGGTTAGGTGGCCGCCGTGGGATAGATCCATGCCCAGGATGGTATCGCCCGGTTTGAGCAGCGCCAGAAAAACGGCAAAGTTGGCCTGTGCCCCAGAGTGGGGTTGCACGTTGGCATGGGCCGCACCAAACAGTTCCTTGATGCGATCGATGGCAATTTGTTCAATCTGATCGACAAATTCGCAGCCACCGTAGTAGCGCTTGCTGGGCAAACCTTCAGCATACTTATTAGTCAGCACTGACCCTTGCGCCGCCATTACCGCAGGAGACGTAAAATTTTCGCTAGCAATCAGTTCCAAGTGATCCCGCTGGCGTTTCAGTTCCTGGTTGATCAGTGCAGCTACTGCTGGATCCTGTGTGGAAAGGAAATCAGAGTTCGTAGTCACAGTTTCAGTCCTATGCAAATGTAGTGAGATGGAAAAACGTCAGAGACGTGCTTTGATGTCCTGGTTTAGCGGTTTAAGCTGGGTTTGGCTGGTGAGCCTGGGTGAGTCCAGCTACTGGGAGTGCTTAGCTAATGGGATATTAGCCAATTTTTAACTCAGAATTTTTAGCTCAGTCAGATTTCAAATCATACTGCGTTGAGAAGTCTGACGCATTGGGCAACCTGAGAGGAAACCAAATTTTTTGATTTTAAGTCAAGAATTTTAAGCAAGAGAGTAGCCTGTCTCATTGGTTACGACCTCAAGATGAGTAAGACTTTAAACTGTCCATAAAGTTTGAAACGATCGTCCCTATTCCTCGCCTACAATAAAGTCAAGAGACACAGGCGAATCACTGGAGGTAGCAGAAATGTTAGTGGTTCTAGTCGGTGATCAACTGATTTCTCCTCAGCAAGTGTGCCAAAACTGTCTGATGGCCGATCAGAGTGGCCAGCCCCGCTGGAAGGGGGGAAGACTGCGATGTGGAAACGCGATCGCCAAAACCGTTGATCAGCAACCCCGTCAGTTTGAATGTCAGATGGGCTTCAAAATTTTAAACGTCGAATAACGGGGCTTAATCTTGAGCCATCCGATGGCATCCCTTCATCACCTGCTGGTTCGATCCTTCTAGCGGGTATTGAAGGCTGACTCTTATCAATCTGATAGGTTTGCTAAAGTATGCTGGTGCATAGCCTGTTGTATCTCGTTGGAGAATCTGCTCATGACTGGCCGTGGGTCTGTTAGTCCATCCGATCGCTTTTTTTCTTGCTTGGTCTACATCTTGCCCTTGATGGAAACCCTTGTTTTAGTCAATCAAGGCATTACTGGTGGTTCATTACTGGCCCCTGTGTTTGCCCTGTTAGTAGTGCCCTTGAGTCCAATCATCAGCATTTACTACGGTTTTGGCGGCTTACTGTCCTTTGCTGTCTTTTTAGCCCTGTATATGTTAGTGGTGCGGAACTCCGAACTCTCCCATTTCCTGCGCTACAACGTCATGCAGGCCATTCTGTTCGGTATCGTTCTCAGCCTAATTGGGATTGTCTGGCAGTACTTCCTCGGGGCAATCTTCAGAAATACGATCGTGGCAGAGACGCTATTCAACACGATTTTTCTAGGGGGGCTGGTAGCTGTGGGCTATTCCGTTATTCAAACAGCCCTAGGTCGATATGCGGAGATTCCAGCCATCTCTGAAGCAGTCTCTAACCAAGTGCGTTACTAAACTATGCAATGCCCGGTGCGTTAGTAGCTCTGCTAATTTTGGCCAGCTTGCTGGTTATGGTGGATTTGCTGCTAATTTGCGCCTGCTACTGATAATCAGGTGGAAGCAGGCAGAAAAATTATTGAGTGATAACTGAGGATAGCAAGGTTGTTAAGTTACGGCGAGGTCGGGTCGGGACTGTCCGAGGACTCAGGGTTCAAACGTTTGTGAACTGGATTTTCCAAAAATCCAATGCCCTCGATCGACACCCGCACCCGATCGCCCACTTGCATGGGGCCGATGCCCTCAGGGGTGCCTGTGAGAATGACATCTCCCGGTAACAACGTCATAATGTGGCTGATATAGGAGACCAACGTAGCTGGCGAGAAGACCATCTCACTGACTGAGGCGGCTTGCACTTTGGTTTCATTCAAAAAAGTTGTTACTTGAGCTTCTGGACTAATTTCCCGAACAATCCAAGGGCCGATCGGACAGAAGGTGTCAAACCCCTTGGCACGAGTCCATTGGCCATCTTTTTGTTGGAGGTCGCGGGCAGTGACATCATTCGCGATCGTGTAGCCCCAAATTTTGGTTTCGGCCTCGGCTGAAGAACAATCCACGGCCCGATCGCCCATTACAAGTGCTAATTCTCCTTCGTAATCCACTCGATCGGACTGAGGTGGATACAGAATGGATCCGCAGTGGGGAATGATTGTGGTGGTGGGTTTCAAAAACAACAAGGGTTCCGGTGGCAGAACACCGCCCATTTCGGCGGCATGTTTCGCGTAATTTTTGCCCACCGCCACAATTTTTGAGGGAGCACAGGGCGCTAGTAATTGGTAATCCGTTTCCGGAAAGGTCAGATCCATCGGCTGTCCATGCAACCAAGGAGGGGCATCGAGCACCTGCACGGTGCGATCGAGGTGGAGCAACCCATAAAAAATGCGTTGATCAGGAGCTTGGATGCGGACATAGCGCTGTGCCATAGGACTTTGTGCTCAAACTGGTATAAAATTGTAGATCCTTGCTTTTTTGGTGTCAGCGTCATGGAGTACTGGATCACGTTCAGTACTGGACGAGCGCCTGGTACTGGAAAAAGCCAGTTAGTCCAAAAGGAGAAACCCATGGCTAAGAACTTTATCTACGAAACAATGTACATTCTGCGCCCGGACCTCGGGGATGAATCCGTCGATCAAGCGATCGAAAAGTATCAAGGCATTCTCAAGGATAACGGTGCAGAAATCCTGGAGACTCAACATCGGGGTAAGCGTCGTCTGGCTTACGAAATCGATCGTCACCGTGAAGGGATCTATATTCAGATGAACTACCGGGTGACGGGTGCAGCGATTGCCGCGATGGAGCGCGCAATGCGTCTGAACGAAGATGTCATTCGCTACCTCACCGTCAAGCAAACCGTTGAGGCTGAAGAAGTACAAGCTTAAGCTAGCAGTCCATCACAAGCTAACGATTTTATGTGAATACCGAGGTCGTGTTTATAGGCTGCCTCGGTTTTTTAGGTCTGTCGGGCGATCGGGAATGTAGCAAGCGTTGGATTGACAAATCCTAAGAGTCTTGGTTGAGTGGTTCTCAAACCGGTAGCTGGTTAGTTTGGTTAAGTTAGCTGAGAAGTTTTTAAGAACAGTGTGTCATCTTGCCGATCGCTGATTAAAATAGCCAGCATCCTTTCTCGATCAATTTCTTGTTCACCGGATTGTCCGCGTTAGTTAACGGAGCTACGAAGTCGTGTCCCAAGCTGAAATCCTTACTCTCCAGCAACTTCAGGCTGAGGTGGTTCATCTCAAAGAAGAGCTGCAAACCCGTGACCAATTAGTTCAGCAGCTCTCCCAGGAACTGTTTCGCCTTGTCAAAGGGAATAGCCGCCAGCCGGTTCAACAAATGACCACTGAGCGGGATTTAGCCGAAATGCGGGCACTGCGGGAGCAGTTGCAGGGGATGGAAGAGCAGGTGAGTTTTTACCAGGATCAAATTGCTGAGCGCGATACTCGGATTAACTCTCTGGAGCAGTCGGTTCAGGAACTCAGTGATCGATCGCAAATGCTGGAACAGGTGGTTCAGGAACTGCCCAATCTCTACCGTCAGAAGTTTGCTGAACGGATGGCTCCTGTCAAGGAAAAAGTGGCTCAAATTCAGCGGGAAAATCGCAAGCTCCATGCTGAGTTGCAAAGTGTCAGCTATCGGTTAGCGGTGCGGAGCCGCAAAGCAGGACAGTTGGATTTGCCTAGCTTTTCCCGGACTGACGAGGAGAGCGATTTCCCGGTAGCAGGTGCTTCTTCCTTGGAAAATGTTTAACGGCGAAAATGCTGAACAGCACTAGTTAAAGTACAAGTTAACTAGATAATGGTCTAGCTTGCTCTAGCTGCGTTCGAAGCTATAGCTGCTTCAATTACATTCCTTCCAAAACATGAATAGGACACGCAGAGAGGGTGTCCTGTTTTTCTCATGCGTTGATGAAGATAAAGACCTCAGCCTTGGGAGGCCCAATTTTGCTGATATAGGAACGTTGCTGAGGGTTATAGCAACGTTACGCTAGCCCTTCATAGGTTTCGACGATCGGCAATACGTTGTCTAAACGCGAAATTTCCAAAATTAACCGCATTGTCGGATTGAGGCCACAAATCACCATTCTGGCTCCATGGTGGTTGGCCATGCGTACACCAGAGGCAAGGGCAACTAAGCCAGCACTGTCTAATGAGTCGATTTCGGAGAGGTCTAACACCCAGAGCTGTTGAACCTGGGTTTGCTCAGGCCCGTTCGATCGATGGCATGAAACCTGCTTCATTTGAGCAGCTAACCATTGTTCATCAAACTGAAATTGGGGTTGCAAAACTACTAGACCTTTGGCTCCTATCTGAACTGTCATATCACACCCCTTGATTAAATTCTTTTGGCTAAGATTTTCTCGAATAAGACTCATGGATTGAACGATCGCGATCTGATATTGTTCTTGTCTCAAGCAGGCATCACGTCAACCAATTTTCACAGTATGGGTTGAGAATACGGCAAGATTCCTCGGTGAAACGCCTAGAATTATTTCCCCACAAAGTCCGTAATCCTGCGGAATTTAGATAGCTTCAATATAGAAACCCCGATCAGAGAAACCCGTCTATTTTGTCAGGGTTTCATTAAATCTTGACCTTAGGACAGAAAGCAAGCCTAGTTTCTTAAAGAAATCTTTGAACAGTGATAATAATTTCTTCAATTGAAAATTTTGATGGCCTATGTTTGGTATCTAGACTTTCTTGAAACAATAAAGACTTGATTGACAGTCTGGATAACTGCACGCCAAGATAGATGGGTGCATGAAGGATTGTAAAGGACGTCTAATGTCATTGGACTTCATTTCGCCAGAGCTAATTGAAGACATTGCCCAGAAGTATGGCTACTGGGCAGTTTTTGTGGGGATCTTGCTGGAAAATCTGGGGTTACCCATTCCTGGCGAAACGGTGACGATCGTCGGTGGTTTTTTGGCGGGTAGTGAGCAGTTGAAATACCAATGGGTGCTCCTGGATGCGGCAGGGGGAGCGGCCCTGGGGGGGACAGCAGGCTATTGGATTGGCCGCGCGGGGGGCTGGCCTTTGCTGCTCAGTCTTGGTAAGCTTCTTCGTTTTCAGGAGTCTCAGTTAGAAGACCTGCGTCAACAATTTAGCGCCAGTGCTGGTAAAGCGGTCTTTTTTGGGCGGTTCATTGCTCTGTTACGGGTTTTTGCCAGTCCTTTAGCGGGTATTGCCGAAATGCCCTTTTGGAAGTTCATGGCCTACAATATCGCCGGAGCACTGACGTGGGCAACGGTGATGGTCAGTCTTTCCTTCTTTGCGGGACAGTTGGTGCCTCTAGAAAAGCTCATCAGTTTTGCATCCCAGTTTGCCTTTATTGCTCTCGCGATCGTGGTGGCTGTGATTGCAATTCCCCTGTGGTTGGAGTCGCGCAAGCACAAGCCTATTGTGACCCCTCAGCATTCCGCTGAGGGCGAGTAGTTCAGTCCAACCCTGACCCGAGGGCGCGCGATTGTTCAACCCGCGCTCGTTTCATAGCTCGTTTCAACAAAATAGCGATCGTCCCATGGTAAAGACGATCGCTATTTTGTTAAAAGCTAATTGGGGCAAGGCTTCAGTAAACTTGCTACAAACGCCTAGCCCCGAATTTTTTGAGACCAGACGCGCGTAGGCAGGCCCCAAACATAGATGAAGCCTTCTGCGGCCTTGTGGTCGAACTGATCGCCCGATCCGTAGGTTGCCAGATCTTCGTTATACAGAGAGTTGGCAGATTTACGACCGACGATTGTGGCATTGCCCTTGAACAACTTCACTCGCACGGTACCTGTCACTCGCTCCTGAGTCTTCTGAATAAAGGCATCCAGCGCTTCCTTGAGGGGGCTGTACCACAGACCGTTGTAAACCATTTGGCCGTAGGTTTCTTCCAAGCCGCGCTTGTATTGGGTCACATCCTTGGTCAGAGTTAGGCTTTCCAAATCCCGGTGAGCATGGATCAGTACTAGTAAGCCAGGGGTTTCGTAGATTTCGCGGGATTTAATACCGACCAAGCGGTTTTCCAGCATATCGATCCGCCCGATGCCATGGTTACCCACCCGCTGGTTGAGGTGGATGAACAGGTCTACTGGATCAAAGGCTTGGCCATCGATCGCCACGGGAACGCCCTGCTCAAAGCTAATTTCTACGTATTCAGGTTCGTTGGGGGTATCAGCGATCGCCTTGGTCAAGACAAAGACTTCTTCCGTCGGTTCATAGTAAGGATCTTCCAGCGGGCCGGCTTCGATACTGCGGCCTAAAAGATTGAGATCCACACTGTAGGGCGAGGACTTTTTCACCGGAGATGGAATGCCAAACTGTTCACCGTAAGCGATCGTCTCTTCGCGGCTCATGCCCCATTCCCGTGCCGGAGCCAGTACCTTCAGGCTGGGATTTAAGGCCGCGATCGCCACATCAAAGCGCACTTGGTCGTTACCTTTCCCCGTGCAACCGTGGGCCACGGCATCTGCGCCATATTCTGCTGCGGCATCCACAAGCAACTTGGCAATTAATGGTCGTGCTAAGGCTGTAGACAAGGGATAGCGATTTTCGTAGAGAGCGTTGGCTTGAATGGCTGGAAAGGCATAGTTTTTGACAAATTCTGCCTTGGCATCGGCCACGAGGGACACTGCTGCCCCGGAATTGAGTGCTTTTTGACGGATGGGTTCCAGTTCATCCCCTTGTCCCAGGTCAGCCGCCAGGGTAATGACTTCTTCCACGCCCCATTCCTGCTTCAGGTAAGGAATGCAAACGGAAGTATCCACACCGCCGGAATAGGCCAACACTACCTTCTTTGCTCGCCCCATGATGTCTCTCATTGCTAATTAACAAGTTTTCTATTATCTGGCAAAGTGGGGTTGCAGGGGGCGATCGACCGGAAGAATCCCCAGGAAGTTGAGGGTTTCTCAACAGAATCGGTACACTGGAACTAAGTCAAGGGTATAGTTCCAACCTACGGACGATGCTAGAGATGCAAGATATGGGAGTAGAACAACTACTCTAACAATTCTGACAATCGTCCCGATCGAAGCAAATTTATTACGGCGATCGAGGAAAAAACGAGGGAAAACCATGGTTACTCAACTGACCAAGCCCGATGAAATTTTCTACCCAGAATCGGATGGAGAACCGTTGGCCAACAGTACGATTCAGTTTGATTGGATTGTTCTAATCAAAGAAAACTTGGAGATTTTCTATCGCGATCGGGAAGATGTATTCATTGCGGGCGATTTATTTTGGTATCCGGTGGAGGGAGACCCTACGATTCGCTGTGCACCGGATGTCTTAGTTGTTTTGGGGCGACCCAAGCATAGCCGTAAATCCTACAAACAGTGGGAGGAGGGGCACATTCCGCCGCAAATCATCTTTGAAATCCTCTCCGATAGCAATACTTCTGATGAAATGGATCGGAAGCTCCGATTCTATGACCGCTATGGCGTGGAGGAGTATTACGTTTATGACCCTCGTGTTGCGACGTTACAGATTTTTCTGCGCGGGCAACGGGGCTTGGAACCTGTGACGATCGAATCGGATTGGGTAAGTCCGCGTTTGCAAGTTCGTTTTTGCCTCACGGAAGATGACCTAGAACTTTATCAGTCCAATGGAGAGCGCTTTCTCAACCCGGTGGAACTGCGCGAACTGGCTGAGCAAGAGCGGCAACGGGCCGAGTCAGAAAAGCAACGAGCTGAGCAAGAACGGCAACGGGCTGAGTCTGAAAAGCAACGGGCTGAGTCTGAAAAGCAACGGGCTGAGTCTGAAAAGCAACGGGCTGAGTCTGAAAAGCAACGGGCCGATCGCGCCGAAGCTCAACTTATCCAAGCGGTGCTGAAACTGGCTGAACTGGGGCTGAGCCCTGAACAGATTGCTACTACCTTGGCGCTAGATGTGGAAACGGTTGCTGGTATTGTGGGTTAACGCGAATTCGATCGCACCAGTCGCCACGATAGACTGAAGGGAATCCCATTGCCAGGAGTTGTTGAGTGTTTAGTGTTGTCATTCCGACTTACAACCGCAAGCCCATTCTTGAAAAGTGTCTGCGGGCTCTGGAGGATCAGGCTTGGAGCGAACCCTATGAAGTCGTAGTGGTGGATGATGGCTCAACCGATGGCACGGTGGATTGGCTGCGCGATCGGTCATCAGAATTCCCCCATGTCAACCTGTTTTGCCAAAATCACCTCGGGCCTTCTGCGGCAAGAAACTTGGGGGTGGAAAAGGCCCAGGGGGACATGATTATTTTTATTGACAGTGATTTAGTGGTGCTGTCTACGTTTCTCCAGTCCCATGCAGCTGCGTTGGCCAAGGGGCGTCAGGAATTGGGCAGCGATCGCTTCTTTACCTATGGCCGCGTGATCAACACCTGCAACTTTGAGCAACCCACGGCGGAACCCTACAAAGTCACGGATTTCTCGGCAGCCTTTTTTGCAACGGGCAATGTGGCGATTCCCAAGTACTGGTTACTGGAAGCGGGCTTGTTCGATACGGGGTTTCAACTCTACGGCTGGGAGGATTTGGAACTGGGAGTGCGGCTAAAAAATTTGGGGCTGAAGTTGATTAAAGCGCCGGAAGCCGTGGGCTATCATTGGCACCCACCGTTCAGCTTGGCCCAGATTCCTAACCTGATTGACAAGGAAATTCAGCGCGGTCGGATGGGGGTGTTGTTTTACCAAAAGCATCCCACTTGGGAAGTACGGATGATGATCCAGATGACCTGGATTCATAAGGTTCTCTGGGGGTTGCTTTCCCTAGGTGGCTTGCTGAATGAAAAGACAATGGCTCCGCTGCTGCAATGGTTGATCGATCGCGGGCAACCTCAATTAGCGTTGGAAGCTGCCCGGATTTTCCTCAATTGGTACAACGTGCGTGGGGTCTATGATGCCTACGCTGAACTCAAAGCGCAGAGTTGTTAAACCGAATGGCAGTTAAACCAAACTGAGTTTAGACGGTGGAATGGTTGATTGGGCTGCTAACAGTGGGTTGATGCTGGATAGCAGTTGAGAACTCTGGTTGAGTAGATTGGTAAATGCCGATCGCAGGGCACTGCCGTTACTGCTATTCAACAGACCGATCGCGGTGTTCAAGCTGGTTTCCAGTACTCGGCTGGGTGTTGGCATAGACAACGCATGCTCAAAGGTTTTCGCAATTACATTGTGGAAGGCTTGAGTGGGATGGAACTCGTCCCAGAAAAGATAGGTATTGGGGTCAATATTCGGTAGTTTAGTAATCGCTGGCTCAGTGATATTCGTAAAGCCAAACTTGCTGGGATTGGCCGCGATCGCTTCTCCGAGCGAAAAGGTATCCAGTTCTACGATGTCGGCTTTGAGGTAGCGATCGAGTTTTTCCAGGGTAAAGGAGAGGGTGATGTTAAACGCCAAACTGTAGAGGGTGCTTTCCGTGGAAATATTGCGGATTGTGGCAAAGGGGGTACGACCTAGGTTTGGCAAATTGGCGACCGAGATCGTATTGGCTCCCAAATCCGCTAACTTCATCACCGATCGGGCAATGTTGGTTACGCCTTGGACAATGTCACTGGCGGCATTAGCAAACTGGCTTTGCAACGAAAAGAGATAATCATTGGCTCCGCCCCAGACGAAATATAGGGCATTGGGATTAGCCCGTTGCCCCGCCAAACTGAGTTGGAAGGTATCTACTTCCTGCTGGATGCCGGGAAAGGCAATGGGGAGCGGTTGGCCGACGGTGAGTGATGCTACATTTTCAGTTCCAGTTGTTGCTCCAATGTAGGCAAAATTGGACACCTTCGTGATGCCGAGATCCTTCGCCAGGGACTCAACCCACAGGGCTCCGTTGGAAAGACGACCAGGCTCATAGGGTGGACTGGGGGGAAACGGAATGCCAAAGGCCCTAGAAAAGTCGCGAGAAAAATTTCCGGTATCCGTCAAACTGTCACCAAAGGCCACAATTTGGTCGTATTGTCGGCGATGTAGCGTGTTTTTGGGTGAGATCGCTAGCAGATACCGATCGTCGAATAAGTCATGGATCAGAGATTTGATCCACTGGGTCGATCGCGATCGACGACTCAGTGCACTGGAGTAATTAGAGAGAAAATTGGCAAAATCGTAATTATCTTTAACAGCGCTTTTATCAGTGGATGCTAGCGTGGCCTGGGGCATGGCTTGACTCCTGGATCAGTTCAGAGCACTAAATTTTCTTGAGCTGATGCACACCGGATGCGGGGGAGCTATACAACTAATTAAGACGAGCTAATAACTCAAGGCAGATTAATAAGACAACTAATAATCTGCATAGAGTGATGGGCCGCATAGAGTTGGTTATAGCGACTTGGCTAGAGAGAATGTTGCCCAGGAAATAAATTGTTATCTGAACTTGTGCAATCCCCCATTTGCGCAGATTGCCGAGGATGGTTAGCGTTTGGCTTGTGAGGTGAGCGTTTTGGCGTGCGATCGCTGCACAAAAAGAAAAACACCATCCTTTTCAAACTGCAACTGCAACTGCAACTGGCGATCGGCCTTGAGCTGGTTCAGCCAGCGGGTCGCTAGAGCGGGATTCTTCCGGAAGGCGGGGTAGTGCTGATTGATCAACACATAATCCATCGCGGCAAAACTCTGGGGCGGTTGATTTGGCGTAATTTGATAAATCCCAGGACGGTGGGTCAGGTGGGGAATCAGTTCGTGGGTCGTGAGTACGGTGCCCTGGTGGGCCGGAATTTGGGCGATCGCCTCCCGTCGTGCCTGCCATGTCTCTAATCCATCGAGATATTTGCCCGTAAATTGCCCGTACTTCGCCATAGCCAGAAAGCTGACGATCGCCCAAACCCAGATCCAGCGCCGTGATGGGATGCTCCCTTTGCCCTCGGCCAAGATTGCGATTACGGTTAACAACAGAAAAGGCAGAATCGGCAATGAGTATTGATGGATGATATTGCGCATCAAATCATTCTCAGACAGCAGATTCATCGCCAACTGGGGAATGGCCGCGACTAAGGGGACTAACGGCTTCCAGGAACGTAGCCCCACCAGTCCCCAAGCCAGCGGAATCAGCAGCACAAACAGATAATTCAGCGTTTCCAGGGAAACAATATGTTCCAGCCAGAGCCAAGGTTTAAAGAAAATGTTGAAGACAATTTCGTTAAGGGATTGGCCTAGATAGCCGTAGCGCACCACCGACTCCACGCCATGGGGCCGGAATGCCGGAATCACAACTTTTGTTGCCAGTAAAAACCAGGCGGTTCCAGTTACCAACGCGATCGCACCGCAGGCTCGGCGCTTTTCCCAGACGATCAACCACAGCCCCATGGCCGCGATCGTCAACGCCAAGGCATCTCGACAACCCAGCGCTAGAAAAGTTGCGCTACAAAACCAGCCGATACGATTGGCCCGAGCGGCCCAAAGGGCGGTCAGAATTGCGGGAAAGGCCAATACTTCCGGATGAAAGTCCGACAGATTCAGGTTAAACAGCAGGGGATACAGTAGGGTTGTCCCCGCGATCGTGCTGGCTTGAGCTACGTTCAATCCTGCTTGGCGTGCCAAGGCCCAGACGGGCCAGGGGCTGATACTGAGGGCGATCGCTTGCAGCCCCAACAGCCAGTACACCGTGGGATAGAGCTTGTAGAGGATGGCCACAAAGTACATAATCCAGTCCGCATGGCCGCCCATAAAGTGGTAGCCCCAGAAGGAGACGATTGGCGCTTCCCCTTGACTAATCAGATAGGCTGCTTGGTCAAAGTATCCAAGGTCGAGGGATCCCGATCGCAACAGGAGATGGCGGACAGTGCTGCATCCCATCAAAATCAACGTGCTGATTCCCATCAGCCATTGCAACGGCTTGGGCGGGAGATGAATCGGTGGAACCTTGGAAAACTCAAGCGGTAGCCACTTCACTGCATGCATAGGTCGATCGCCCCACAATATTCAACCATCACAATACTCAGCTATCACACTCAGCCATTACAACCTTCAGCCACCCCATGACAGGACTCAGCCATGATTATTATCTAGGATGGGGAAACCGGTATCTGGAAAGGCCCGCTTATGCTAGGCTAGAAAAGCTGTAAAAATCACACATTCAGGGTTTCGGGTGCTTCCAGAATTGTGCAGGAACGGACGGGAATTGAACGCTTGTATGTCTTCCTGGGTCTCGCTTTCCCATCAATTCGCCCTATGAAGTACGCCTGAATGGAGGATTAACCCGAAAGGAGAAAATTTAATGCCAGTTGTATCTTTGGCTCAACTGTTGGAGTCTGGAGTTCACTTCGGTCACCAAACCCGTCGCTGGAACCCCAAAATGAAGCCGTACATCTTTACCTCGCGTAATGGTGTGCACATTATCGACTTGGTACAAACCGCTGAGTTGATGGATGGCGCGTATAACTTCGTGCGGACGGCTTCTGAGCAGGGCAAAAAGTTCTTGTTTGTGGGCACCAAGCGCCAAGCTGCTGGCATCGTGGCCCAGGAAGCATCTCGTTGCGGTGCTTACTATGTCAACCAGCGCTGGCTCGGTGGAATGCTGACTAACTGGACGACGATCAAAACTCGGGTCGATCGCTTGAAGGAACTGGAGCGCCTAGAAGAAACGGGAGCGCTGGATCTGCGGCCTAAGAAGGAAGCAGCGGTTCTCCGTCGGGAGTTGGATAAGCTGCAAAAGTACCTCGGCGGTATCAAGAACATGCGGAAGATTCCTGACGTGGTGATCATGGTGGATCAACGTCGTGAGTACAACGCAGTGCAAGAGTGCCAAAAGCTGAATATTCCGATCGTGGCGCTGCTGGACACTAACTGCGATCCCGACACGGTGGATGTGCCCATTCCGGCTAACGATGATGCGATTCGCTCTATTAAGCTGATTGTGGGTCGTTTGGCCGATGCGATCTATGAAGGTCGCCATGGTCAAGTCAGCCCTGAGGAAGACTACGAAGATTACGAAGGTGCAGAGTACGAAGACGAGTACGAAGAAGCGGTTGAAGAAGGCGGCGAAGAATAAGCCTCTTTATTCCCTTTCTCGATTGTTGGAGTGTTCTGGTTTCTCTAGTCAGATTGCAGGCTAATTTAGGTGGAGTCTGACTGGGTTCGAGTCCGTAGCACTGTATTTGGGGAGACGTGGTCGATCGCGTCTCCGATCGCATAATCAATCATTGACGCAGATTCAGGAATTAAGAACATGGCTGAGATTTCCGCACAGGCAGTCAAGGAACTGCGCGAAAAAACAGGCGCAGGCATGATGGACTGCAAAAAAGCCCTGAAAGAAAACGACGGCGATATGGAGAAATCCATTGATTGGCTGCGTAAGAAGGGCATTGCTTCTGCTGAGAAGAAAGCGGGTAAAGTGGCGGCTGAAGGTCTGGTTGGTCAGTACATCCACACCGGTGGTCGGATTGGTGTGCTGGTAGAAGTCAACTGTCAAACGGACTTCGTGGCTCGGAACGAAGCTTTCAAAGAGTTGGTCACCAACATCGCAATGCAAATTGCTGCTTGCCCCAACGTGGAGTATGTCAAGGTTGAGGACATTCCCGCAGACTTCATCGAGCGAGAAAAGACTGTGGAAATGGGCAAGGAAGATCTGGCGAACAAGCCGGTTGATAAGCGCGAAATGATCGTCAAGGGTCGTTTAGAGAAACGCTTGAAGGAACTGTCCTTGCTGGATCAGCCCTATATCAAGGATCAAAATATCACCGTTGCTGAATTGGTGAAGCAACAAGTGGCAGCTTTGGGTGAAAACATCCAAGTTCGTCGCTTTGTGCGCTTTGTTCTGGGTGAAGGCATTGAAATTGAGCAAACCGACTTTGCTGCAGAAGTGGCCGCTCAAATGGCGGGTCAAGCTTAAGCTGTCATTGAACCTGTGATTTCTGTAGTCACAGGTTGAAAAGTTACAGTTTGAGAATTTTGGTTTTTAAAAAATGTGCAGGTGGGTTTCTGACTGAAGCCCACCTTTTTTGTATAGCCACAGCCCATGAAGTTAGGACAGTGGTATGAAATTGATCCATCTATGCTACAGATCCGACNCNCNCTCGACGTACGTACGTAC
>MUGG01000133.1 GCA_002148405.1 Alkalinema sp. CACIAM 70d | reverse complement strand
ATAGTCCCGTTGGTAGTTTTCACTGCCAACCGCACCAGGACTTACCACCTCGATCGCCAGTTGAGGCGGGGGCATCTCGTGGGTAATCACAGATTGACTCGCCTGGGTCAGCAATTGGTCTAGCGTCTCAGTCAGCACCATAAGATCGGGCGTCCGTATCGTAACGGATGGGCTCTGAACTGCTATCTGCGTGCCCCGCGCGATCAAGTCAAGGGGAACCCAGGGGAGAAACTGCCCAATCAGCCAAAGCGCAATTTTTTCGTTCAGTCGTTTCTCGTTGCCCATCGCGACCAATACCCCATCCACCAACTCATAGCGGGTATCAGTCCCGTCATCGTAGTTTAGATAATCCTCAAGACTCATCCGTCGTGGAGTCGCGATCGTCATTGGTTTACCTCCCCGTCCTGCCCTGCCTTGAGAATTTGATTAGCCGTTAGATTCAGCGCTGGGAACGTGGGAGACACGATCGCCTCATTGCCCCGAAACTCAACGTTCTGATAAGCAGCCCCGACTAAAACGCAGACCAGCACCAACCCTACACTGGGATCCACTATCCAGTATTCCGGAATCTGCCGTGCTGCGTATTCCGTCCATTTGTCAAAGTAATCCCGCTCTCGACTGCTGCGATCGTGGTCGCTATTAGACACCACTTCCACCACCAACAGCGGAGCAGGCATCTCCGATCGCAGCATCTTTCCCTCTTTCAGGATCGCTTGGATGGATTCCTCAGTGTGAACAATCAGATCGGGTTGTCTTGCGGTGGCCTTGTTGGAATCGACTTGAATGTGATGGCCCGTGGCAAAGCGATAGAACGGGATACCCAGGGATCCTAAGACCCCCAGTAAAACCATGACAATCGTATTGTTAATTGGACTTTCAGCACCCATCGCGACCAATACCCCATCCACCAACTCATAGCGGGTATCAGTCCCGTCATCGTAGTTCAGATAATCCTCAAGGCTCATCCGTCGTGGAGTCGCGATCGTCATCGTTTCACCCCCTGATTGAGAAGCTACGGAGAGATTAGTGGCTCAATCGCCGCCAGGATCGCAGCCTTCTGTTCGTCATCATAGCCCCAGCGCGCTAGGAAATCCGTATACTCACCACTGCCTTGGATAATCGACTGCTGGAGGGCTGTTAAGCGATCGTGCATGATCGGGAGATGGAGTCCCTGGATCAGTTGGCGCGATCGCTGCTGGGTGAGGTGGGATCCCGCCGCCATCTCCGGATGGCCGTTGCGCCGATGGGTCAGTTCCATCGCAGTGGACATGGCCAGATTTTTCGCCATCAAATCAGCAATCAACTCGGGATTCGTGCGCAACCCTTGGGCCACCGCCTCCGTGGGCCGATCGGCGAGGGCAAATTCTTCTGATAGATCTCCCGATAGAAAAGTCACTAAAAAGCCCCGTGCCCCGTTGGGGGTAGCCACCAGCGCTGCAATCGCCGCAGTCAGCACATCGTCCGTCGGCTGGGCGGCTAGGAGATCCTGGGCGATCGCGATCGCCTGCTCAAAGGTGACCTCTGGGGGAATGGTAAAGGTTAAATCAATGTCCGCCATTTTTGTTCAATTGCTTGCGATTAGGGCGACTGTTCTGAGTTTAGCGAGTTCAGCGTGAGTTCAGTTTAAGTTCCGTGGTATAGGCTATTAGTAGGTCTGTCCTAATCCTCTGCCACCGTTGACCCCGCAAGCTTTTCCCTGATGTTGAATGTATGGCGATCATTTCCTCCAAGCAACCCAATCCCGATCCACCTGAGCAGGGGCAGTTACCCCTCCCAGAACCGTCGATCGCCCCAGCACGACGATCGCGCACCGTTCGCCCTGCCCGTCAGGAAGCCGATCCCATCCAACCACTAGACCGATCGAAGAACGAGTTATTACAGCCGGAATCCGCCCCAGAAGAGACGCTACGGCAAGAGGAAAAGATTCGGCCCCAGAGCATTCGGGAATACGTGGGCCAGCGGGACTTGAAAGACGTACTGGACATTGCCATCCAAGCAGCCAGAGGACGGGGCGAGTCCCTCGATCACCTACTGCTCTATGGCCCACCGGGATTGGGAAAAACCACCATGTCACTGATCCTGGCGACGGAAATGGGCGTTAATTGCAAAATCAGCAGTGCACCATCGTTGGAGCGACCTCGGGATATTGTGGGCCTGCTGATGAACCTACAACCAGGGGATGTGTTGTTTATTGACGAGATCCACCGTCTGCCCCGCGTCACCGAGGAAATTCTCTATCCCGCCATGGAGGACTTTCGCATCGATGTGACGATCGGCAAAGGCCAGAGCGCCCGCACCCGATCGCTCAAACTGCCCCCATTTACCCTCGTCGGAGCCACCACCCGCGTGGGAGCCTTGACTTCCCCCCTGCGCGATCGCTTTGGTCTGATCCAACGCCTGCGGTTCTATGAACTGGACGAACTGACGGAAATTGTTCTGCGGACTTCAACCTTACTGGAAACGCCAATTACCCCACCGGGAGCCGAAGAAATCGCCCGGCGATCGCGGGGTACCCCCCGGATTGCCAATCGCTTGCTCAAACGGGTGCGGGACTACGTGCAGGTTAAAAGTAGTGGCCCGATCGACGACGCGATCGCCGCCGAAGCCTTGGAACTATTTAACGTGGATCCCTGTGGCTTGGACTGGACCGATCGCCGCATGTTGACGGTGATGATCGAGCGCTTTAACGGTGGGCCAGTGGGATTGGAAACCATGGCCGCCTCCACCGGGGAAGATGCCCAAACGATCGAAGAGGTCTACGAACCCTACCTGATGCAGATCGGTTACCTCAGCCGCACCCCGAGAGGCCGCGTCGCCACCGCCGCCGCTTGGAAACATCTAGGCTACGAACCCCCCAGCAACCAACTAACCCTGCTATCTTAAAGATTTGTAAAGATAGGCTCAGCGGTTCTAGCGATCGCCCATGAGTTGGGGCAGTGATATCAAATTGACTGGTTTACCGATTTGTTCACCGTGGGGGGAATTGGATCATGCGTCGTTTATTGTCTTGGGTTCTTGGATTGTGGGTGGGGATCGTTGGATTCTGGAGTCACCCCATGCCCTCGATTGCTGCGGTAACAGGGACTCCCAGTCCGGCTCCTGCCCAAGAGGAAGCGACTGAGGAGGTTCTGGAGCAAGCTTCGCCCCAGGAGTTTTTTAAGCAGATTGCTGACCTCCGGGAAAAAGCCTTTACCGCTACTAATGAAGGCAAATTTGCTCAGGCAGAAGAATATTGGACAACCTTGCTGACCAAACTGCCCAATAATGCCGCACTGCTCAGTAATCGCGGTAATGCACGGGTCAGCCAAGGCAAACTAGAAGCCGCGATCGAAGATTTCAACGCCGCGATCGCCCTTTCGCCAGAAGCGCCCGATCCCTACCTGAACCGAGGGGCCGCCTTGGAAGGCTTGGGCCAGTACGAAGCCGCGATCGCTGACTACGACCATGTGCTGGAACTCGATCCCAACGATGCTGCGGCCTACAACAATCGGGGCAACGCCAAGGGGGGCCTGCGGCGCTGGGGAGAAGCCCTGACCGACTACCGCAAAGCCTCTTTAATTGCACCAGACTTCGCGATCGCTCGGGCCAATGCCGCCCTCGCCATGTATCAAATGGGCGACCTCAAAGACTCGATTCGGGAAATGCGCAATATTATTCGCAAATATCCCCGCTTTGCAGACATGCGAGCAGCCTATACCGCAGCCTTGTGGGCGATCGGGCAACGGGATGAGGCCGAAAGCAACTGGGCCTCTGCGATCGAACTGGATGCCCGTTACAAAGATCTCGATTGGGTGAAAAACGTCCGCCGTTGGCCCAATGACATCACTGTCGCCCTAGAAAAATTCCTCAAACTGTCCTAGAGGATCCCGTCTAACCAAGTGGGGGTAATCTCCCGCACAGAACTCACCACCCGATCGGCTCCGGCTTGGCGTAATCTCTCACTGTAAGCCTCTCGACGGTCTGCATCAGCGGCAATGTGGGGTGGCAATACCCCTAACCCAATCCAGCGGCGATCGGGCTGCATTTGACGGGCCTGTCCCACCGTGTGCATATCCGCCACCGTGTCCCCCACGTAGGCCACCGGACGATCGCCCGGATGCTCCCCCAACTGGGTCAACGCCGCAAACAACCCCGTGGGATCCGGTTTCCCCGGTGCGTCTTCCATGGCCACCAACAACGGCGATCGCAGCCCCACCCGCTGGGTCAGCACAAACGTCGCCGAAGCCGTCGTAGCCCCACTAAAAAAGCCCCACTTGACCTCGGCAGCCGTCAACGCATCAAAGTAGGCCGCATCCACCAACAGCGGTTCCTGGGTGATATAGCCCGTCCAGGTACCATCCGGCTGCTCCCCGCGATATTTGCCCTGGAAAAAGGCCACGATCGTGTCATAGCTGAGATCCACCTGCGATCGGGGTTGCCCCTGCTGCTCAAAATGGCGGTAGATCAATTCCTGGGAAGCTTCCCAATCGTTATTCCACAACCCTTCTGACTTGAGCGCATCAATATCCTGGGGCGTGGGTCGGTAGGCACCCTGGGTAAACTGTTCCACCGTGTCTGCCAAGGCCCGCCGATAGGAACCCGCCACATCCCGAATCACACCGTCAATGTCAAACACTAAAATCATTGCCCGTTCCTCGATCGACTCCAGCCGCTAGAACATCCAAGATTACCAATTCCTGGTACAATTATGGGCTGTACTTATTTAAAGCTTGGGACTGCGCTGGAGGCTAGGTTTGTCGAAGTTTATCTTAAAGGTTCTTTGGCTCGATAAAGATGTGGCACTTGCCGTTGATCAGGTCGTTGGAAAGGGTTCTAGCCCGCTGACCTGCTATTTCTTCTGGCCGCGCAATGATGCGTGGGAACAAATGAAATCGGAATTGGAATCCAAACACTGGATCTCTGAAGTCGATCGCGTGGAATTGCTCAACAAAGCAACAGAAGTCATCAACTACTGGCAAGAAGAAGGCAAGAGCCGCCCTGTGACGGAAGCTCAATCTAAATTCCCCGATGTCATGTTCAGCGGTAGCGCCTAATCCTGCTGCCTAACGCTCAACTGAAACGCTAAAGAGCCTCCCCATTGCATTCACAATTGAACTGATACCCCTTGAACTGCCAGGTTCACCGACCCAGAGTTCACTTAATCAAGAGTTCGCAAAGTCCTGATTCCGTTGGAGTTGGGGCTTTGTTTTTTAGGGAAATGCGCTCCAAACCTCCTAAAGGCAGACTGCCAACGAAAAACAGATCGATAGAATTGACCAGTCATCCAAGACACTGACCCGTAATCCAAGTAATCTAGGAGTGCCAGATCCCATTTCGGGTTGCTCAGTTGTCCAACCGATACGATCTGGAATGCTGCGTTCCGTTCCCTATGAACAATCCGCTCTAGGAAAATCCGTTAGATCGATCGGCAGTCCGAGCGGAATTCTGGGGAGGAAATAATTAAGACTTTCAACTTTCAAAAGGATTTGGTACGGTTGATGTCAACCCATCCGATGGAACCCGGTTGGGCAACGCCAACTCACCAATAAGTAATTCTGATTAAGTTAATTTCCATAGCGAATTGAAGGAGGACGGGTTCCCCTGAGTCCTGATTTTTCTGAGCTTTTTAGATAATTCCGTTGGTAAGGTAGATCCGCATGACAAGCACCCTCAGCCCCGAACAGGTCGCACGTATTATTGGTAACCAGCATCAGGATCCGTTCGAGGTTCTCGGCGCTCATCAAATTGAACAAAATGGCAGACTCGTCTGGGTCATCCGTGCCTATCAGCCCAACGCCGATCAAGTTTGGGTTGTCTGCCCAGAGGAGCGGACAGAATACCCGATGCAACCGCTGCACAATCCGCATTTCTTTGAATGTGTGGTGGATCTGCCGGAACTCAGCAACTATCAACTACGGATTCAGGAAGGCACCCACGAGCGCGTCATCTACGATCCCTACGCCTTTCAATCACCCTGCCTAACCGACTTTGATTTGCATCTGTTCGGCGAAGGGAACCACCATCGCATCTACGAAAAACTGGGTGCGCACCTCGCAGAGATCAGTGGCATTAAGGGGGTCTATTTTGCCGTCTGGGCTCCCAATGCTCGCAACGTTTCTGTCCTAGGAGACTTCAACAATTGGGATGGGCGACAGCATCAAATGCGCAGAGGCCCCACGGGAATTTGGGAACTTTTTATCCCCAGCCTGACCGTTGGAACGGCCTATAAATATGAGGTAAAAAACCAGGACGGCCACATTTACGAAAAGTCCGATCCCTACGGATTCCAGCAGGAAGTCCGGCCTAAAACAGCCTCGATCGTGGCGGATCTGGATACCTACCAATGGAATGACGCAGCCTGGATAGAACAGCGGCGGCAATCGGAGCCGATGCACGAGCCCATCTCCGTCTACGAAGTCCACCTGGGATCCTGGCTCCATGCCGCTTCGTCAGAAGCGTCTGTCTTACCCGATGGCACACCAGAACCCGTGGTCGTGGTGTCTGACCTGAAGCCCGGTGCACGGTTCCTTACCTACCGGGAGCTGGCGGACAAGCTGATCCCCTACGTCAAGGATGCAGGCTTTACCCACATTGAGCTCCTGCCGATCGCGGAACACCCCTTTGATGGTTCCTGGGGCTATCAAGTTGTGGGCCACTACGCCTGCACTTCCCGCTTTGGCACCCCCCAAGATTTCATGTACTTCGTGGATCAGTGCCACCTCAATGGCATCGGCGTCATTGTGGATTGGGTTCCGGGTCACTTCCCTAAGGATGGCCACGGGCTCGCCTTCTTCGATGGCACCCATCTCTACGAGCACGCCGACCCCCGCAAGGGCGAGCATAAGGAATGGGGCACCTTGGTGTTTAACTACGCCCGCCATGAAGTGCGCAACTACCTCGTGGCCAATGCACTGTTCTGGTTTGACAAGTACCACATCGATGGGATTCGGGTAGATGCCGTGGCCTCCATGCTCTACCTGGACTACAACCGCAAACCCGGCGAGTGGGTCGCCAACCAATACGGCGGACGGGAAAACATCGAAGCGGCAGATTTCCTGCGGCAGATGAACCATGTGATCTTTAGCTATTTCCCCGGCATTTTGTCGATCGCAGAAGAGTCCACCTCCTGGCCCATGGTCTCCTGGCCAACCTATGTAGGGGGACTAGGGTTCAACCTGAAGTGGAATATGGGCTGGATGCATGACATGCTGGACTACTTCAGCATGGATCCTTGGTTCCGTCAATTCCACCAGAACAACATCACCTTCAGCATGTGGTACAACCACAGCGAAAACTTCATGCTGGCGCTCTCCCACGATGAAGTCGTGCATGGCAAGAGCAACATGCCCGGAAAAATGCCGGGGGATGAATGGCAAAAATTTGCCAACATGCGCTGCCTTTATACCTACATGTTTTCCCATCCCGGCAAGAAAACCCTGTTCATGAGCATGGAGTTTGGCCAGTGGAGCGAGTGGAACGTGTGGGCAGATCTAGAGTGGCACCTGTTGCAGTACGAGCCGCACAAGAAATTGCTTTCTTTTATCTCGGCGCTGAACCAGGTCTATCGCAGTGAACCCGCACTCTATAGTCAAGACTTTGCGGAGCCTGGGTTTGAATGGATCGATTGCAGTGACAATCGCCATAGTGTGGTGTCGTTTATCCGTCGGGCCAAGGATTCCGAGGAATACGTGGTAGTAGTATGTAACTTTACGCCCCAACCCCATGCCCATTACCGAGTGGGTGTACCCGATGCCGGCTTCTTCCAGGAAGTCTTCAACAGCGATGCTCGGGAATTCGGCGGCAGCAACATGGGCAACCTTGGCGGCAAATGGACGGAAGACTGGGGCTACCACAACCGTCCCTATTCCTTAGATCTCTGCCTGCCCCCCCTGGCAACGGTCATCCTCAAACTCGATCGGAACAAGAAGCCCTCTCTACCAGGGCAGACCGAGGAAGGCTAGACGATTGAGGATTAGACACTAAGAAAATCCTCAGATATAGAAAGGGAGTGACTAGTTTGGCAGCCAGATGAAAACTCCCTTTGCTTCGCTTGACACTTCAGTTTGAGCTAGCGATCGAAGCATCTAGGCTCCCTAGCACATCTCCATTTTCGTTTGAGCTAAAACAGTTTGGACTACAATAATCCAGCGGTTTCATACAATCGGCGGAGAATTCCCAAGATCTTATCGCCATAATCAATATCTTCCCGCCAGCGCCCACTGAGTTGACCCACCAATGGCGCAATGCCCCGCGTCACAAAACGAAACCGTGGATCGACATTTTCCTGAACCAGTGGTTCCGTGCTGGCATAGGCTTTCAGGTGTTGAATATGCGCTCGTACCCCAATCCGCGCACTGGCGAATGAAGCGCCTTCTGTCCCACCGCCAACAGTCCCCAACGCCCCAAAGTTATTCTGGCTCGCCTTAATATCTCCCCCGAATCGGAGATAGTTCGTTTCAAAGCACATTTGCGCAAAGGCAATATCGTAATCTACGCCTTCGATCGACCCTTCTTCCCGATACAGTTTGGCAATGTCCGGGTAATCGCGCACCCCCAATTCATTGTTCGTCTTGAGGAACATCATCATTTGCAGTTCCGTGGTTTTGCCATGTTCCATGATGCGATCGAAGGAGCCAGGGCAAATTTTCAGAATCGATTTCAAGATCACCGTGCGGGTTTGGGAATCCCAACCGACGGAAATGTTGTAGTCCCGCAGTTCGATCGCCTTAACAAACACGACATTGCGATAGGTAATCCGTCGCACCGCTGGCACTTGGGATAGATCAATCCCTAGGCGATCGGCCAGATCAATGGGAATGTAGGAGTTTCCATTGACCAAGATTCCCTGTTCGCCATAGCTTTGGCCATTCATATTAATGGTCACTGGCGGATAAGCCGGCTGGGGCGGTTGAGACGATTCCACGTCCTTCAGCCAAGCTTGCACCCCATCGGCAATGCCCAGAGCCAAATCCCGCCGCTGATTCTGGATGATGAAGCGATCGTCGGGATTGGTCAAAAAGCCGATTTGCAGTAACAGAGAAGGCGTCACCAACTGACGGCAGAAGGCGAGATTACCAACCCCCACGGTTGTATCTGGCTTGGCTCCGCGATTGGGCAACTGCGGCACCCGTTTGGTCAACGCCAGTAGTAACAATTCCCCATGGCGTTTGCGCTGATCATTTTGGTTGATGTAAAAGGCGCTACATCCCCGCACCAAGGGATTGCTGGCGGAATCGGCATGAATTTCTAGGGAGACATCATCGTTGCGGCCCCGCAGGTTAATCCAATCCAGGGTTTGCTGCAAGCTCAAGTCATCGGGGACAGCCAAAACCTCCAATCTGCGCGATCGTAGTTCCGTTAAAACCATATCCCGCAGCAAAATCATTTCCCGCGCTTCTGTGGTTCCTCCGGCTATGGAGCCTGGATCAGGTTTGCCATTTTCTAATCCCCCGTGGGCTGCGGAAAGAAAGATTCGTCCCATACCGATGTCTTCTATGATGCCTGTCCATTATGGCCGAATAATTTTGGGATGCAACGGCAAGCTCACACGGTTCTATCCTCTGCCTTCCGGGTCAGTTCTTTTGCCGCATCACGTTCACAGCATCCAACGGCGTCCCCAAGCAAGGTTCTTTACGACCGTTCTCAACTTGGTGGCGGGCCACTGCTTCTTGAAAGGTGCGAATGATTTCGGAATCTTGAGGAGGTAGTAATCGAGCCTCGATCGTAAATCCAACGCCTTTAGAGGATTGATCGCCGATCGGAAAGGGCCCCGATTTCCAAGTACCGCTCTTGCTGTTCACGGGAGGAATGATTTCCTCGTAGTAATAACGTTTTATGGCAGGGGCGTAGATGCACAACCAAGGACTGTAGCGATCGGGAATCGAGTGAAACGTACCTTGAAACTTAACCTGCATGGGCACTTCACTGTTATTAGCAGGAATCAAAATTTTCAGTTGAGCTTGGGCAACCGGATCGTGAGTCGCTTTAAAAAAGCCTTGAAAACTTTCAAACAGTTTTGTTGAAGCCGTCACGATCGCAGCCAGACTCCCTACAACCCCACTCACCACCAGCAACCGACGATTCAAAGGATGCTGCGACAGAAGCTCATCCACCGTCTCGCCATCAGTTTCACCACCAGAAGGGGCTGACTGGACAGAAGAACTTGGCTTGGAACCATCATTAGGTTTAGGAGGATCAGCCATGACAGAGACCTTTACTAGGTGAGGCGATGGGTAGAATTTCTCTGGCTCTACACACTGGCTTTACACAATAGAGTCAGCGACACCCAAACCTTGCTGTCAGGATAATTCGACTACATTGCCTAATTCACTCTTGGAAAGATAATTTAATATTCCTTGCCCGCTCAGTAGGTTTCCTCGTGGCCTTCGATCGCCTATATATTCGATCGCCTATGCAGCGGATACTGGCGCGTCTAAAAGATATCCCTGGTCGATCGCCGATTGTAACAATGCCTCCACGTAATCACCTAGCACAGGCGCACCCACTCCGATCGATTGTGCACGGCGGCGCACTTGATCCGCTGTCACCTGATTCTTTTGCCAACTATGCCCTTGGGTTTGGTAATTGTGCAGGATGGGTTGCAGGCGATCGAGGGCAGCAGCAAACTGAGCTTCTGGTGTTTCCCTCGCTTCAAATTCCTGCCAGAGGGGATAGAGATCCCGCTGAAGTTCGATCGGTAACAGGCTAAATAAGCGATCGGCGGCTTGTTGTTCACGATCGGCTTTGGAACTCAACCCTTGCTCGTCATAACAGAAGGTATCCCCTGCATCAATTTCCACCAAGTCGTGAATCAGCAGCATTTTTAACACCCGTAACAAATCCACGGGCTGCGCCGCATATTCCTGCAATACGATCGCCATCATGGCCAAATGCCAGGAATGTTCTGCATCGTTTTCCCGGCGGGAACCATCGGTCAGCAAAGTGTGCCGCAGCACCTGTTTCAGGCGATCGATTTCCAAAATAAACGTCAGTTGTTGGTGCAGACGGGGCGAGGCAGGTAGCATCGATCGATCACAGAGGGTTATTGTGCGCTCTCATTGTAGAGTCGGGTAGCTTAATTTTTCTGCAATTGAAGACGAAGACCCGTTTGGTGTTGTAAGGGATTTACGCCCTATTTGTCCAAATGGCCATGCCATGATTCATCAGCGTTCCCCTCACTTCAGAATTGAAGTCATTTATCAAATTGAAGAAATCTTTAGAATAGAAGGAAAACCAAACTTCACTGGAGTGTCTTACATGGTTTCACCCGATTTAATCTCAACTTTGAGAAGCTTGAGTCGCTCAGATAAATTCCATATCATGCAGCTTTTGATCTCGGAACTCGCCCAGCAGGAAACCGACCTCATTGAACCTGACCAAGCTTATCCAGTATGGTCGCCCTATGGGGCGGATGAGGCTGCGGCTACGATGTTAAAAGTGCTACAGTCTGCCAACACTCAAGACCATGCGTAACGCTGAGCGCTATCCATTTCTTGCAGGTGATCCAACTTTAGGTGAAGCCAGTTTTCGCCCCTATTTGCCATTCACCCTGATTAACCAAAAAGTTTCTATTTCAGTCTCAGCGCTTCTAGACACGGGTGCAAGTGTTAATGTGCTGCCGTATTCAATAGGAGTTGAGCTTGGTTATCATTGGGAGCAGCAAACAACATCCCTGAGCTTGACTGGAAATTTGGCTCAATACGAAGCGCGTGTTGTCCTCGCCAAAGCGGTCATTGGTCAATTTGAGCCTACGCAACTGGTATTTGCATGGACACGAGCGACCCATGTGCCACTCATTCTGGGTCAGGTCAATTTTTTCATGGAGTTTGATGTTTGCTTCTACCGTTCACAGCTAGCATTCGCAGTAAGCCCTAAAGATTCTGCGGCGGAGTAGATTAATCACCTTTGCCAGCCATTCCGTCAACTATCGGTTCACAGTAGCGCTGGGTTGAGGCTGCCTGTTGCAAACTGTAGGAAGCACTGGGTACGAGGATAAACTCGCTGGCTCCGATCGCTTTGGTTCGATCGAGACGATCGGCCTTCTGCGAATCTGGCCCATTGCCCCAGTCATAGGTATAGCCCAAGCCCGTCCAAGGCACTCCCGGCCCACTGCGAAAACTTTGGAAGTAGAGATTTTTGTAAAACGCAGGGTAGTCAGCAATATTTTTCACCGTCGGTTTGCTGGCATTACTGGCATCAAACGTCAGTGCACATTGCCGATCAGTAATACTGGGATTTACACAGGGCCGAAACAGATCCGTCGGACTGACCCACATTTCCACAAACAGGTCATACGGCCAATCGGGATGGAGTCCTAGGTATTGCTTCAGCCGCTGGTTCAGATCGGCGATCGAGGCATGGGGGTGTTTTTTTAAATAGTTTTGGCAGAATTCCTTAACCTGGGGGGCCGCCGTCACCCAGACCACAAACGCTTCACTGGCCGATGTATGGGTACTGGGTTTGATGAAGCGATCGTAGGCCGCTTGGCTTTTCCAAGTCACCACCAGCAGCCGGGTTTTATCGGCATTCCACATCAGTTTGGGATTGTCCGGCGTAATCGGCCAAAGGGAATCCACATTTTCCCCCGGTTCCACCTTGGCCGCATCCTGCACCGCAGATTGGTAGAGAGGATTTACCTGCGGTTGCGGTTGTGGTTGCGGTACCGATGGTGCAGGTGATTGAGCCAACCCTCGGCAGGGAATCAAGGATACTGCACCTAAGGCAAACGCTAGCCAGAATCTTCGCAGAGAACGTTTCATCCTGATTGCACCCTCATCGTGGCTGAAAGATTTCCTTTTAGGGTAGACAATCTCGCTGCAAATTTCCAGATCATCCCTGACCAGCTAACAGTTATGGGGAAATTGGTATTAAATTAGTACATAGAAACTATAAAAGAGGGTTAAGTACGCTAAATCTGTTTGAAGCACGCTAAATCTAATGTATGCATGTCTACCGCGTTCTATTCGCCCAGGTAAACCGATTCCTGCCGAAAACCGACTGGCAAACGATCGGATCGATCGCCCAAAAATCCTGTTAAAGTTTAGCCATTCAACCTGAACTGTCCAACCTGCGCACTGCCATGAACGTTCCTCGTCTGCATCCAGACACGATCGAAGCTGTCAAAGAGCGTGCTGATATTTACGATGTCGTTTCGGAACATGTCGTCCTGAAAAAGCAGGGCAAGGATTTTGTTGGTTTCTGCCCCTTCCACGACGACAAACGCAATCCCAGCTTCAGCGTTTCCCCCAGCAAACAGTTTTATTACTGCTTTAGCTGCGGGGCGGGGGGCAACGCGATTAAATTTTTGATGGAGATTGGCAAACGCAATTTCAGCGAAGTTGTGCTGGATCTGGCCAAAAAGTACCAAGTTCCGGTGAAAACCCTGGACGTAGAACAACGGCAGGAACTCCAGCGCCAACTCTCCGTGCGGGAGCAACTGTACGAAATTCTGGCCCTGACCGCAAAGTTCTACGAATACGCCCTGCGGCAACCGACGGGGCAGGCTGCACTCAATTATTTAATCCAGCAGCGGCAGCTTTCGGAAGAAACGATTCAGCAATTCCAGCTCGGCTATGCACCGGGCGGCTGGGAAACCCTCTACGGCTATTTAGTAGAGCAGAAAAAATATCCCGTGGCCTTGGTGGAGCAGGCCGGATTGCTGGTACCGCGCAAGGAAGGTGGTGGCTTTTACGATCGTTTCCGCGATCGATTAATGATTCCAATTTTGGATCTGCAAGGTCGAGTGATTGGCTTTGGGGGACGATCGCTGGGCGATGAGCAACCGAAATATCTCAACTCGCCGGAAACCGAACTGTTTGACAAGGGCAAAACCCTCTACGGATTGGACAAAGCCCGCGCCACGATCGCCAAAACCGACCAAGCGATCGTGGTGGAAGGCTATTTCGATGTGATTGCCCTACACGCCGCCGGGATTACCAGTGCCGTCGCGTCCTTGGGCACCGCCTTGGGCAGCCACCAAGTCCGGCAACTCCTGCGCTACACCGAATCCAAACGGGTGGTGTTCAACTTCGATGCCGATCGGGCAGGCGTCCAGGCCACGGAACGGGCGATCGGGGAAGTGGCCAACCTGGCCTACCAAGGTGATGTGCAATTACGGATCCTCAATATTCCCGACGGCAAGGATCCCGATGAATTCTTAAAACACCACGCCACGGCTGATTACGAGCGATTGCTGGATAATGCGCCCCTCTGGATCGATTGGCAAATCCAGCAGGCGATCCACCTCCGAAACCTTCAGCAGCCCGATCAGATGCAGGCGGCCACGGAGGAATTGGTCAAATTACTGGGAAATTTACCTAATCCGACCCTAAGAACCTATTACATCCAGAAATGCTCGGAATTACTCGGCCAGGGCAATACCCGACTCGTCCGGCAGATCGAAGAGAATCTGCGGCTCCAGGTTAAAGGGCAACGCTGGCACGGTCGATCGGCCAAATGGCAAACCCCCGGTGACCGATCGCTGTTGGAAGAAGCCGAGTCCCAACTGTTGCAACTATATCTCCATGCCCCCCAGCATCGTTCCACAATTGTGGAAGTCTTGGAAGAACGTGATTTGGAATTCAGCCAGTCCCACCATCGTTTTCTCTGGAGACAAATTTTAGAGATTCAAGCCGCGAATCCCACCGCCTCAGAATTTGTCGCACCGGATGCGCCGGATTTGTTGACTTTGCTGCGCGATCGCTGCACAGAATTTCCCACGGAAATGACGCAGGTGTATCGACTGTTTGAACTGGATGAAAAAACCACCACGGATATTCAGCGGGCGGAACTAGTGATTCGTACAGCTGCCGCCGCCATGGAGCGGGTCATGTGCGAAAAGCGTCGCCGACATTTTCTCGATTTGTGGAAAAATACTGACTTCGTGACGTCCCCGGATCTGGGGCAGTATTACCAGCAAAAAGTTTACGCCGAAGATCAACGGATTCGTGAACTTGATCGGCAGCGGCAAGTAAACTTTTCCGATCTCGTGCTCAGCCCTTGGGTAGGCGAGTAACTCTCAATTAGAAACCGGGGTTCTAGTCCCCCAAATTTGCCCAAAAGAACTCAACAGAACCCCGGTTTCTCCCCAAAACAGCCAAACAGAAACCGGGGTTCTCTGGCAAATTTAGGCAAGAAGCCTCATTGTCCGTAGAACCCCGGTTTCTAACATCCCCAACGCTAGTCGCGCCTATTCATCGCAATACAGCGTTTCGCGAGTCTCTCGACCTGTGACTGAATTGCGGCCTGTGGCCAACTTGCAGAGCAACAGCCGCGTATCTTCCCGCATCTGGGTATCGGTGAAGTCCGCACCGTCAATCTTGGAACTCTCGAACTTGGCATTGAACGCAAAGGCCCCTTCCAAATTGGCATCGCTCAAGTCCGCCTCAGAAATGCGGGCACTGTCCAACGTGGCATTCCGCAGATCCGCACCCACGAGGTTCGATGCTTCCAAATTCGCTGCAAAAAAGCTGACCCCTTGCAGGTTGGCATGGCTAAAATTCGATTCCCGCAGATTGGCATGGTTGAAGCTGGAATCGGTTAAATCCCGGTTAGAAAAATCTCGGCCTACCAGAAATTCCTTGTTATAGTCCTCTGCCCAGGCCGGAGTCAGAGTGCACAGCAAGCCGATCGCGACGATCGCCACCCACAATGCCAAGCGCTGAAACTGTGTAGCAAGCTTTTCAATCCGTATTTCGGTACGCATTTCGGTACGCATTCACCAACTGAATCTTTTCAAACAATATGCCTATCCTTAGATCGTACATCGGTGGGGCACGGTCGTAACTCGGGGAATCCTAGAAAAGACCGTGAGCAACACAGCCATGAGCAGTCCCTCTTCTACCCATCCCACCCCCGATCCTGGCCTGCTAGGAGAACAGTTAGTGGCCCAATGGGTCGCCACAAAAGGAGGCACTGTCCTGTATCAGCGCTGGCATTGCCGTTTTGGCGAATTAGACATCGTCGCACTCAATGCTGCTGGCGATCTGATCTTCATTGAAGTCAAAACCCGTCAGCCTTACAATTGGGACTCCGACGGTTCACTTTCCATCACCCGTAGCAAGCAAACTAAACTTTGGAAAACAGCCCAATTATTTCTGCTGAAACATCCCCAGCATTGTAATCGTCCCTGTCGGTTCGATATTGCCTTGGTTCACTGTTCACTGCGATCGCCCAATCAGTCCGTTCCGACCGGATTTAGCCGCGCGATCGCAGGTTACGAATTAACTTTAGTGAATTACTTCATCAACGCACTGGAGTTCAATCAACGCCTTTAAGCCACTTCCATTACCCAAACTGAGGAATTGATTGCAACTTCTACTATCAGACTCAGCGATCTTAAGACTTCCAAGTCATTGCACGACTCCGACTACGCATAGTCCAGTGACCGCCTAGCCCATTCAACACATCAGTCCATCAATTCCGAGCCGGATCTTGCCTTACCCTGCCTGCTCAACCCACTAATCTGAGATTTCTGCCGAAGAGAGAGTTGACTCACTTCTGAATCTGCTCACCCCAAGCACTCTTCGGACACAATTCACTTTAAGCTAAGGTTTCAGGACAGTATCCCAATCCCTGCACAAACTGCCCCCGGAATGCTTCAATCTCTGCCCGATCGGGTTGGCCATGGGATACGACTGCTATCTGATAGCGTTGCATCACATCGATCGGCATCTGGCCCATTTCTAACCCCCAAAGGGCCATCTGGACTCGAACATTTGGGTCATAGGGAATGCCCAGCTCACTTAGGAAGGCACGAAAATCGCCATCCTGCTGCGGGTTAAGCGGGTGTTCAAACTTAACTCGCACCACCCATCCATCAATTTGATGAATCACCGTCATGAAGAGAAGCGGCAATTGGGTATTCGCATGCAGAAACTCAACAATCCGAAGGGTGAGGCTGGCATTCGCAAGGTAGTAGAGGTAATCCATAAAGCATGTCCTCGCAAATGCGACACTTCAATCATCGACGGCAACCCGCTGTAAATGTAGGGGAATATCCCCCAACCTCAGAGCGGGAACCTACCCAAAAAAAGTGAATTTCCAGGGAAGGATTTTGAGAAGCTAAATTTTAGTGAATATTGATTAAAAAATGTATTGACAGCAACATTTATGCTCTCCTAACTTTACAGTTTAATAACGATCTGTAAAGTTAGTTTCTGTACTCTATCCTTATTGTACACATTCTCCATAGTTCTATACATTCCCTCCAGCACCATTCCCCTGTACGCTGGTTGTCTAGACTTTGTTCCAATACAATTCCATGGATCTCGATCGCAGCCTTTCAGCCTACGACTACACCTTACCGGAAACGCAGATTGCTCAAAATCCGGCTAATCCACGGGATTGTTCTCGGCTGATGGTGATTGACAATCGCACCCAGCATCACCATCAGCATTTTTATGAATTAGAGCAATTTCTCAAACCCGGTGACCTGCTGGTCATGAACAACACAAGGGTGATTCCGGCGCGATTGTACGGCCACAAGCCCACCGGCAGCCAGGTTGAAGTTCTCTTATTGGAAGAAAAAAGTCCTAACCAGTGGCTTGCACTGGTCAAACCGGGTCGCAAGTTACAACCCGGTGCGGTGATTGAATTTACGCCGATCGACCCCCAGAGTGCCTCCGTACAATTAGCTGCGACCATCCTTGATCGGGACAGTGCCACCGGGGGGCGACTCCTGGAGTTCCGCACTGCCACGCATCAGTCGTTGCTGGAAGTAATTGAACAGTACGGCCACATGCCCTTGCCACCTTACATCCAGGACAGCCAATCCACCCCGGAGCAATACCAAACCGTCTACGGCGATCGGCTCGGTTCCGCCGCTGCCCCCACGGCAGGCTTGCACTTCACTCCAGAATTACTGGAACGATTAACCCAAAAGGGGGTGGATCGCACATTTGTTACATTACATGTCGGCGTGGGCACCTTCCGTCCGGTAGAAGTGGAAGATATCACCCAGCACGAGATGCATGGGGAATGGATTGAAGTCCCAGCGGAAACGGTTGAAAAGGTACGGCAAACCCAAATCAATGGGGGGCGCGTGATTGCCGTGGGAACGACCTCTGCCCGATCGCTCGAAGGAGCTTCCCAGCGATCGGGGAAACTGGAACCCTACTGCGGCAAAACGGAGATTTTTATCTATCCCGGTTATGAGTGGAAAACCGTAGATGGCATGATCACCAATTTCCATCTCCCAAAATCCAGCTTAATGATGATGATCAGTGCACTGATTGGCCGTCAGCGACTGTTGGATCTCTACGCTGAGGCGATTCGTGAGAACTACCGTTTTTATTCCTTCGGAGATGCCATGCTGATTTTGCCCGAGGCCAAAATTTAGCCTGGATCGCTATCTATTTCCGACTACACCGCCCATCACAACAAATTCATCGGATCAATGTCGATCGTCAAGCTGACGGAATTGCCACAGTACGATCGCAACGTCGCTAAGTCTGGAACCTGAAGCTCAGTCCCCATCGGCACCTTCAACAGAATTTGCCATCGGTAGCGCTGAGCCACCCGCAGAATGGCCGCAGGGGCAGGGCCGAGAAGTTCATAGTTCCCGTTCGACTGCGTTAGGATTTTGGCCACGCGATCGGCTGCTTTTTGTACCGCCACGGCATCGGGACTACTGAACTTCAGCAAAATTAGCCGTCCCGTCGGCGGATAATTCAACGCGGCTCTCAGGGGTAATTCCGCTTCTACAAAAGCTGCATAGTCCTGTTTCACCACTGCCTGCACAACGGGATGCTCCGGCGTGTAGGTCTGCAAAATTACGCACCCAGGGTCGGCTCCACGCCCCGATCGACCCGCCACCTGCAATAGGGTTTGAAAGGCTCGTTCACTGGCCCGGAAATCCTGGAGATGGAGTACCCCATCTGCGGCCACAATGCCAACCAGCGTCACCTGGGGAAGATCAATCCCCTTCGTCAACATTTGCGTCCCGACTAGAAGATCCGCCTCTCCGTTTGCAAAGCGCGTGAGCAAAGTCCGATGCGCTCCCTTGGTACGTGTTGTATCACTGTCAAATCGCAGTACCCGCAGTTCTGGAAATAGCTTGGCTAGCTCTTGGGTCACTTTTTGAGTCCCGCTACCAAAATGTTTGAAATAGGGAGAGGAACAGTCGGGACAATGCTGAGGTTGGACTTGAGTATATCCACAGTAATGACACCGCAATAATTCAACAGCATCCGCATGGGTATGATGGTAAGCCAGCGGAACATCACAGTTGGGACAATCCATCACATAGCCACAACTGCGACAGGAAACGTGGGTACTATGGCCACGACGATGGATAAATAAAATACCCTGTTGTCCAGTTTGTTTAAGCTGAATAATTTTTTCTTGCAACGTTCGACTAAACATCGATCGATTGCCAGATTGGAGTTCCTGACGCATATCCACGACTTGGATCTGGGGCATGGGTCGATCGTGAATACGTCGGGGCATGGAGAGATAGATCGCATCCGATCTCTGGGCCATAACCCAACTTTCAAACGATGGCGTTGCTGATCCTAAAATTAAGGGACAGTTTTCAAGTTGCGATCTCCATTGCGCCACCGTCCGGGCATGGTAACAAGGAGCGGGCTGATCTTGCTTAAAACTGGAGTCATGTTCTTCATCTAAAACAATTAACCCCAGATTGGGTAAGGGGGCAAAAATGGCCGATCGGGTACCAATGACAACCTGGGGCTGCCCCAGCAGCATTTGCCGCCAGGTATCGTAGCGCTCACCATCGGATAGCGCACTGTGGTACACACAGACCCGATCGCCAAACCGTGCCCGGAAACGATCAGTCAATTGCGGCGTCAACCCAATCTCCGGCACTAGAACCAACGCCGATTTGCCCTGCTGTAACAACGGCGCGATAGCTTGCAAATAGACCTCCGTCTTACCGGAACCCGTCACCCCATGCAGCAGCACTTGTTCATCGCCTTGTAACGATCGTAGGGTGGCCAAAACCAGGGTTTGATCCTCGGTTAATACCTTCGCCCTATCCGCATCAATCGGAGACTGTTCCTGACGCAGCAGTTCGCGGAGTTGCAGCGTCACCCAACCTTTTTTCTCCAGGGTTTTCACCACAGAAGCACTGACTTGACACTGGTTCAGGAGTTCCGCCAACCAAATTTCTCCACCGCAGCGCTTTAGATGTTCTAAAACCTCCCGCTGCCGATCACTCAACGCTTCCTCCAGATGACTTACTTCAGCCACTAAAGTCACAGCTTGCTGTTGCTTCGTCCGAATCTGCTCCGGGGGCTGTAAATAACTTTCCACTAAGCCCAAAGATTCCAATTCTTGAACTGCTCGGCTCGCGCCTTTTACCTTTTGCTGAATAAACTTCCAGGAATAATCTCCCGTTTTGCTCTGTTGCAGTAAAGCCCAAAGCTTCTGCGCCGGGGGCGTTAGTTCAAACGGGGAATTCTGCACAAGGAACTGCCCCGTTTGACAACGCAGACGCCGTTGAGATCGCGTCAGCAACCCTGGGGGCAATGCAACTCGAATCACTTGAATGAGGGAGGTTTGATAATAGTCTGCAACCTGGTTCAGCAATCGCCAGTAGGTTGATGGGAAAAAAGCACGACTGACGACTGAATTGACCTCACGCACCTGAGTTGGATCCAATTCAGGTGGTAAAGATTCTAGCCAGCGAATCCCGATCGCTCCCACTTGCTGAGCGCCAAAGGGCACGGTCAGTACATCCCCCACCGCAATCTCAACCCCCTGCGGAACACCATAGGTGTAGAGACCTTGCGCTCCCGGACAATCGACTAACACTTCTAGCCATCGAGTTGAGGGAGAAACCTCCACCGATATGCTTGAACCATGATCCCAAGATGACACAGGCAATTTTTCCAACAATCGAGCCAAAATCTCCTAACTGACTATAGCGGATTGATTCCCAGCCTTAGTTTGCCCCTGGCTATCTTTCCTGACGAGAGCACTTTGCACCTTCTCTTTCGTGTGTAGCTTTGTCCATAGAGGGGAAATTAGCACCACAAGAAATAAACCAGAAAGGCATGGATGAAAGAATCCGTCGATCGTTTCCTAGTCTGTAGGGTGATCATCCTAAAGCTTAAGAAAAAGTGCAGAACTAGTCTACAAGGCACAAGAAAATGCTAGAAAGTTTACACTCAGAAAAATCTTGAAAAAATTTGCAATTTTTGTCAACCGCTCAGTTTCAATTAATCCTCAATTACCCAGTTTAGAAGTGACCAACAATCCCACATTAGTCGATAATCTACCCAGTTATACATCTAGGGTTAAGGATTAACGACTAAAATTGTTGATATTTTCCAGTCATCCTAGAGCTTAAATTACTTTTCGAATCTAGATACTGACTTAGATAAAGCAGCTGCACTATAACTTATGAAGATAATAAGCGATGTAAACTTTTTAAGAATTTCGTTAAATAAACTACAGAATATAATTCTTTGAACTTTAAAATCTAAACCTAACAGCAGCCTTCTGTTAAGAGTCAAGTTCTCTTATGTCAGCGCTCAAGCTTGCAAAATACATTAACTCACTTGGTACACTAACTCCCTAAAACCCAAGAAGATTGAGACTGGAATTCGAGTCATGTTTGCATCTCTGCTTGAGTTTGATTACTTGCAGTTTGATTAGTATTTTCTGGTACAACATTTACCATTCAACTGAATCTTTACTCTTTCCCTAAAAAATTTAACTCATCTAGAATAGAGGAATTGCTAGCCTCATTCAATCGGTTCAATACAATCCATTGAACAATTTCTTAACCCTTTCCAAAGGAACACAATCCGGGCTTGAAGAGTTTACTGCACGTCATTATTCGGTTGATTAAAAAGTTTTCCCAATCTCTGTTCCCTGTTCTATTTCCCTAATTCTCCACTAGTGATTTATCACTAACGTTAAAACACCATACATGATTTTAAAATGAGCAGAAAATCGAACACCAAATCCCATTTAGAAGTTATTTCAAGTGAAACACAATCGAATAAAGAACATTTAGTAACATCTATCCAAGAGGAATCCTTTGACAATTTTTTGGAGATCGATGCTGGAGATCTAGTGACCTTAGAGGGTTTTGATGAATCAGACGAGTTTGATGGGGCTGGCAACGCAGGCGAGAATGTTCAACACTCTTGGATAGCAACCTATAGTCGTGGTATTTCCGATGATGCGATCGGTTCTTTCTTCAAGGAAATGGCACGCTATCCTCTATTGAAAGCAGATCAAGAAATTGAATTAGCTCGTCAGATTCGGGTTGGCCACCAAATTGAGCAATGTCGAGAAAAGTTGATAGAGGATCTCGATCGGTTACCCACTAGGTCAGAGGTAGCGCACTATTTTGGCTTAACTGAAAAACAACTGGATCATCAGTTACATATCAGTCGAGTGGCTAAACGGACGATGATCCGATCGAATCTCCGCCTTGTTGTTTCGATCGCAAAGCGCTATTTGAATCGGGGTGTACCCTTCTTGGATTTGATCCAGGAAGGGGCTCTAGGCTTACACCGCGCTACGGAGAAGTTTGATCCAGACAAGGGATATAAATTCTCCACCTATGCCTATTGGTGGATCAGACAGGGTATTACAAGAACGATCGCAAACGATGCAAGAACCATTCGCTTGCCAATTCATGTTGTTGAGAAACTCAATAAGCTGAAACGAGCTCAGCGCGATCTGCGTCGAGACCTAGGCCGAAATCCAACGGAAGGAGAACTGGCAACAGCCCTGGAAATCCCCTTAGAGCAAGTCTCTTACCTCTTACAAGTCCGTCGCCAATCTCTCTCCCTCAACCATCGAGTTGGTAAAGGTGAGGATACGGAATTATTAGACTTGCTAGAAGATGGCATGACGCAGTCTCCCGAAGCACAAATGAGCGAAGCGGTTATGCGCCAAGAGATCACAGAGATTTTAGGGACGGTTTTAACTCAGCGGGAACGAGATGTTATTTCCCTGCGCTATGGTTTAACGACGAGCAAGCCTTGCACTCTGGAAGAAGTGGGTTGTATTTTTAATCTCTCCAGGGAGCGAGTTCGCCAAATTCAAAGTAAAGCCATGCGAAAACTCCGCCGTCCCCAAGTCGCTGAACGGCTCAAGGGGTGGCTGGGCTAGGGCAAATATCCTGCACTCTGGGTGACGGGATGTTAACTCAGGGTGCTCAGAATTTCTATCCGTACGACAATAGGATGCAGGGTTAAAAGAACTCTTCTACCTTTGCCTTGCGGCTCGATACAGGAGATTAGGATATGAAAATTTGGGTCAATGAGCAGTTGGATCCAGCCGGGCTACTCTATGTCTGTATTGCTTGCTGTGATGAACAACAAGCACAAGACTGTCGTCAGTCCTTTGAGGAGAATTTGACCCATCAACAAAAGTTAGCGGGTTGGGTTGTTCGAACTCGAACTGTAGAATCTTGGGATGAAGTCCCGGCCAGTGCGCTAAAACTGGACTAAATTGGATTGACCCCTTGAATTTGACCTACCTACTTGTTGTGAGGCGATCGTCGTGATTCTGAATACCCTGCTCCAATCTGAACAGCAACTGGCTGAACCTTGGAATTCCGAGCAGTTTGATGCCTATGTAATGTCTACCTATGGACGTTTTCCTCTAGCCTTGGTGCGGGGTTCAGGGTGCCGTGTCTGGGACGATCGGAATCAGGCTTATTTAGACTTTGTGGCAGGGATTGCAACTTGTACCTTGGGCCATGCGCATCCAGCCATGGTGCAGGCCGTAACCCAACAGATGCAAACCCTGCATCATGTCTCCAATCTCTATTACGTTCCACCCCAAGGGGATTTGGCAAAGTGGCTAGTGGAGCATTCCTGTGCCGATCGGGTCTTTTTCTGTAATTCTGGTGCTGAGGCTAACGAAGGGGCCATTAAGCTGGCTCGCAAGTATGCCCATGTTCAGCGAGGCGTGGAGAATCCAGTCATTGTGACAGCCCAAGCTAGTTTCCATGGCCGTACCCTTGCTACTGTAACTGCCACAGGTCAGCCCAAGTATCAGAAAAACTTTAGCCCCCTGGTTCCAGGATTTGTCTATGTGCCTTACAACGATTTTGCTGCCCTAGAAACCACGATCTCAGATCTGGACGCAGAAACGCCCCAGGTTGCAGCTATTCTTTTGGAACCGCTGCAAGGAGAAGGAGGCGTGCGTCCCGGAGATCGTGCTTACTTCCAACAGGTGCGTCAATTGTGTGATGAAAAAGGGATTTTGCTGATTCTGGATGAAGTGCAGACAGGAATGGGGCGAACAGGTCATCTTTGGGGCCATGAAACCTTGGGGATTGAACCCGATATTTTCACATCGGCAAAAGGTTTAGGGGGTGGCGTTCCGATCGGGGCGGTTCTCTGTAAGGCTTCCTGTGACGTGTTTCAACCAGGGGATCATGCCAGTACCTATGGTGGCAATCCTTTCGTCTGCGCCGTGGCTCTGTCCGTTTGCCAGACCTTAGAACGGGATCATATTCTGGAGAATGTGCAGCAGCGGGGTGAGCAGTTGAGAATGGGACTCCAGCAATTAGCTAGCCAGTATCCCCATCTCATTGCGGAAGTCCGAGGTTGGGGCTTGATTAACGGTCTGGAATTAAAAGCGGATCAGCCAGTGACTGCGATCGAAGTCGTTAAAGCTGCTATGCAACAAGGACTTTTACTGGTTCCTGCAGGCCCTCAGGTGGTGCGGTTTGTGCCGCCGTTAATTGTCACAGCAGACGAGATTGACGAAGCCTTAACTCTATGCGATCGAGCCTTGGCCCAGGTTTAGAGCCGCTGTACTCTAACGTGACTATAACGAGCTCTTTCCGATTTGCAGTTGATCTGTATACAATGAGAGACTGCATGAAATGTCGAACATTTACAGCTTGGAGAACGAAGCATGTCCCGTGTATGTCAGTTGACTGGCAAAAAAGCTAACAATGCCATGGCGGTGTCCCACTCTCACCGTCGAACCAAGAAGTTGCAAGAAGCGAACCTGCAATGGAAGCGAATTTGGTGGCCTGAAGGAAATCGGTTTGTCCGCCTGCGTCTTTCCACAAAAGCAATTAAAACCTTGGAACTCAAGGGGTTGTCTGCCTTTGCAAAACAAGCAGGAATTAACCTAAACAAACTGTAAACCTCTAATCAAAGGTCGCACAATCAACCTTCAATGGTGATGATTAGCCAGCAAGGGCGAGGGTCATAGGATATATGACCCTCGCCCTTCGTTGTTATTAAAAAACTTGGTTGCAGTAGAAAAATTAAGCAGACGCTGTTCAGATCGTGGATGATCTTAATGCTCAGACTTCAGGCTCAAAGTTTGACGCAAAAAAGGGGGGGTGAAAAGCATTGCTCCAAGGCTCAAGCAAGCCCCAGGAAAGTGAAACCAGTAACCGGAAATCATTCCCTTGGCAGAGGATACTCATTCAAAATTTACGCGCTTGGGTTTATCAAACATTGCGATCGTGGGTACGTTAGGAGTGACCCCAGAACTCTCAGCAATCTCGGCAAGTAAGTTACTATATTTTGCTGATTGGCAGGGTTCTACAATCTGTTTTGCTAGATTCTACGGAGTCAATCGTGATGGGCAACAGCCTATCTTCGTATTTAGAAAATACTCGGGTTATTTATTTGGCAGCAAACAATTGATGGGTTGAATTCCACCGTCTCCCCTACGATATTTAGGGGGAGAACGATCGAATTTGCTTGTTTTTTGCCACTTTGAAAAGTAGTGAGTAATATCGAAGCAGGTTTCCATCGAACCTTCTCTCTTGGGTATACATCCCAAAAGTAAAAAACCCGGATAATTTAGACCAGTTACCTTCTCTCAGCATCCAATTTTGCAGCATTTGCTCTCTAATCATTCGCTATGTCAAACCGTCATTTCTCCAAAGCTATTCAGAGTCTTGTTCGAGAAATCTGGAAACTCCAGCGATCGATGAGCAAGCGTCTTGTTAATTGGCTGTTGCGAGCAACATTTGTTGCCAATCGACGGGCTATGCCTAATGCCGGGTTTATCCTGCCTACCACCGTGTTGTTGATTTTGGTGGTCTCGCTGACGGTGGGAGCCTTGACCTATCGCGCTTATAGCCGTAACACCCAAGTCATTGTTCAAAACCAACAACGGGTTCTCTACAATGCGGCTACGCCAGCGATCGATCGGGCTAGATCGAAGCTGGAATTTATGTTTGATTCTTCAAAAGATACTCGTTACCCAGGTGGGGTGCCTCAGGAAAGCTACCTGATGGCGATGCTTTTGAATGATGGCAAAACTAAAGGGCTGGCACGCCTTCCCCTAGCAACACCTGATGCGAGTGGGAATACCGATCCCTATACCCTCCCCGATGAAACTCGCTTAGACTTGGGTACCCGACCTGGAACCGGGGAAATGGCAGATAACGGCCCAGACAATGCTTGGTCATTCCGGACAGACACCAATGGGGATGGCAAAGAAGATGCAACGGTTGTTTACTCCATTGTCTTCAGTACGCCCAAGGGCAGTGGAAATCTATCTTTTGACCAAGTTCTAGTCCGAACGAATGATGCGGACAAAGCTGCCGCCCAGATTGTGCGTCATGGGCCGTTGAGTAATGAAACCCAGGGGGCTTGTAAGGTCTCTAGTGCCACTGGAGGTAACCAAGCGGAAGAAGGCTGGTTCCTAGACGCAAGCAATACCTCAACTATTCGTAAGAATTTCCAGGTCGATTCCTTTGTGATTCCTGATGATTCCAAGAGTGCTGCGGTCACGATGGAGTTCCATCAGGATCGGCAACTCAATCGGGGTAACAAATGGGGAGCATGGTTTAGAAATGATTTAGAAATCTCTCCGGGGCCAGCTTTCCGGTGGAATGGGGCAATGCATACGGAGGGAAGCTTTGTCTTCGGGGGAAATGCATTTAACGCTTTCTTGATCAGTGCAAAGGCATCCTGCTTATTTTATCCGGAGGCATCCATTATCTCGGCAACAAATACTACGCCGAAGGATGCAACGGAAACGGATATGGATTTTCAGGGGCAGGTGATGGCCCTGGGACGGGTTGGAACCAACACAACACCTGACCAAACGAGTATTCCTATCCACGTCCAAGTGGGTCAAGGGGTGAACCTAAATCCGACTATTACCCCTGCAACTGATACTGTTGCCACCACTGACAAGGCAACGATGCTGACGATGCTGAGTGAGCCAGAACGTCTGCTGGCGGCGGATAAATACAAATCCGTCAAGGGTGACAACAACCGTGCGGGGTCTACCTGGAATGCCTTTAAGAATGGGGCAATGGCGACCCGAATTGTCAATGCCAAGGAACCTGCGCCCTACGTTGATGATCTTTATCGGGCTGATGATCTTTGGGGGCCGAAGCCTCGTTATGGCCCGAACAAGGACGATCAAATTCCGGCTGATAAGAAAGTGGGGGATGAAATTGTCGGGAAGCCCAATTTGACCCGCAACGATCCCCCAACTGCAGATGCCGTTGGAGAAGTTGGATTTGACGGCTATTGGGAACGGCGGGCTCGCAATGAAGGGTTGCGGGTCTTAGTCGGTCAGCGGCTAGAACTGGGGAATTTGTTCAGTTGGAATACAGCTCGGGACAACACCAAAGACGGCTATATTGAAAATCCGAGTTCGGTCAAAGTCAATTTCTCGGCTTCGTTTTTGGAAAGAGATGCTGATCCGCTTTATCCTCCGACGGTGAAGCCCTATCCCATTGATAATGACAAGGTAAAAACCCTTACCCATATTCAGCAGCAACGGCGATCGCTGCGGGATAACTTAGCGGCAGTCCAGGGTTCGGCGATCTATCATGGGGCAGTCAATAAGGATTATCCGGTGGCTTGTTTGGCTTCTACGGTGCACCCTGGGACTTCCTTAACGCTGCGAGAGTCTACGAACTTCTTCCCCACTTTGTTGAAAGACGGGACATCCACAACTACATTAGCGCTCTTCTCTAATTTCTTAGTGGGTCGCGGGACGAATGGTCTAGAGTTTCAACCCCCCGATAAGAATCAAGCGACCTTTGAGAGTGATGTTGCCAATACCAGCTCAGCGCTACGGAAGGCGTTGGATAATTTAGCCAACTTTGCAGGCGATCCTGATGGAGCTTTTCCACCTAAGCCTAACGATACGGTGGTGCATCCCTATCCGGCTATGGCGATGTGGGGGAATTTTTCCAACTTACGCCGTGCCTTGTCTAATCTGGATGCAAAAGGCTACGCCAACCTGAGCATTGCAGATAAAACCTACATCCAAACGGCATCCTGCACGATCGGGATGTTAGCCTACAACATTGACCAAATCCAACGGTTTGACCCCACCAGTCGTCGATATGATCTGGATTCCTTTAATGGCGAGTCTGAATTGATGTTGAAATTAGGGGAAGAACTGTATGGCTATATGGATGGGGATCCTTCCAATGGGGAAGTGCTAGCTAAGGCGCAACAATATTGGTCTGGTTATGATCCGGCAAGTACGAATAACAGTGGGGTTGCTGCACCGGAAGGTGAGAAGAACTTCTTTGATGTACCACCAGAGGCTTACATTCAGCTTCTACGTCAAAAGTATAGTGCTGATCATCCCATAGTTCGCTTGGCAGAAATGATTATGCTGAACTTCCAAGTGCGGCGCGATCGTACCTTTGGCTTCCGCTCTTCACCTGCATTTGGTACCTACGTAATTAGCGTGGGTTCTCCTACGTCTCCTAATACCATTGCCTACCCCTCGGCCTGTGACCCAGATCTTTTCCCGATCACAACAAAGGCAATCAACGCCAAGCCCTCTGCAGTTGGGCTCTCGGTGGATAGTAATGGTAACCCACAGTCTTTAGTGCCTCCCAGCACTCCATTGCCTTCAGTAACGTTACCTGATGGGATCCAATTAGGGACGTTAGATACACAGCGGGTTCAGTTTGCCCGGTTAGGGTTATCTCGCCTCTGCGGGGCTCTGGAATTACCCCGTGATGAAAAATCTCAAAGTGGGAATGGAAGCACGGCCTATGATCCACGGGATCCTAAGTTAGATCCAAAGAGTGCAACCTATGATCCCGTCTATGCAATGACCGTTGCGCGGCCAGTAGTTAAACCGAAGTTTCCTGCACTCTACTACCTCTTCCCTGAAGTGGATCACGATTTGGATGGGGATTTAGTGGATACGAACAGTGACTTTGTAGCCGATGTAGCAGGAGAATACGATCATCGTCAGCCTGGTCATGATGACTTCATGGTTGGGACGGATGTGACTGTGCAGGCCTTGAATTCTACCCCTCCGAAAAACGTCCAAGCCTCCAAAGCTGAGTTGGTTGGCTTGACAGTGAAGCAAATGACAGGGCAACAGAGTGTACCCAGGGGCGGGCGGGCTGATAAAGTTTCGGGTGATCTGGAACCCTACGTGGTGGATGACTATGTGAAGAAGATTGCCAATGATAAAAAGGTTGTCTTCAAGCGCGTACAAACGGATGCTACGCCGAAACCAGCAACTCCCTATTTCAATACAGCAGCTACGATTAACCCGGTTCCTATTAGTCTGTTGCCCCCCAAAACAGTTCTAAAACCTGGGTTTGCGAGATATCCGGATCCCACTAGGACTGTCTTCCCAATACCAGATCATGGAGTTTCGCAGGTTGCTATTCAGCCAGTAGTGGATACTAGCCAATGGAACTTACCCTTTGTGGATTCTCCGGCTGCTGATGCTTTGAATCCTAACCGAATCATGCTTCCACAAGGTATTACACCAGAATCGATCCGAGCCTTGGCTTGGAACACGGCTGGGTCTTACCGTTCAGTGGCAGTGCCGTTTCTTGATAAAGCCTTCTTTGATCCTCGGCAGTCAATGTTGGCCCGAGCGATGGATATTGATCTCGATATCCTGCGCAGGAATAAGGTTAAAAATCAGCAAGCTTCCGGTGGAACACCTTTCGCGCCAGATGATGTGTGGCTGCCAGTGAGCGGCATTGTCTATGCATTCCGGGAGGACGCTGTCCGGGAAGATGCGATTTCTCGACCGGAAAATACTCAGAAAGATACGATGGATGTTCGTGACCCGAGCAAACCCATGGATCCTAAGGTTCCTCTAACGGCAGATAACCGAGGTATTTCAACAAAGCCGATCGATTATCTGGCTGATCCCGATCGCCGTCCCTATGGCTTCCGTCTACGCAATGGTGTAGATCTCAAGCGGGCAGATAATTTAGTGGGTGGTAATTTCAAGGATGGTGATAACTACCGGGGTCTTTCCTTCTTTACTGATCAACCGCTCTACGTACGAGGTGACTATAACCTGCACCAGAATGCTAATGGTACCCTATTGGAGGAGTTCACCGAGAAAATCCAGGATAAAGCATTCAATGCGGCTGATTTCTACGATAGTCGCAAGACACTAGATACGGAATTTGCCAGACCTGATAAGGATCGTTGGCGTCCGTCTGAATTATTGGCGGATTCCATTAGTCTTCAGTCGAATGCGTTCTGTGACGGGAGTGCGGAGGATTACTTCGTTCGTAATCCTGATGTCATTGATGCGGATCGTTACCACCAACCTATCTACAGTGGCTCCAATACGGGTGGATTGTATGAGTTGGGGTGTAAAGGGAATGATCGTACCTCTTTCCAAAATGCGAGTCGCCCCAATACAAACTTTAAGACAAATACCTGGGCTTGGCTGCGAGAAAACTCATCCGTTGTGACCCGCAACACTACGGCTGCAAACGTAGCGAACACGGTTCCGCTTGGCAAAGATCCCAATGTCTTTAACACCAACGTTACAGCCACTTATCCTAATTATTTGGCGATTGGAGGAGATCCTGATACACCCATTGAGATTTCGCGCACTGGTGAACCGTTCGGTATTGCCCCACCCAAAAAGGGTTCAGGGAATTTACCCGAAAAACCCTCCCGCCCAGTGCCGGAATACTTCAATGATTCCAACGTTTCTGGTAATAATCCCTATAGTGATTTAGCGAATAACGCTCGCTTAGCGCCTGCGCAGACTACTCGGTTGAACTCGATCGTCGTTAGTGGAATTCCGCCTTCCCGCGCTGGTCAATCCTACGGTGGTTTGCACAACTTCCCCCGCTTCCTCGAAAACTGGAGTGGTGTTCCTTTATACTTCTCAGGTTCATTCCTTCAACTCAGTTTCAGCAACTATGCAACAGCTCCTTTTGAAGCTGAAGCTTGGGAACTGACGGGCCAAGGAGAACTGGCGGCTGCAGATCAATCTGGGGAAAAAATTGGTTACTACAGTCCGCCCAACCGTTTCTGGGGATATGATGTTGCGCTCCAGTTTGCACCTGCGGGCCCTGCGGCTTCTCGTTTCGTATCTCCCAGTTCCACAAAGAATGAGTTCTACAGTGAACCGCAAGTGAATGACCCCTATATTCGTCAACTGTGCCAGGCAGCTAAAGCGGGCAAGGTGCCGAATGTACCCGTAGCTCGTCGAACCAGCCTTGCTTGCCCAACCTAAGGAGTGATTATGCGCACACCAGATGATTCCCAGTCCGTACGATCGCTCCGACTCTTGGTGCGTTGGCTTCCTTGCCTAGGCCATTCCTCGGAGCAAGGTCTGACATTAATTGAGTCTTTAGTGGCGATCGTGGTTATCTCAATCACGCTGGTTGCTATTACGCCGCCTATCTTTTTTGCGACTGCTACGCGCATTCAAAATCGTCGTGCAGAACAGGGATTAGCATTGGCTCAAGGCGAAGTAGAACGGGTGCGCACGATCGTGGAACGGGGACAATATTTTGACACTGACTTGCCGGCTCCTGTAGCAGGAGCACTCAGTAATACTAGCCCTATGCCCCCAACCGCGGCTTTAACTGGACTACGAACCGTCAGTGCAACTTGTTCAGAAACGGCTCCTTCGGCTCAACCTTCATTAACCCAGTATGTCCGAGTTGATGTCGATGGAGACTGTACTCCTGATTTCCTTGTGCAAACGTTTCGTACTGCTGGGACTTCCATTCAATCAACTGATAATGCGGGGAATCCTATCAATCTGGCTGTGGGTTTCACGATGGGCGTTAGAGTTTACTCTGTGCTGGCTGAAGCCAACTTGAAAGCTGGTAAAGCTGAGACGACACAAGCGAGTCTACGGATGACTTCAGGTCAGGGAGGGTTTAGATTGCGTCCCGTCTCTGTCCTATATTCCACAGTCGTCAAAAATAGTAACTCCCAGGGACTATCGAGCTATCGAGATCTTTGTAAGGCTGGGAAGTGCTAGTTCAGTTGTGTAGGCTAGATCCTTCATGTAGCGTCTCCCCTTTCTTTGACCCTTCTTCTTGTTGGCATGACCATGATTTCTCTTAAGTCTCATCTCAAGCCTCGTCTATTGTGTCTGCTGCGGTGGTCATTGAAAGTTCGTTCGACCAGCGGCTTTACCCTGCTAGAGCTATTGGTGGCCTTAGCGATCGGTAGCCTAATTGTGACGGGGCTCCTCTACGGAGTGGTTGAGCTGATGCAGACCAACCAGCGGGATGCCAGCCGTAGCGATACTCAACGGGAGGTGCAATCTGCCCTAGACTATATGGCGCGGGATCTCAAAGAAGCGGTGTACGTTTATGATGGGCGTTGTTTACAAGGAGATGGTGCAAATCCTTTCAATAAAACCGCTGGACAGAAGCGCTGTCCTGGTGTCTTGAATTATGTGCCAGCTGCACTCAATGATGCGACCAGTCTTCCTGTATTAGCCTTTTGGCGAGTTGACCCCCTACCGCAAAATTTAATCGATCGCTGTCGTACAACTGCTGGAACTGCCAATGCAGCTACTGCTTTGCAAGGCGTGCCTTGTATTTCTCAGCGTATGTATACATTGGTTGTATATACGCTGAATAGTGATAACAGTACTAAGCTATGGCAAGGTAGATCAAGAATTACTCGCTACGAATTGCCTCAATTTACAACTGATTCGGTTAGTGGTGCAGGGGCTCCTACATTAACGCCGGGTTGGGTCAATCCTTTACAAGGCCAGACGACCTTTGAAACATGGCCTTGGGGATCAGATGCTCCTGGGGTGGCGACTCAGAATTTACAAGCTAAAAATGGGGGGCGGCCTACCTCAACAGTTAATAATCTTGTACTAATTGACTTTGTAGATAACCGAACGGCTGCTCGGCCTATTCAGCCGATTGTGGCAAATGCGACCTCTGGAGTTCCAGGGGATGCTAATAACGGTTGGAGTACGCTATGTCCTACGCCTGCCTATGACTCTGCTAATCCAACTCAAGGGGGATTCATTATGAGTCCGGGGAATGATTTGGCAACTGGGGCTAAATCAACCCTGGGATTCTATACCTGTGTTCGGGGCGCAGATGCGAATAATCTCAACCAAGAAGTTGCGGTGTATATTCGAGGGAATGCAGCAGGTCGTCCGGGGATTCCCGTTGCCGTTGGATCAGGCAATTTGCCATTTTTAATGGAAACGCGGGTACTTACCCGAGGTGCGATCGGGAAAGTGAATCAATAAGTCAAGTTTCCAGTGTTGAAGTTTGAGTATCTGTAAAGCCCTTGGAGACAAGTAGGATGAATATCCAACGCAAGATCAGCAAACCTTTGAATCATTCTTCAACCGCTGGGTATACGCTGTTGGAAGTGCTCCTAGTTGTGATTATTGTTGGGGTTTTAGCTGCGATCGCGGCTCCGGGATGGCTGAGTTTTATGAATAACCAAAGAACTAACTCTGCCCGTTCTCAAATTTTTGATATTCTGCGCCGAGCCCAAGCAGAAGCGAAACAAACTAAGACTCCCCGTGAAGTTCGCTTTGATTTGGCCAATCTCCGCTTAGCTGTACTTCCCTGCCCAAATTCAGGCAGTGTTGACGTAGCCGTGTCTGCGAATCGAAACTGCACTCAAAATCGAACTGCGATTCCAGATGCTGCTGTGAGTAAATGGGAAACTTTAGGCAATGGTAATTTGAGTACAAATAATGTTGTATTTGATAAGACAGGAACTGCATGGGTTGTCTTTGACAACTATGGAGAAATCGTTCGAGAGACTACTCAGCCGCTTGCCACAAACGCTATTTTTAAGATAGGTGTCAAGCCAACACGTGGTGGCACAACCAAGTGTGTGATTATTCAAACGGTGCTAGGTGGAATGAGAGAGGGAGAAGGAACTGACTGTAACTAGTGGAATTTTCTCATCTAGCTTAATCTAACAACCTAGTATTGACTGATAAGTTGCAACCCTCTCGTAAATCTTTGAGAGGGTTTTCTATTGATTTTTTAGCATTGTTGTAGTTGTGATTTTCTTCATTGCAGTTGTGTTAAATTAGCTTCTTTTTTCAATGCTTCTTACCTGGAATTAAATCTTAAATTGACTGTTAGAAAATCTAATCCGCAGGGCAATTTAACGGTATTGTACTCTGCTCTTTCAGCTGTTGTCAGTAACTTGGACTCAAGTCTATGCGCTACTTCTGTTCTCTGCAGCGATCGAACCCTAAAAAACAGGAAATAGGATTTACCTTAATTGAGCTATTAATTGTGGTGTTTGTCGTATCAATAATTGCTGCGATCGGAGTTCCATCCTGGTTATCTTTTTATACGAACTTGCGACTGGGGGCAGCGCAGTCTGAAATTGTAGAAGGGATGAAACAGGCTCAGAATTCCGCTAAGCTTAAAAAAATAGGCCATCAGTTTCAAGTTCGACAAACGAATCAATCGACTACTGAGTGGGCAATTTCGCCTATGAATCAGGAACCCTTACAGTGGAAAGCTTTGCCCCAAGGGGTTCTAATTGATAGTGAGACGACGCTACGGATTAAAAATGGAGTATACCTGGTTCAATTTGATGACTATGGCAATGTAAATGGTCAGCTTGGCAGAGTCACATTGTCGATGAGTCAAGATTCCATTAAAAAACGTTGTGTGATTGTCTCTACGCTTTTAGGAGCGATCCGCACGGGAAGTAATCAAAAGACGCCACAAAATGGTCGTTACTGCTATTAAGCATCACACATTACACCCAGAGAAATCGATCGAATTAAATGGACTGACCCTCTGGGTGTAACTAGCTGCGTTGCAGCGGCAATGGCGGTTTTTTTACTTAAGAAAATCCTTCAAATGGGGTGTCTAAGGCCTTTGCTGGAGGGAAGGTGGAATTTCTGCAGAGGCCGTTTGGCTGCCGTAATTCAGTTTTAACTTTTGAATGGCAGTATTAGCTGCTTGCTTAACTGGGCCAGAGGCATTCAGCAATCCCTTTTCAAGGAACGGTAAAACATCCGGGGATTGGATAGAACTCAATGCTTTCATTGCCATTGCTCTCACATCGCTGTTACTATCCTGACTCAGTTTGCCAAGGACAGGAATCACTTTTTCGATTTCTGCTTTCACTGTATGAGGGGCTGCAATTTGACCTAGTGCAAGCGCTACGTAGCTCCGAATTAACGGGTCGTTGTGGGTAGCGTAGGGTAAAACTTTAGGAACATTGCTCAAAAGTCGAGAATTTCCCCAGCCTAAAATTTGTTGACTCAGATCCTGTAACTCTGGAGTTTTCGGTCGCTTTGGATCTTGGATGGCTGCAAAGGGTGCCTCAGGAATGGGTTCGCCAACGTTGTAACGAGTGGATGCAACGGGCGTGGATAGACTTGATTCCTCAGCTTCAGTAACTTGAGTTGCATCATCTACATTAATTTCGATCGGAGTTTCGTCGGAAGGCTCAGAAAGATCTGTTGCAGTGATTGCATCAAACGTAATACTGCCCTCGGTGTTATCTTGCGTGGAAGGATCTGCCCAGGGATCTTCTAAATTGCTGATACTGGATGAGTCTGTACTAGGTTGTTCCGTGGATACAGAGTGACTAAAATCAACAGGTTCTTCAGCTTGGGCTGGTAATTCAGTGATGATCTCCCCTTCCGTAGCAGTGGGTTCTCCTGGAACAGTGACTTCTGCTGTACCTTCGGATGGATGGTCAGATTCGATCGGTGTTGACAGTTCGGGAGGAGGACTTTGTGTTTGGGGGGGCGTAACAATCTCTGTGCTTTCTGATTTGTTCTCTGTTTCACCTTTGGGCTTGCCAAACAGTACCCACCCAAATGCTGCAACCAGAACGGCAACCACGCCTGCAATAAAGTTATTCATAAGCACTTCTACAAACAGCATCCTCATTTTGGCTGATTTCGGGAGTCTCGAACCTCAGATTTACTGCTTTTTGCGATACCTTTTTGTCAAATTATCTGAATATAAAAAAGCCTCCCGTAAGGGAGGCTTTTTCAGTTAAAGATTACTAGCTCGATCAACCGAATTTACCAGCAGTCGAAGCAATCAGGAACGCCGCATAGGTGAAGATATAGCCCACCGTGAAGTGAGTTAAACCAACCAAGCGTGCTTGCACGATGGACAGAGCCACCGGCTTGTCCTTCCAACGAACCAGGTTCGCCAGAGGAGTGCGCTCATGTGCCCAAACGAGGGTTTCGATCAACTCTTGCCAGTAACCACGCCAGCTAATCAGGAACATGAAACCAGTTGCCCAAGCCAAGTGAGCACCCAGGAAGATCCATGCCCAGATAGCCAGGTTGTTCATGCCATAGGGGTTGTAACCATTAATCAGCGGAGCACAGTACTGCCACAGATAGTCACGGAACCAGCCCATCAAGTAGGTCGAAGACTCGTTGAATTGAGCCACGTTATCAGACCAAATAGACAGGTGTTTCCAGTGCCAGTAGAACGTAACCCAGCCAATGGTGTTCAGCATCCAGAACATGGACAGGTAGAAGGAATCCCATGCAGAGATGTCGCAAGTACCGCCACGACCGGGGCCATCACAAGGGAAGGCATAGCCGAAGTCTTTCTTGTCGGGCATCAGCTTGGAGCCGCGAGCATCCAATGCGCCCTTGACCAGAATCAAGGTGGTTACGTGCAGACCCAACGCGATCGCGTGGTGTACCAGGAAGTCGCCAGGGCCGATCGTCAGGAACAAGGAGTTCTTGCCACTGTTGATGGCTTCCAGCCAACCCGGCAACCAAACGTTACCGTAGTTAGGATAAGCCGTGTAAGCAACGCTTTCAGGGTTGGACAACAGCGTTTGGAGGCCGTAGAGCAGCTTACCAGACGATGCTTGAACCCATTGCCCGAAGACAGGCTCAATCAGGATTTGTTTTTCGGGAGTTCCGAAAGCAACCACAACATCGTTGTGGACGTACAGACCCAAGGTGTGGAAGCCCAGGAAGAGGGAAGCCCAGCTCAAGTGAGAGATGAGAGCCTCTTTGTGCTCCAGCATCCGTGCCAGAACATTGTTTTTGTTGGCTTCTGGATCGTAGTCACGAACCAGGAAGATTGCACCATGGGCAAAAGCACCAACCATCAGGAACCCAGCAATGTACTGGTGATGGGTGTAAAGCGCTGCCATCGTGGTGAAGTCTTTCGCGATGAACGCGTAGGGAGGCATGGAGTACATGTGCTGAGCTACCAGAGAGGTAACTACGCCCAAGCAAGCCAGGTGCCAACCGAGTTGGAAGTGCAGGGAGTTGTTGTAGGTGTCATACATCCCTTTGTGCCCATCCCCAATCATGCCGCCGAAGGGCGTGCCTTTAGGAGGATTGTGCGCTTCCATGATCTCTTTCATGCTGTGACCAATTCCAAAATTGGTCTTGTACATGTGACCAGCAATGATGAAGAGGACGGCAATTGCCAGATGGTGGTGGGCCATATCAGTGAGCCACAGGGACTCGGTCTGAGGATGGAAGCCACCCAAGAAGGTCAGAATTGCGGTTCCTGCACCTTGAGCTGTGCCAAAAACATGGCCAGCGGTATCAGGGTTCTGTGCATACACACCCCAGTTCCCCGTGAAGAAGGGAGCTAGACCTGCGGGGTGAGGCGCAACGGAAAGGAAGTTGTCCCAACCCACGTGCTGACCACGGGATTCAGGAATTGCGACGTGAACTAGGTGACCAGTCCAAGCCAGGGAGCTAACCCCAAACAGACCAGCCAAGTGGTGGTTCAGACGGGATTCAGCATTTTTGAACCATGCCAAGCTGGGACGGAACTTGGGTTGCAAGTGCAGCCAACCAGCAAACAGCAGGATTGCAGACAGAATGAGCAGGAAGATGGAACCTTGATACAGATCCCCAACCGTGCGCATACCGATGGTGTACCACCAGTGATAAACACCGGAGTAAGCAATGTCCACAGGGTAAGAAGCACCTGCCTGGGTGAAGGCATCGACGGCACCCTTACCAAACTGAGGGTCAAAGATCGCGTGAGCGATCGGTTTAACATTCAGCGGATCTTTAATCCACTGCTCGAAGTTGCCTTGCCAAGCAACGTGGAACAGGCTACCAGAAGCCCACAGGAAGATGATTGCCAGGTGACCGAAGTGGGTTGCGAAGATCTTTTGATAGAGCTTCTCTTCCGTCATTCCGTCATGGCTTTCAAAGTCATGAGCCGTGGCGATCCCGTACCAAATACGACGAGTCGTCGGATCTTGGGCAAGGTCTTGGCTAAATTTTGGAAATTTAGTCGCCATAAGTCCTAATAATCCTCCTGGCTCATCATAGTGAAAGTGACCGAGCTAGGAAGAACGCCCACGTAGTGGCGATTCCGCCTAAGAGGTAGTGTGCCACGCCCACAGCTCGACCCTGGATGATGCTCAGAGCACGAGGCTGGATAGCAGGAGCCACTTTTAGCTTGTTGTGTGCCCAAACGATGGACTCAATCAATTCTTGCCAGTAGCCACGACCGCTGAACAGGAACATGAGGCTGAAGGCCCAGATGAAGTGGGCGGCCAGGAACATGAGACCGTAAGCAGACAGTGCAGAACCGTAGGAGTTGATGACCTGGGAAGCTTGCGCCCACAGGAAGTCACGCAGCCAACCGTTGATGGTGATTGCGCTTTGAGCAAAGTTGCCGTAGGTAATGTGGTTCACAGTACCATCGGGCGAAACAGTACCCCAGACATCGGACTGCATCTTCCAAGAGAAGTGGAAAATTACAACCGAGATGGAGTTGTACATCCAGAACAGACCCAGGAAGACGTGATCCCAGCCAGAAACTTGGCAGGTACCGCCGCGACCAGGACCGTCGCAAGGGAAGCGGAAGCCCAGATTTGCTTTGTCTGGAATCAGACGAGAGCTACGGGCAAACAGTACACCTTTGAACAGGATGAGAACCGTCACGTGAATTGTGAAGGCGTGGATATGGTGCACCAGGAAGTCTGCGGTGCCCAGGGCGATCGGCATCATGGCAACCTTGCCACCGACTGCGACAACATCTCCACCAAAGGCAACACTTGCCGGAGCCAGTGCACCAGGAGCGGTGGAACCCAAACCAGCTGCAGCTGCATGAATGCCTTGCAACCACTGAGCAAAGATGGGCTGAAGTTGGATTGCGGTATCGGAGAACATGTCCTGAGGACGTCCGAAGGCCCGCATGGTGTCGTTGTGGATGTATAGACCAAAGCTGTGGAAGCCGAGGAAAATACAAACCCAGTTCAAGTGCGAGATGATGGCATCGCGGTGACGGATAACGTTATCCAACACGTTGCCTTGGTTTACCACGGGATCGTAGTCACGCACCATGAAGATGGCACCGTGAGCAGCAGCCCCTACGATGAGGAAACCGCCAATCCACATGTGGTGGGTGAATAGCGACAGTTGCGTTGCATAGTCTGTCGCCAGGTAAGGATAGGGTGGCATTGCATACATATGCTGAGCCACGATGATGGTGACAGAGCCACCGATCGCTAGGTTAATAGCGAGGTTTGCATGCCAAGAGGTGGTCAAGGTTTCATACAGACCCTTGTGACCATTCCCAGTAATCATGACGGGATCGGGCCCGTTCGCTTCCAGGATTTCCTTCATGCTGTGGCCGATGCCCCAGTTCGTGCGGTACATGTGACCAGCCACGATGAACATCACTGCCAGTGCAAGGTGGTGGTGCGCCGTATCGGTCAGCCACAGGCCACCGGTCACCGGGTTCAAGCCACCCTTGAAGGTTAGGAAGTCTGCATACGCGCCCCAGTCTAAGGTAAAGAAGGGGGTTAAGCCCTTGGCAAAGCTGGGATAGATGTCTGCCATCAACTGGGGATTCAGGATGAACTCGTGCGGCAGAGGAATCTTGCTCGCAGGAACGCCCTTATCCAACAGTTCGTTAATCGGCAGAGAAACGTGGATTTGGTGACCTGCCCACGCCAGTGAACCCAGACCGAACAAACCAGCCAAGTGGTGGTTCATCATGGATTCGGCGTTTTGGAACCATTCCAGCTTCGGAGCTGCCTTGTGGTAGTGGAACCAGCCAGCGAACAACATCAAACCAGCCATTACTAGACCGCCGATGGCAGTGCAGTAAAGCTGAAAACTGTTTGTAATACCGGCGGCGCGCCACATCTGGAATAAGCCAGACGTAATTTGGATGCCGTGGAAACCGCCACCAACATCACCATTCAAAATTTCTTGACCGACGATAGGCCAAACGACCTGTGCACTAGGCTTAACACCTAGGGGATCCGTCAACCAAGCTTCATAGTTTGAAAACTTAGCGCCATGAAAATACATGCCACTGAGCCAAATGAACACAACGGCCAAATGACCAAAGTGGGCGCTAAAAATTTTGCGAGATACGTCTTCTAAGTCAGAAGTATGGCTATCGAAGTCGTGAGCGTTAGCGTGGAGGTTCCAAATCCAAGTGGTGGTTTTGGGCCCCTTAGCGAGGGTGCGATCGAAGTGACCAGGCTGACCCCATTTTTCGGTGGAAGTCGGAACCGGATCCTTATCGACAACAACCTTCACCTTCGCCTCGCGCTCCGGTGGGCTGATTGTCATTGAGACTCTCCTCTCTCTAGAAAAGGAACGAGGTATCCCTAATAGGCAGTGCTCAGCACGAACTAACTTTACAAACGCAAGCCATGTTGGATAAGACCAAGGTGCTGAAGACTCAGCCAGAATGCGGTTTGTGCCGTTTGGTCTGTACGAAGCCCCCTTAAACTATCTCAGCTAAAAGCCTTAACTATCAAGGGATCGCTGCTCGAACTAGGTTCTCACGCCTGTCATTATAGGTCTTGAAGGAAAGTGTTTCTGGATAGGATTAACAATAATTCAAAAACCCTAAAAGCTAAATCACGTAGCACTTTTGAGCACTCTTAAAGTTCAAAAAGTCAAGGGGGAAGCAATAGCATTTACACAACTTCATGATTGAAAAAGAGAAAGTCAACAATTGATTGCGATCAATTACGTTGCTTCAATGTGTAAGTGAACAAATGTTACGAAAATGATTAAAAGAATGATTTTGGGATCGCGTCTTCTTAGAAAGGAGAATAGGGAGATCAATGCTGAAAGCTTGCTCGGATCCAGGATTCATGGACTTTCGTGAGGATTAGCCAGTGATTTCAGGCTTTTCCGCTATAGTTCCCATAGGCTTTAAGCTGAGAGGGTAGATAGTATTGCCTTTGACAAAATTCGTTTTTTATAAGGAGAACGATCGCGTGGTGGGACGGCGTCGCTGGTGGACAACCTTAAAGAAGCCCGTTGCCCTGGGCTTGGTGATGTTGCTGATGGGTCTGTGGAGTGGTTCCCCCGCTTTAGCTGCTTCGGTGAAGACCTCGGGACAACTATCAGAAGCGTCGCCACCGTTGGTTATTCAGGAACTGCGTCAAGTACTGGAAAAGTATCAGCCTCAAGTTACGGTTGTCAGTCCGAAGGCTGATGCAGTGTTGCAAGACACGGCGGTTGAGGTGCAATTGCGCGTGAAGGATCTGCCTATTTATAAAGATGCAAAGCTTGGATTGGGGCCACACCTTCATCTCTTTTTAGATAATCAGCCCTATCAGGCGGTGTATGACGTTAGCCAGCCGGTTCAGTTGAAGGATTTGACGCCGGGAACCCACACGCTGCGGGTGTTTGCTTCCCGCCCTTGGCATGAGAGTTTTAAAAACGATGGGGCCTATGCCCAAGTTACGTTTCATGTTTTAACGAAGACGGGGGAAAATACGCCGGATCCTGATAAGCCATTGCTAACCTATAGTCGGCCCCAGGGAACCTATGGAGCCGAGCCAATCCTCTTGGATTTTTACTTAACCAATGCACCCCTTCATTTAGTTGCACAAGGTAATAAAAAGGATGAGGTGGAGGATTGGAAGATTAAGGCAACGGTCAATGGTCAAAGCTTTAACCTCGATCGCTGGCAACCGATTTATCTGAAGGGGTTTAAACCGGGTCAAAACTGGGTTCAGTTGGAATTTATTAACGATAAAGGTCGGGCGATCGAGAATTTCGCCAATAATACAGCGCGGGTCTTTACCTTTGAACCGGGTGGCAATGACACCTTATCTAAACTGACCCGAGGAGAACTGACGATCGCTGAAGCGCGGGGGATTGTGGATCCCAACTATCAACCCCCAGAGCCTGCCCCCAGTCCCGTAATTTCACCAACGGTTACCCCAACGGTTTCGCCGGAGGCTTCGTCCGCGCCCAGTCAACAGCCTGCCGGATCTGCGAAGGGAAAAACGCCTGAGCCGATGCCAGCGACCATTGTCCCTACGATCGAATCTAAAGGATCGGCAGATCTCAAAGCGGCTGATATTAAACCCGGTGATCTCAAAGCGTCTCCTGGGGCAGTGCCTATTCCAATCCCCATTCCGATTCCCATTGGATCATCGTCGGATTCTAAAGCAGAATCAGCGAAACCCGAGACGAAGCCTGAAAAACAAAAAGTCAAAAAAGGTAAGCTGGCTGCGGAAAAAGCTAAAGCTCCTAGCGCTGTCCCTAGCACTTCTCCCAGCCCAACCGCAAAATCTGTAGAACCAGGGCTGTCTGCACCGGAGAAACCCCCATCCGTGGTTCCTCCCGCGCCCGTTCCTACTCCGTTGAAGGTAGAAGAGCCTGCCCCTGCGGTGCCAGTGGTGCCCACCGAAAAAGCCCCCGCTAAGAAAGGTTTCTTTAAGCTGTCTCCGGGGCGTAGAACAGAAGTCAAACCCTCGATCGCGCCTCAACCGATCGAATCTGCGAAACCCGTTGAGCCTGCTAAAGCAGCGCCGCAGTCAGCTCCGTCTTCACTGGAGACGCCTAAAGTAGAAACACCCAAGGTGGAAACGCCGAAAGCGGAGACGCCTAAGGTTGAGCCGTCCAAAGCAGCGGAAACGCCGACCCCGGTTCCAGTAAAGCTGAAAGCACCGGAAACTTCTGTGCCGGAAGCGGTTGCTAAGACAGCACCGCCCCAGAAGAAGGGGGGATTTTTCGATCGCTTCCGCAAATCCGCGCCCGAATCGACAAAAGCGAAGGACGTTAAACCTGAGGTTCAAGCAGAAGCCAAGCCAGAAGTCCAATCCCAGGTTCAGCCTTCTGTAGCTCCTACGGTGACACCTTCTGCAAGTCCTGCGGTGGAGAAAACGCCAGAACCGGAAACGGTGAAGCTGCAAACGCCTCCGAGTCCGGTTCAATCCCCGATCGCACCTGCGCCGGCTGCCAAGCCGAATGTGGTGCCGATTCCGATTCCCATTCCGGTTCCCATTCCAGGGAAAGCTGCGGCCCCTACTCCGAGTCAACCTGCACCCGCGCCGAAGCCGGCGGTTACACCGATCGTGCCAGCGCCCAAGGCGAGTGCTCCAACGGTGACTCCGTCGGTTGAGAAAAAAGAAACTGAGAAAGTAGTCCCTGAGAAAAAGAGTGGGTTCTTCGATCGTTTCCGCAAGCCAGCCCCCCCAGCAGCAGTCCAACCTTCAGCAGCGCCCCAAGCTAGTCCTGCGGCCCGTCCTCCGGCTGAACAGAAAGCAACGGAAGTGAAGCCTGAAGCTAAGCCCGAAGCGAAGTCGGTAGCTAAACCCGAAGCCAAAGAGGTTGCGCCTAAACCCGCGATCGCGCCTGCGGCCCCTGTGAAATCTACTGCTCCGTTAATTGCGCCGAAGGTCACTGCGCCGAAGGTCGCTCCGGTGCCTATTCCTGTGCCCATAACTACGCCTAAACCGGAGGCCTCTCCGGTGACGGTTGCGCCGAAGGTGCCTACCGTTGCCCCCTCTGTGGCACCGAAACCAGCTGCACTGAAAGAAGCATCGAGTAAGGCGGCGACTTCCAAAGCGGAGACTTCCACAATTGAAAAACTGAAGGCAGCACCTGAAAAACCGATCGAGAAACCGACGGAAAAGGCAGGTGGAGGTGGTTTCTGGAATCGTTTCCGTAAACCTGCGGCTCCGGCATCAACCTCTCCAGCGGCATCCCCTGCGCCGCTCGTGAGTCCGGCTCCCAAGGTTCGGGAGGAACTGAAACCTGCGATCGCCCAACCCAAGCCGGAAGCTGAGAAGGCTAAACCGACGATCGAGAAAACGCCCATTCCCACGGATCTGAAGGCGAAGACTCCGGAACCCGTGAAGCTTGCACCAAAGGTCATTGTTCCGCCAACGGTCAAACCTGCGGCGAAATTGCCAGAGACGAAGGTACCCCCAGAGACGAAGGTGCCTGAAAAACCGTCCTCTGTTTCTTCCTCAGTGAAACCGGAAGGGGCGAAACCTGAGGCCACAGCGGAAGAGTCGCCTTTCAGCAATTTCTTCGATCGTTTCCGCAAAGCTTCTCCAGCCCAGCCCGAGGCTAAAACGCAGCCCGAGGTTGTGAAACCGTTGCCCACTGAGACCCCAGCGGTGAAGTCCTCGGTGAAGCAGCCGGAAGCCAAGCAACCAGAGGTGAAGCAACCGGCGGCTAAACAACCGCAAGCGCCGAAATCTCCGATCGTAAAACCCGTTGCGCCGAGTCCCGCAGCGGCGAAAGCACCGACGCCGACACCTTCGGCAAGAGTGACAACGCTGAAGCCTGAAGTTGCTAAGCCTGAAAGTGCTAAGCCTGAAAGCGCTAAGCCTGCACCCAAAGCTGAAACTCAATCCCCTCAGAATGCGTTAGGTGCCTTCTTCAAGCAGTTCCGTCAGCCAGCAACGACTGCGCCGACAACGGCTCCAAAAGCGGCTGAAACCCCTGCGTCAACGATCGCGCCCAAAGCTGCTCCAAAGACGACTCCAGCGACTGCAACGAGTCCAGCTAAAACCAGCCCAGCGGTGAAGGCCGCTCCAGCAGAGAAAAAATCTGAGGCAAAAGCACCTGCGGCCTCTGCGGTCAAGGTCGCCCCGAAAGCTCCCGTGGCTCCAGCGATCGTCCCAACGGTGAAACCCGTAGTTCCAGCGGCTAAACCGATTGCCCCGGCGATCGCGCCTCAGTCTGTAACGACGAGCAAACCAGCGGCAAAAGCTGCCCCCACTCCGACCGCACCGGAGAAAATTGAAAATCCTCTCAAGGGATTTTTAGAACGGTTCCAAAAGCCGGAGAGTAAACCGGACAGCCAGTCAGCGGTGAAGTCTGATAAGAAATCAGCGGTTCCACCGATCGCCCAACCCCCCGCAACGGCTAAACCTGCGACGACTAAACCCGTCACTACACCAACGGTAAAATCGTCAGCACCGTCCCCCGATGCCAAACTGGAAGCTAAGTCGGAAGCTAAAAAGCCGGAGCCGAGCAAGCTAGCCCCGCAGCCAGTGACGAAGTTGGCTCCTCAATCTCCCGCACCGAAGTCTGTAGAACCGAAGGCAACCGTGAAGCCCGAGGTGAAATCGATCGCGAAACCGACCGTTTCTACACCGGTGAAACCAACGGTTAAACCTGCTGGTAGCCCCACAGTGCAACCTGTCGTGAAGGCAAGTCCGACGGTCACAGCGAAACCAGTCGCGCCTAAACCAACCGTCACGATCTCGCCTCCGGCCCCCGCTGCTCCACCAATTGCCCCGAAAGTGGCTGCGCCTAAGGTTCCTGCAATTGCAGTGCCGACACCCGCAGCGCCCAAGGTTAATATTGCCGCTCCAAAACCTGCGCCCGTGGCGACGCCTGCTCCGGTGTCCCAACCGGAAAGTTTGGATGAACTCGTCAAGCGCTTGAAACAAGCGGACGATCGGCAGCCTGTGGTCAAGCCCCAGGGGTCTGCATCGGCTAAACCGACTTCGGTTACACCTGGCGCAATTAAACCTAGCGCGATCGCAACTCCAGAGGCCAATCCGTTGAATAGCTTCCTGGAACGGTTTAAGAAATCTGCTGATACGGTTAAACCGGAAGCTGCTAAGCCAGAAGTTTCTAAGCCAGAAGTTTCTAAGCCAGAAGTTTCTAAGCCAGAAGCTACTAAGCCAGAAGTTTCTAAGCCAGAAGTTTCTAAGCCAGAAGTTTCTAAGCCAGAAGCTGCTAAGCCAGTGGTGAAAAGCGCTGAGGTGAAGCAAGAGGTCAAACAATCTGTTCCTCCTTCCGCCCCAACGGTGACAAAAACGGCTCCTGCTGCTCGTCCGATCGCTCGCCCAGAAGCCTTAACCAATCCTCCCAAAGCAGTGACTGTAAAACAGCCTGAGGTGAAGATCACGCCTGTGGCTAAATCTGTGGTTGTTCCAACCGCATCGCCTAAGCCTGCACCTCAGGCGACGCAGCCGAAGTCAGGTTCGCAATCTATAACCCCTGTGAAGTCCACCGTGACAAAAACAGTGGTGGCTCCAAAAACAGTGGTGACAACGAGCAAACCTGTGGGGCAGCCAGGGTTATCTGCATCGCCTTCTCCAGCGTCTAAGTTGAGTGCGCCTGGAGCGTCTAAACCACCAGTGTCCAAACCATCGGCGTCTAAGTCACCAGCGTCTCAGCCATTGGGGGCGACGCCAGTAGCTAAGCCAAGTCCCTCGATCGTCTCGCCTAAAACGGTAGTAACTCCCAAAGCCGTACCTGCTATCGCACCTAAAGCAACAGAAGGTACCCCCAAGGTTGTGTCTTCTGGAGTCCCTGCGGTTCCTAAGGCCACGACCGCCCCAGAGAAAACGATCGCCCCAGAGAAATCGGCACCAACTCCAAAATCTCCAGAGGTCAAAACGTCAACTAAGCCTGCTGAGGTAGACGGTGCTCCTTCCCAGCTAGGTCAGACCTTTGGCAGTTTCTTTAATCAGCTGAAGGAGCAAATTAAACTGCCCAATTTGGGCGCACCGGAGTCAAGTTCATCTGCTCAGTCTGCTCCTACAGTAAAAATCGATCGTGCACCCACAATCGGACAACCAGCGAAACCGGCTACTCCAGCTAAAGTGGTTGCCCCAGTTAAAGCGGCTGATGTGGCTCCGATCTCAGTTCCAGTTAAGCCTGCGACCAGTTCCGCTCTACCTAACAAAGCGGTGTCTGAAGCTGAGAAATAATAGCGATCGTCAACAGGTGCAATTGTGCAACGCTGGGAATTAGTCCTTTGCGGTTAACCCTGAGCTAGACCCATGGTTCGTGTGCGTGCACCCCAGTTTCCTCAAAATTTAACTTGGTTGAATAGTGCTGCTCTCTCGATCTCGTCATTGCGGGGGCAGCCTATTTTGTTGGATTTCTGGACCTACGGCTGTATCAACTGCCTGCACATTTTGCCAGAGCTGCACCATCTGGCGGAAAAGTATCACTCGCGCCTAACGCTGATCGGTGTACATACGGCGAAATTTGATGCAGAAAATACGATCGCAGGAATTCAAGGCGCGATCGCGCGTTACGGCATCCGCCATCCCGTGGTTGTGGATCACGATCGACGGATTTGGGATGCCTATGCGGTGCGGGCCTATCCAACCTTTGTGCTGATTGATGCCCAGGGCTATGTCGTATTGACGGCGATCGGGGAAGGACAGTTGGCTCGAATTGAATCCGCTTTACAGGCACTCGTAGGCTCCGAGGCTACCCCCGCCATCGCGCTCCCGCCACCCCCCGACCCGCACCTAGAATCTCTACGATTTCCCGGTAAAGTGCTGGCCGATCACGCCTCCGATCGCCTCTTCATTGCCGATTCTGGTCACCATCGTATTGTCGTGACTGATTTTTTGGAACAGATGAGCCAAACGATCGGGCAGGGACAGGCGGGATTTCAGGATGGTGACGGCATTGCGGCTCAGTTCTCCCATCCGCAAGGGTTAGCGCTGGATCCAGAGAAGCAAGTCTTATACGTGGCCGATACGGGCAATCATGCCATTCGCAAAATTGATTTGAAAACTACGCAGGTCAGCACGATCGCGGGAACAGGGGTTCAAAGTTCCTGGCTCCATCCCCACGGCGGACTGGCACAGCACGTCGCCTTAAATTCCCCCTGGGATGTGCTCTGGCACGATCGCGCCCTCTGGATTGCCATGGCCGGATCCCATCAAATTTGGCGATTAAATGTTGCAACAGGACAGTTACAAACCTGGGCGGGAACTGGGGCGGAAGGTTGTTTTGACGGCATTGCAGAGAGGGCAGCCTTTGCTCAGCCGAGTGGGTTGGCTACGGATGGCCGATCGCTCTTTGTAGCAGATGGTGAAAGCAGTACAATCCGGGCTATTGCGCTAGGTGGGAATGCGATCGTGACGAGCGTTTGTGGATCGGGGAATCTCTATGATTTTGGCGATCGGGATGGCCAAGGTGAAGGGGTACGGCTGCAACATTGTTTAGGGCTGGCATTTGATCCATCGGGTAATCAACCTGATCTCTGGGTAGCGGATACCTACAACCACAAAATTAAACGGGTCAACCCTGCGACGGGACAATGCGAAACGATGTTTACGGATTTTGCAGAACCTTCAGGATTAACGATCGCCCAGAACTGGCTGTTTGTAGCGGATACCAACCAACACCGAGTTGTACGGCTGGACTGGCAAACGGGCGATCGATTCATTCTTCCCTTGCCGCAGCTTTGCCCGCCGGGAATTTGTCGGTTCTAGCCGCCCGTGGAATTGCCACTTTGTAGGAGTTGCGCTACGGTCAAGCTAAAGTCAGGGTAATGGGGCGAGGCAATGCGATCGTGCTTTGTGAAAATCTGTTCTTCATAAAATCCAGCGACCAAAGTGAAGAGGGTCACTTTTGCTTGTGTAGGATCCACAATCCAATATTCTTCAATGCCTCGGGCTGCATATTCCGATCGCTTGAACCGATAGTCTCGGTCTTGGTTGCTGACTCCGGGGGAGGCAATTTCAATGACCAAAACGGGGGGTGGCATATCCAGGGTGATGAGACTGCGGCTTGCACCGCTGAGGAGAGTGATCAGCTCATCAGTCAAAATCATTAAATCTGGAATGCGGATGGTTGCCCTTGTCCCACTGGTGACGAGTTCGGTTCCCCGTCGCAGGTGCATGGGTGGCAGGAACTTCAGAAATTCTGCCAGCAGCACGATCGCGATCAGATTATTTAGATCACTCTCAGAAGGCATGGGATATCGTTCTCCGTTCACCAGTTCGTAGCGGGTGTCGGTGCCATCGTCATAGGCTAAATATTCAGCCAGCGTCATTATTGTTGTGTTGGACTCATGTTCCGTTACGCCCATGGGAACCCTTTCTAGCTTGCTGCGATAGTCGATGTCTCAATCCTATCTCCCTACCCTAGCCACAAAAGTGTCCTGCTTATAAAACCCTGCTAACACCTGGTTACAAAAGAGGGAGCTAAGATTAGCTCCCGTTTGTACATGGAATCAGCAGAAATTGCTTCTGGCTTGTGGAAAATTTCAGGACTTACTGACCGTTGGCCCGATACCACTCGATCGTATTTTTCAGCCCTTCTTCAAAGCTAACCTTCGCTTCAAACCCAAACCGCTCCTTAGCCCGTTGGGTATCCAAACAGCGGCGGGGTTGGCCGTTGGGTTGCTCCGTTTCCCAAACAATTTCGCCGTCGAATTCCATCAACTTGCAAATTAGTTCGATCAGATCCTTAATGGAAATTTCCCGATTGGTGCCCAAGTTGACTGGATCTTCGTGGTTGTAGGAAGTGGTGCCCATGACAATGCCTCGGGCAGCGTCTTCCGAATACAAAAATTCCCGCGTTGGGCTACCGTCGCCCCAGACCGGAATTTCTTTGTCTCCCCGGAGTTGCGCTTCGTGGACTTTCCGAATCAGCGCCGGAATCACGTGGGAACTGCGGGGATCGAAGTTATCTTCCGGTCCGTAGAGATTCACAGGCAGTAGGTAAATGCCGTTAAACCCGTACTGCTGACGATAGGACTGAAGCTGTACCAAGAGCGCTTTTTTAGCAACACCATAGGGGGCGTTGGTTTCCTCGGGATAGCCGTTCCAAATGTCTTCTTCTCTGAAGGGCACCGGGGTGAATTTGGGATAGGCGCAAATGGTACCAACGCAGGTAAATTTCTCTACGCCTGCTTGATGGGCCGCATGGATCAGTTGCGTGCCCATCATCAGGTTGTCGTAGAACAATTCGGCGGGTTTTTCCCGGTTTAGGCCAATGCCGCCGACGTGGGCCGCAAGGTGGATCACAATATCCTGGTTAGCAACGGCCCGTTGGCAGGCTTCCCATTGCCGCAGGTCATAGTCCTTCGATCGGGGGATGGAAATCTTATCAGGATTGGCTCCGGCAGCGATTAATTGCTTCACTACCTGTTTACCGAGAAAGCCGGCACCGCCTGTGACGACAATGCGCTTATTAGAAAGATCGATCGCGGCTGAAGTCATGGTTTGTCTAGCCTCATGCTGTGAAAACTTCTGGGTCTCTTGAAAAGTGGCTCAAGATCTTGCAACTAAGAACTTACAAGTTCAGAACGTATCAGTTCAGAACCTACAAATAAGGACTGAGAAAGCCTATTGAGATGCCCTCAGTCCCTATTCCAAAATTTGCTATCTCCTCAGGAGAAATCGCTGAAAGTAACGCATCTAGAGTGATGCATCTAGAAAGACATCGCGGCTACGTTTTCCCGCACGATCGCATTCTCAGAATTCACCGGGCCAGCGGGGGCGTCAATTCCGACGGCCCGCAGATCCGCATCCACCATGATATTGACCAATTCTTCAAAGGTAACGGAGGGTTCCCAACCCAGTTTTTCCTTCGCCTTCGCAGGGGTGCCAATCAGCAAATCCACTTCCGCCGGACGCAGGTAGCGAGGATCAAACTCCACATACTGTTCCCAGTCCAGATTCACCCGACCAAAGGCGAGATCGAGGAATTCTTTGACCGAGTGGGTTTCACCCGTTGCTACAACGTAATCGTCGGGTTCGGATTGCTGCAACATCAGCCACATGGCCCGCACGTAGTCCTTGGCATAACCCCAGTCCCGCTTGGAATCCAGGTTGCCCATGAACAATTTCTTTTGTTTCCCAGCCGCAATGCGAGCGACTGCGCGGGTAATTTTGCGGGTCACAAAGGTTTCGCCCCGACGGGGAGATTCATGGTTAAACAAAATCCCGTTGCAGGCAAATAGATTGTAGGACTCGCGGTAGTTAACGGTTTGCCAGTGGGCAAAGACCTTGGCGCAGGCGTAGGGGCTGCGGGGATAGAAGGGGGTTAGTTCGCTCTGGGGTACTTCCAGTACTTTGCCGTACATTTCGGAAGAACCGGCTTGGTAATAACGCACTTCATTGCCAGTGCGTTGCTGGTAGTCCCGCACAGCTTCTAGTAGGCGCAGAGCACCCATCCCTACGCTGTCAGCAGTGTATTCCGGAGAGTCAAAGCTGACCCGAACGTGGGACTGGGCACCCAGGTTGTAAATTTCGTGGGGTTGAACTTCTTCGATGATGCGACCCAGCATAGTGCCATCAGTCAGGTCACCGTAGTGCAGGAATAGGCGTGCCCCTTCTGCGTGCGGATCTTCGTAGATGTGGTCGATCCGATCGGTGTTGAAGGTGGAGGTACGACGGATAATCCCGTGAACTTCATAGCCCTGCTCCAGCAAGAGTTCGCTCAAATAGGAGCCATCCTGCCCGGTAATTCCTGTAATCAATGCCCGCTTACGTTGCGTCATGCTAGTTCTTTCCTTCCCTACGAATCACAATACAAAACATTTACAAATCATTACAGACTAGCTTGGGGATAAATCTGGTGGAAGGACAAAAGTCTAACTGCCACAGTTCGAATTAATCCGATTGGATCAACCCCATTGATTAATCCCTGTCCAGGTCTGATCTTTAGTTAACTCATCTAACCAGATGAAGGATCCGTATAAAAATCAAACTTCTTGGGCAAAACCCTGATTAGAACGGATGAGAACGTTAATCAGCGATCGTCTGAGATTGAAATTTATGAATTTATTAATCCCTCAACTCGGAGTGATTTGAACGACTCACAGGGATCTTTCTACGCTGTATTGCTGAAAACAGTGCTTGAGCGTCCTAGATTCCTAAAGTCATTCATCGTTCACTCTTTGATCTCAAGAAGGTGCCAATAGCCTAGCTTGAATTGAGGAAAGATCGTATAAAGTCCGGCCAAAGTGTGTACGAAGACTCTTTAAAGTTCCGCCAAATGCCTGATGCAGATTTTATCGAAGATGGGGCTGGACTGGGACAAAATCGAAGTCCCTACTGAGTTAGAGGCTAGTGGAAAACTGGTAAAAATCCAGTAGAGATCTAATAGGCACCGTTATTTCTGGGAAAAAGCACAACGCGCACCGTTTTTACAATCAGCCAAAGATCCAACCAAAATCGGCGATGGTTCACATAGTAGGCATCCATGCGAACTCGTTGGGGATAGGGAATGTCGTTGCGTCCAGAGACTTGCCATAGGCCCGTAATACCGGGACGAATCGACAGCACTTGCTCGATCGCTTCTCCGTAGCGGTGCAGTTCTTCCGGTACCAAAGGCCGAGGCCCAACGACGCTCATATCGCCCATCAGGACGTTCCAAAACTGAGGGAACTCATCCAAACTGGTGATCCGCAGAAAATGACCGATCCAGGTAATGCGCGGATCGTGTTTCAGCTTGAAATTATCCTCAAATTCTTGTTGTAGGTGGGGTGAACTGGCCAACATTTCCACCAGTAGCCGATCGGCATTATTGACCATCGTCCGAAACTTGATGCAGCCAAAATGACGACCCTGCTTGCCTACGCGCTCTTGGATATAAAAAACTGGGCCATCGGAACTGAGGGCAACCAGTAGAGCCAAAAGTAGGTAGACCGGGGAAAAAAGGATGAGTACAGAGAATGAAAAGACAATATCAAAAAGGCGTTTGACGATCGCTCGATCCAGTAAAGTCCAAAGCGGCGGTTTGCCCCGACGAGACTTTGACTGAGTTCGAATGACCTGTCCCGCAGCAACTCGGCTATCGGCAGTCATGTTATGCATACTCCACACCACACACAGATTTTTCGATAAAAGTGAATTCAATTCCGTAAAAACTGTAAATTTTTGCGAAAAAAGCTTTCACTTCTTCGAAGAAATGTAGTTCCGATCATAAAGCGATCGTCCCCACTTGGCTTAAATTAGATCAAATTTTTGGACAGTCTTTTGCTTGTCATAGGGCGGAACGATCGAAGCGATGCTGGGTTTGGAACTGGGTGTAGCTGCGATCGAGGAATTCCAAGTACCGATCGCGAAAGACCGTGGGCTGAAATCCCAGGGCGTGCTGATGGATCACCTCTGGTTGCAGTTGTGGGTAATGACGTTCAAAGGCTTGGATCGTTTCCTGTAAGCTTGCGATCGACTGCTGGGGAAATAGCATCCCTGTACCCTGGCCCCCCCACTGGCGAACATCCTTCACGGTTTCTCCGGTGCCCCCAGCGGCATAGGCAATCACAGGCGTGCCACAGGCTTGGGCTTCTACGGGAGCGATGCCAAAATCTTCGTAGGCTGCATAAACAAAGGCTTTGGCCTGGGCCATGTAGCGTTCAACCACCTCATTGGATTGCCAGCCCAGCAGTTGAATATTGGCTTTGGCGCGTTGGCGAATTTTGGGCAAGTCTGGCCCATCGCCAATCACCACTAACGGTAAACCCAGTTGATTAAAGGCTTCGACAATCAAATCGACCTTCTTGTAACTCACCAGCCGGGAAACGGTGAGATAAAAGTCTTGTTTTTCAGTCACGAGGGGAAAGCGATCGACGGCCACGGGGGGATAAATGACTTCCGCCTCCCGCCGATAGCACCGCCAAATCCGTCGCGCTGTTGTTTTTGAGTTGGCAACAAAATAATCCACTCGGTTGGCTGAAAGGACATCCCACTGGCGCAGTTGGTGCAGTAAATAGCGGGTCAGGATGCCCGGTAACCCCCGCCCCGATCGACTGCTGTTGAGATAGTCAAAGGTTAAGTCCCAGGCATAGCGCATGGGGGCATGGCAGTAACACACATGCATTTGGTGGGCTTTGGTCAATACGCCTTTTGCTACGGCATGGGAGGACGACAAAATAATGTCATAGTTGCCCAAATCTAACTGTTCGATCGCCAAGGGCAGCAAGGGTAAGTATTTTTGTACGCCTTGCTCTGCGAAGGGAAACCGTTGCAGAAATGTGTGGCCGATCTGGCGGCGATAGAGATAGCTCTTGGGATTGCGGGACTCAAAGTCAATCAGGGCGTAGAGGTCTGCATCAATATGTTGCAAAATTTCCTGGACGACGAGTTCGGATCCGCCAGTGGCTTTGGGGGTCAACCACTCATGGACAAGGGCGTAGCTTGGCATAAAGGAACGATTTCAAAAGGCTAGCGAGGAATCGGGCGATCGTCTTTCCGAGCGCTTTCCTAAGGGGCTCGATCGACCTCACGGACATCGATTTAGCATAGCGGCTAGGCTACACAAAGCGGCTAGGCTGCATAAAATTGTGCGGTCTTGTGCAATCTTGCGCAGCTCTAAAATAAATCGACCAGCCTCTCCCTAGAAGCTGGTCAACTAAATTGAAGTAAACCTGATTACGGTTTGCTGTTGTCGTCTCACATCGAAGGAACCTCAATTCTGCGCGTTCCCAAGCGTGCAGAAGGTTCTTTAGAGTATTTATCCCTATTGACTGAGGATTGTAACAGAAAATACGAAAAATTCGTTGTGAAAATTCACATGATTTCGAAGTTTTACGATCGACCCGCCAGACGATGGCTGGAGCGACAGTTAGACTAGTTTTTCTCTTTATGAAGCCAAGATAATCCCCGCTGAGGATTGCCCCAAATAATTTGCTCCTGTTTATAAATCACCGTTCCCGGCTTAGCTCCCTTGGGCTTGTAAACATGCTTGGGTTGAGTGTAGATCACCGGAACCTGCTCACTTTGGCGGGCTTGGCTATAGTAGGCGGCGAGATCCGCTGCAAATTGTAAGTCCATCTCATCCGGAACACTGCCCGCTGGCAGCCGCAGGAGCACATGACTGCCAGGAATTTCCTGGGTGTGGAACCAGAGGTCGTAGTCGCCCGCAGTGCGGAAGGTGAGTTGATCGTTTTGACGATTATTACGGCCAATGATCAGGTCAAAACCGCTCGGCGTGGGGTAATGGTGGGGTTCGCTGGTGCGATCGCGGCTCTGAGATTCCCGGCGATAGGTGGGATCCTCCAGGTAGCCTTGCTGGATCAGTTCTTCTCGAATTTCTTCAAGGGTATCGAGGTCAGCGATCGTGGTGTAGGTTTCCAACTGCCGCAGCGCCGTGTCTACCTGTTCGAGATAATGGAGTTCTGACTGGACGTTGGCTAACAGGGGATCGATCGCCGCCCGAGCACGGGTCAGTTTTTGGTACTGCTTATATAAGCTTTGGGCATTTTGTACCAGATTTTTTTCCGGACTAAGAGAAATTAGGATTGGTTGTCCAGTTTCAAAATCTGGGAGTTCGATCTGGCTCATGCCGGGTTCGCCCAAATGCAAATGTGCCATTAGAAGATCAGCCTGTTGCCGCAGTTCATCCGATCGATCGCTGGCCTGGAGGCGATCGAGAAAGCCATTCCGTTTGCTGCGTAACTTACCAAGGAGATTGGCCAAGCGCTGCTGGAGTTGGTGTTGGAGTTGACCAAAGGTTTGTTCGTTTAAGCGATCGCTGTAGTAGCGGTTCAGAATCTGCTGCGTGGTCAGCTTGGGGGCAGATGAAGGAGAAGTCTGCGGTTTTTTCCACCCCAAAACCGAATATCCCGAGGGGATCAAACTAGGGTGAAAGTTGCCATCGTCTAAGGTCTTCAGCCAAGTTTGCCAAGTGTCAAATAAGCGCTCCCAGTCTGGGAACTGTAGTCGATCGGTTGAGAGGCTGGCATCGAGGTCAGCCCGACTGAGTAACTCGGCTACTAAGGTTGAACTCAGCCCACGGTAGGTTTTCAGCAAGGTTTTTCCTAGTGGCCCTGGGATCAACTGAATGCGGTCTTGCCAACGATCGCGGGGTTCTTCCAACGCAGGAATGGCACTGGTGGGTCGTGGAGGCAGTTCGTAGGAATCTCCCGTCTGGATCGATCGAATCCGAGACTGTCGGTTCCCCACCTGATAGGCTGCTGTCACAATTTCCTGGGCCTGGTTAACCAAAATCACATTGCTATATTGCCCCATGATTTCCACGTAAACCTGCCAGAGAATTGGATCTCCAGGTCGTTTAGCAAACTGGAGTGCAAGCACCCGCTCAAAGGGAGCTACGATCGCAATTTCCACCAAGGCCAATCCACCCAATTGATGCCAAAGCTGCTGACTGAAGGTAAAGGTGTCGGGATTGCGAGGTGGGGGATCGCTAATATGGATCCTTGCAGCTTGGGGGTGCCAGGATAGGGTAAGCCAGCTCCGTCCTTGTAGGGTGCGTAGGGCGAGACAGAGGGTATGGCGATCGCGTTGGTAAACTTGCTCAAGGCGGGCCGGAAGCCAGGTTTGGCGTAACTCATGGCAAATTGCCATCAAGGTGGTGAAATCAACGGGCTGCACAGTTCGAGTTGCCTAGGGTGATAGAAAATTTAGATAGAGCAGGACTTGGAATGACAGGGAGTTAAAAAAGGGGGGCACATTGTTGAGTGATACTTTAAGGGATGCGGTTGGCTTCTAGACAGAGTGTAGACGAAGAGGCAGAGGGTAGATGAACTGGTCACCTGGGTGTTTTGTAGATTTCTGAATTTGTAGATTCCTGAAGGAGAGGAATTTGCACTAAGACCCTTGTACCAATTGTTGATTTTTTGTACTGATCGCTAAATTTTTAGACCTCGATTGTTAATGCTAGCTTGTCTACGCAAGGCTCAGAGCCCCATCTGCTTCAATTTTTAAGACGACCAGCATATAAGGGAAGCATTTGCCCCATAGGAATTACTGAGTCCTCGATCACTACAATTCTGGTGTCAACTATAAGAAAGGTGAAAATAGTGGATAATCGGCAAAAATCTAGATTTATGTAGATTTAATATTGCCTTCCTAATTGTCTGCCTAAATAGATATGAATGGCTGCCTCCTGTGGTTGTGAAAGACCCCAATTGGTCTCTGCAAAGTCAAGGATTGGCTGAGCAACGTTGGTTGGATAAAACGAACGCGGAAATTAAAAAAGAACTCCCTAATTGGACTACTATTTCTGGACTACTATTTGAGTACGCCAAGATTGTGTTGTTTGGTCAACCCGTTTGACCTCGAAGTTAAGAAAATATCGCATCCTTTTTCAGAATTTTGTAACATCTTTTAAGCTTTCTATCCGTTGGTTCAGGTTGAATTGAGTTTATGGTTGTCCGTAGGCGGGGGACTTTGTCCTATCTGTAATCTTTACTAGTCCTTTTGGGCTGTCCTGCGGGGATTTAGTCGGCATGTGAGGTATCTCACTCACGGGCTTAGAGCTTATTGAGTCAATCATTGTTTGAGTAATCATTGTCCCAACAGCGTAGGAGAACAGTGAAGAATAAATTGCTGTAGTGGTGATTTAACAACGTCTCACTGAGTAAATGGAAGATAATGGGTGAAAGATTTAGTTTTAGTTCGATTAATTATAAAAAAGCGATTTTTGAGTGATTTTTCGCAAATTTCCTTGGAATAGAGTTGATATAAATGAATCGAATTGTATCGTTACGAGCTGTGGTTAGAATGCTAGCAGAATGCTCCTGCTTAGGAAGAGTTTTGAGCTTAGAGAAAGTTTGATCTGTTCATATTAGATTTTTGCGGTTACGATAAAACGTGGCAATTCAAAGTGTGCTCTGTACAAGGTCTTGAAGACTGTTTGATGATGGAAATTAAACTAATTAATATTGGTTTTGGTAACATTGTGTCTGCGAATCGCGTAATTGCGATCGTCAGTCCAGAATCGGCCCCAATTAAACGGATTATTACGGATGCACGGGAACGGGGGGAATTGGTGGATGCAACCTACGGTCGGCGGACTCGGGCTGTGATCATTACAGATTCGGGGCATGTCATTTTGTCTGCGATTCAACCGGAGACTGTGGCTAATCGGTTTGTGACTGCGAAAGAATCCAATCACGACGATTAACCCGATCGTCTGCATAGATGATTGGATTTTCTGGAGGGGAACCTTAGCCTGCTGTCTACTCGCTCCCGGTTGAAGGATTGAAGAATGTCGATGATTGAGATTTCCTATGCTTCCTAGCGGCAAAAACTAGGGGGCAAAAACTGGGAGTCAAAACTAGGGAATAGATCGGGCTAGCTCCTTAAAAAAGGGGCTAGTCTATTGCTTTGTGGAAGGAAAATATTTTTTGCTTGCCAGGGTGTTCTGTCCTGTAGCAAGATGGAGAACTACACTAGAAATTAAGAACTTTCTTTAGCTATTTTTGCTTTTATCTCAGGTTATCTCATCTCCCTATTCTGATATTCGTTGGACAGAGACATCATGGGCGTAGGTCGATTAATTGTCATCACAGGCCCCAGTGGCGTTGGTAAAGGAACATTGCTGAAATCCTTGCTGGCTCGTCATCCTGAGTTGCGATTGTCACTTTCAGCGACGACGCGATCCCCCCGACCTGGAGAGGTCGATGGGGTGAACTATCGGTTTATTACTCGGCCTGAATTTGAGCGAATGGTTGCCCATGGGGAATTTCTAGAGTGGGCCGAGTTTGCGGGAAATTGCTACGGCACTCCTCGATCCTCAGTGGATGAACTGCTGAAGCGGGGCGAATGGGTGGTGTTAGAAATTGAACTGGAAGGAGCTCGCCAGATCCGAAAAAGTTTTCCATCGGCCTACCGGATTTTCATTCTGCCCCCTTCGTTAGAAGAGTTGGAAAGTCGGATCCGAGGTCGGGGACAGGATTCCGATGATGCGATCTCAAAACGGCTGCAACGGGCACAGGCCGAAATTGACGCTGCCAACGAGTTTGACATCCAGATTATTAATGATGATTTTGATTCAACCTTGGCTCGATTAGAAACAGCGGTATTTGCAACCGCAGCAATGGTCTAGTAGCCCCGGCAAGGGTGGTGGAGCACTAGTAGAGGACTGGGTGGACAAGGGAAAAATGCTTGAAATGTTGATCCAGGACTTTTATTGCTTCAGCGTAATTTTGTGGAAAAAGCGGGCAACCATGCGGGTTGCCTAGGATTGGCCCGCGAGGTGGGTAGCTGAGTGACAGTGGATACTCATCTGATGACTAGTTAAATGAGAAGGAGGTTAGGAAATTGAATTTAAAACGTTACACAAAACGTTAACGTCACTGATTGTTTAGTATTTCTTTTAAGATTCCTCAAATCTCCTCCTAGAATGCTCGATCGCCTCCTATCTTGAAGGATAGTGAAATCGCAGGTGTTTTTCACTGTGCCTGCCTTCTGTCCTATGCATACTGCCTCAGTTTATGTCCGTTCACTAGTTCTGGCAATGGTCATCAGCTTCTTGGTTCCTGTGCTGTTGGTCAGTGCTTTTGTGTTGTTATTAGTTGGGTTAGGTTTCTTCCCCGGTTTAGGTGCTTGTAGCCATGCTTTTTTGACAGGGGTATTGAGCTTTTTGTCTACCTTTGGGGAAGGCCACCCTTGGATGGGGTTAGTGACGATCGGCTTCGCTTTTAGTCTTGTGGGGGTCTTGTTTGACAGCTATATCTTGTATCGGCAGCGGTTCCTAGTGTAAAGGAACTCAGCTTACGGTTGTCTCGCCCAATCCTAGGAATCCTCGCCTATTCTAGATAAATGCTGTTGAGTTCGAGTATTTATGGATAGGTTACGGCGATCGAGGGCGGGGCTATTGATGCTCCTGAGTGCTGGGATATTTTGGTTCGGAACCGTTTTGGGAAGTCCGGCTTGGGCTAAGACAGGGATAACGCCCCCATCGAGCCAGCCGCAGTCGAGTACTCCCCAGTTCCAGTCTCCCCAGTCTAAGTCTCCCCAGTCCAGCCCATCGCATTCGATTCAGCCCTATCTCGATCGGGTGATTCGCAACATTACAGAATTCACCCTCGACAATGGTATGAAGTTTATTGTGCTGGAGCGTCACGATGCTCCCGTCGTTTCCTTCTTGACCTATGCCGATGTGGGTGGTGCTGATGAAGTGGCGGGCAAAACGGGAATTTCTCACTTTTTAGAGCATTTGGCCTTTAAGGGGACGACCCGGATTGGGACTCAAGATTTTGCCCAGGAAAAGGCACTGCTAGCCCAGGAGGATGGCCTCTGGGCAAAGATCCAGGCTACGAAGGATCAGGCAAAAGCTGCACAACTCCAGGCAGAGTTCGATCGGGTAGAAGCCCAAGCAGCAGCGCTAGTCGAGCAAAACAAGTATGGTCAAATTGTTGAGCAGGCAGGCGGTGTGGGCTTGAATGCGAATACCTCGGCGGAGGCAACGCGCTATTTCTACAGTTTTCCCTCCAATAAATTAGAACTGTGGATGTCCTTGGAATCGGAACGCTTTTTGGATCCTGTGTTTCGGGAGTTCTTTAAGGAAAAGGCTGTGATTTTGGAGGAGCGGCGATTGCGGACGGATAATTCGCCGATCGGTAAATTAATTGAGGAGTTTTTGCTGACTGCGTTCAAAGTCCATCCCTACCGTCAGCCTGTGGTGGGCTTTGAGGCGGATTTACGGCGGATGAGTCGGCAGGATGTCTATGACTTTTACAAACTGCACTATGTCCCGGAGAATTTGACCTTCGCGATCGTGGGAGATGCGGATCCAGACAAGGTGAAACAACTGGCGCAGACGTATTTTGGGCGCTTTGCCAAACGACCTGCCTCGAACCAAACCCTGCCAGCGGAACCACCCCAGCAGGAGACGCGGCAGGTGTCGTTAACCTTAAATTCCCAGCCGATTTATCTAGAGGGATACCATCGCCCTGCCCTAAGCCATCCGGATAATGCGGTGTATGAGGCGATCGCGAGTTTGTTGAGTAATGGTCGCACGTCGCGGTTATACAAATCGCTAGTGGAAGAGAAAAAGCTGGCCTTAACGGCGGAAGGCTTTAATGGGTTTCCGGGGGATAAGTATCCGAATTTGATCATGTTCTATGCACTGACGGCTCCAGGGCATACCTTGGAGGAGGTGCAGCAGGGGTTGCAGTCTGAAATTGAACGGTTGAAAACGCAACCGGTGGATCAGACGGAACTCGATCGGGTGAAAACCCAAGCACGGGCGGGGTTGTTGCGATCGCTGGATTCCAATTCCGGGATGGCGGAAGCGCTGCTGGAATATGAGGTGAAAACTGGGAGTTGGCGTAACTTGTTTAAACAAGTCGATGCGATCGCGGCAGTAACCCCAGCGGATATTCAGCGGGTTGCCAAGGCCACGTTTACGCCGCAGAATCGGACGATCGGTCGTGTGTTATCAAAGGAGTAATGGGTTGAAAACCACAAAAATGACGCTAATAGATCTGTATTGCTGATGGGAGAAGAATTCTAAGAAACGGGCAAGAAAGTTCCCCTTGAAAAAATGCGGCCAGTCATCAATCTGGTCGCATTTTTTAATGACTAAAAACATGTGTCATGGGAATGCTGTACTGATTACTGGATAATCGATAAATTAGTTGGATTGCAATCTATGCCATGGATTTTTAGGCTAATTCTAACGGTTCCCTTCACGTTGGGCCATTATACTGAAACACATTGCTCTAAAAGATTGCTCTAAAAGCATTGCCCTAAAAGCTCGATCTGTGAAGCGATAGGTTCTCTATACAAGGTTCTCTATACAAGTATGTAGTGCATGAGTGAATTATGAATGAAATTACTCCCAACTCGATCGCGGAAGACTATAGCAAATTCGTCCCGTTCACAGCACGCATGATGGCCGCCATGAGAGCCCGCGAAACGAACCGGAACGATCGATTATTTGCCGATCCGTTTGCGGCTCAACTTGCAGGAGAAGAAGCCTTTCAACAAGTTGACCTGCGACTTACCCCACAGGATCAAGCCTATGTAACGGTGCGGACGCGATTTTTTGATGACTTTCTCATAGGCTCTCAAGCAGGACAGATTGTGATTCTTGCCTCTGGTTTGGACACGCGCGCCTATCGTCTGCCTTGGACTCCAACGGTGAAGGTGTATGAACTGGATTATCCAGAAGTTCTGGCTTATAAGGCTAATTTACTGAAGGAAACCAGTCCGTCCTGTCAACATCACTTAATTGGGGCTGACCTAACCCAGCCCTGGGAAGAGCAATTGTTAGCAGCGGGCTATTCTCCTAACTTGCCTGCAATTTGGCTGATTGAAGGCTTACTCATGTATTTTTCCGAGGCGCAAGCGCATCATCTCCTGCAAGCTGTTTCTAACCTAGCGATTCCGGGGAGTCAACTGGGCATTGATCTGATTAATCTCCACAGTTTGGAGTATGGGCCTTATCAAGGTTATTTTCAGTTTGGGACGGATACCCCTGAGCAGCTACTGGCTCAGTATGGTTGGCGGGCTGAAGTGGTTCAACCGGGAGATGCAGATGCCAACTTCGATCGTTACGTTGAGCCGTTCCCCCCGCGTGAAGAGCCTAACGTTATGAGAGTGTTTTTAGCGCGGGCAGACAAGGTTGATTCGGGGGCGTAACTCTTTGACTATCCCATCACGAGGGCAAATGCAGGACAGTATCCATCCGGCGTCACCCGGAAGTTAAACAACGGCGATCGACGATTATTACAGCGTTGGTTTTGGTAATACCGACAGTTAATACAACAATCCCGATCAACTGATTCCAACTTTTGTTCAATATTTTCGCTATGCAATTCCCTGGGTGTAATTCCTCGAACAATTAACTGTTCCCCCAACCATTTTGCTTCTACTAGTCCCGTATCACTCAGCATTCGCCAACGGGGATCAGTTGTCATGGTTTCCGGTAGCGTAATCACGATCGATTCCTGGGTTTCTGCCACTTCCCCCTCATAGCTCAGTTCCGGTGCTTCCGGTTGCAAAAATGTCTCCCCGATCGCAAATTCCACCACCGTTTCCGTCGATGGAATATACAACTTGTAGCGACTGCTTAGTTCATCCAAACCCGCTAAATCGTGTAGCGCTTGGGGGGCACCATGGACAAACATCACATGCTGTGGTCGCAAATTATGGATTAACTGCACCGCCCCCAATCCATCGCAATGTTCTGCTAGCAAATAGGTTTCCACCGCCACCGCCGCTGCCTCAGACGACACCGCAGACCTATCTTCCGAACTCAGCCAATCCAAACGCAGATCCTGATGTTGCGGTAGCAAAATTAACCACGACGTATGCGGCTGGAAAAATTCAGACAATTCCGAAATTGCATCTGTCAGAACAATACAAGGTTCCTGGCCCAAGCTCGATCGCTGATCTGGACTGAGGCGACGCACCCGAGGTGAAATACGATCGTCCCAAAAGAGCGGCTGATACTGGGCAAAATTTTGAACCGGGGCGGGCAAATGGGGCAATAGCTCCAAATATACATCACAACCCTGTGCCACCTGCCCTTCCACCCAAATATCCAAATTGCGTCCAGAAAACAGATAGTGACTGCGCAACAGCATCAGCAATTCCTGGGCCAGTCCGAAGGGAGAAACGGGCAACAGAATCGATTGGCCATTGGAAATCGCCCGTTCCATTCGTTCCATCAGATCATTTTCCTGGCGGCGACGGCGGGGATGGCGTTCGGCTCCGTAGCTGCCTTCGATGATCAGAACATCCGGGTGGATGCCGCGTAATTCTTCTAGCTTTAGCCCTTCCGCCAACCGCGCATTCGACAAAAAAAAGTCGCCGCTATAGAACAGTTGATAGGGCCGATCGCCCCCTGTGTAGGTTAACAAAATTGCCGCCGATCCCGGTAAATGACCTGCGGGAAACAGTTGCACCGTCAGGTTATCGAGAATTTCGATCGGTGATCGCCAAGGCAATGCCTGACAGAACCAAGGCACCGGAGCTTGATCCAACCAATTGAGGGGCAAAAGATGGGTAGTAACTTCGCTGGCGTAGATGGGGAGATGGGGGAATGCGAAGTGGAGGGGTAGGAGAGATCGGGCGTGATCCGCGTGGGCGTGACTACACAGCACCACATCCGCAGGCAACGACTGGGAAGCAGTTTGGGGAGTCGTCTGGGAATCGGAAACTGCCGGATCAATCAGGGCTTGCAAATTTCTCAAACCACAGTCTAGGAGAATGCGATAGTCTCCCACCATGACCAATAAGCAAATCCCTTCATCTCCATGCCCCACCGCATAGGGCAAACATTGGAACATTCCGACAAGCAGATTTAGGGGGTTGGTACTTAGGGGCTGTACAGGTTAGTGGGCGGAACCGTTGCCGTGGTAGTTGTCTGAATCGTAGAACCCGTTTTTGGTGCCAAAAAATAGGCAAGCCACGGGAAAAATTACAGCAATTCCGATGAGTAAAACTTTAACGTCCATAGATTCCGATCGCTCCTTACAATGCAGCAGGTCAACGCAGCAGGTTGGGTATGAATCAACCCGGTTCGATCGTAGCGGAACTTTTCAGAATGTCCTCGAATGCAAAGATTTTTGACAGGATTGGGACAGACCAACGGTTGCGATCGCCTTCAGTGATCACAGGGGCGATCGTTGTTGCAGTTCGATCGCCCACCCTAAGCGCCGCGAACAAGCTTACAGAGGGATGGAATAGCCCAGGGCTTGTTTCGCCTTCAGAAGCGTGGCATTGGCTACTTCGGCAGCTTTTTCCTTGCCCTGCTTCAGCACCGACTCTAAATACCCCTTGTCATCCATAATCGCGTGGTATTTATCCTGAATTGGCTTCAGGGCCGCGATCGTCGTTTCCGTCAGCAATGGCTTAAACTGGCCCCAACCCATCTCAGCGCATTCCTGGGCCACCGCCTCTTTGGATTGCCCCGACAGCAGCATGTAGAGTGTCAGCAAGTTGTTGCACTCAGGCCGATCGGGATTGTCAAACTCTAAACCCCGGGTGGGATCGGTTTTGCACTTCTTGATTTTTTGGGTGATCGTCTCCGGGCTGTCCAGCAAATTAATCCGACTCAGTTCCGACGGATCAGACTTCGACATCTTCTTCGTTCCATCGGTCAAACTCATCACCCGTGCGCCTTCCTTACGGATTAAGGGCGTCGGGACTTTCAGTACGGGATTTTCTTCGCTGCCAAATTTGTGATTAAACCGTTGGGCAATATCCCGTGTTAACTCTAGATGTTGTTTCTGGTCTTCACCCACGGGTACCAGATCCGGTTCATAGAGCAAAATATCTGCCGCTTGCAACACGGGGTAATCCAACAGCCCCACGCTGACATCTTCACCCTGCTTGATCGCCTTTTCCTTGAACTGAATCATGCGCTCTAGCCAATTCAGTGGCGTAATGCAATTCAGCAACCAAGCTAGTTCACTGTGGGCGGCAATGTGAGACTGCACAAAAATGGTGGCATGATCCAAACTGATGCCGCTTGCCAGATAGGTCGCCGCTACCTTGTAGGTATTGTTAGCAAGTTGAGCCGGATCGTGGGGCACGGTAATGGCGTGTAGGTCAGCCATAAACAGAAAGCTGTCATAGTTCTCTTGGATCTCAACCCAGTTACGGATTGCGCCCAAATAGTTACCCAGGTGCAAATCCCCGGTTGGTTGAATGCCCGATAGAACTCGCTGCTTCGCCATAGGATCCAGAAGGAACAAACTAGAATTAACAAATGTTACAAGGTTCAATTCTAGCGGGTTGTGGGAGCAGCGGATCAGGACTGGCTGGCGGAACTCGGGCCCGATCGCTGCTAGCAGACGTAGTAATGATAAAACGATCGCTCAAAATGCCTCCCCTCAGCCCTTGAGATTGTCTGCTAACTCTCGTATGCCTACTTGAGTCAGTAAGCCTTCTTGAGAGCAGAGGACATCCCACAGAGGGGAAGCGCTGAATTAAGCGATCGTGAATTCTGCTTGTATTTGTACTAATTTTGCTGCTAGCTAACTTGTCTAGTCGGGCAGTTTGAACGCTAATACGTTAGAGAGCGTTGATTAACCTGAGCGAAAAGCTTACAGGAAATCAACTAATTAATGGAGTTATGAATACGGATCTGAGTCTGTGGCTTTGAGTGCGTCGATCGAAGGGTCTTGATCTGAGTCTGTGGGGATCTAGCTATCGAGCTTGCCACTAGAGGTGCTGTCCTTATCAAGGCAGCGCTCTAGAAATTCCACTTGGTAGATATACCAAAATCGGCGGGGATTGAGGACGGGAATATAAGCGGTCTCAAATAAAGGTTGATTGAGATAATGCCAAATTGGAAACTTGAGGAGAGAAGAGAACATGGTGCAAAGGTTGGTAGGGGAGTGATGTTCTAAACATGCCCCTGGGAAATGGGGTTTTCCTAGGAAAGATCGCGGATCTTGGGGAAGATGAAGAAAAGACGGATCTGTAATTCTAAGGAGATCCCAGACGGCACGATAGATGGCACCCGGAAGCATGGTCTTGGGGCGTTTATTGGGGCGTTTGTTAGGGCGTTTGTGGCTCTAGGGATTTGCCAGGATTTCGTGACAAAGCCCCCTAACCCAAAGGCTAAGGGGCTAGACTGACCCGATCGAGGTGGCATTCCAGAACGTTATGGAACTCAGTCAGATGCAGGATTTTTGAATAGCTAACTAGATTTGATCCGGCTTGCTCAATTAACGATGAATGATAGGGTCAGCCATGCCATCGGGATCGCCAATGACGAAACCACTGGTCACAGGGGTACCCAGTAACAAAACACCAGCAGCGTGGGGAGTGGCCATGGAGGTTCCGCTAATCGTGTTGTAGCCACCACCTTTCCAGGTTGATTTAATATTGACACCAGGAGCAGCGTAGTCGATCGAGGGATTGCCGTAGTTGGAGAAATAGGCCCAGCGATCGCTCACATCAAAGGCAGAAATATTGATTAGTGAGGTCTAAATCCCTTGCTTAAAAAGGAATTTAAGCTGAATAAATTCTTGCGAATTCGACGAAGAAGTTAGGTGAAATAAATGTGCAAAGATAGTAGAGTCTAATGATTAAATTGCAAACGTCGATCGCTGTTTTGGTTGATTGTTTAAGAGGTAGGATAAACGCTGCAATTTTCAAGGCTACGTTGAAACTGGATAGATCAAGGCTACGTTGAAACTGGATGGATAAAGTTAAAAACCATCACTTAACCTACAGATGACAACGTAAGCTGAAATGATGGCTAACAAGATATATCGTTTAGGGCAACGGTTTCCAGAAGCGGCTGAAGGCTACTAATCAATCGTTAGTTTATTTCGGTTGATTCTCGGTGGGGACGATCGCTTCTGTGAGCCCAGCTTGGGGAGGCTCTTTCAGGTCAGAAACCGTATTCCACAGTGCTGACGGTTTGTCCTTGCCGACTAAAACCACCGGACTAGGAGCATTGAGATCGATCGCAGGTAGTGCTTCAGGGGTACCTGTTGTTTTTCCACACAGTTGAGAGAGATCTTGAATACGTCCATTCGCCCAAGTCATTTGACAAATGGCATTATCTGCATTGGCGAGATTGGGTTTTGCTTGTACTAGAATTCCGGTGATGACTGAAATCGAAAAACATCCCAGACTGATTGCCAGTCGTGTTTTTTTCATTGTGAGTGATCCATGATTAGGGTTTGCTGAAACTATCACGCTCTAGTATTTTAAAGAGAATGAATTGAAGAAATTGCGCGATCGTTGATTCCCTTAGGGGATAGGAACCACAGTATTGCTAGCTGCTCCTGTCTCCCGTAGTTTCTGAACAGCGGGCATGAATCGTTCCAACGGGACTGCGCCGTTAATGGTGACGCCTCGGTAAGTAAAAGATCCCCAGTTGAGTCCTTGAATGCGGCGATCGGAGGTATGTAGGCTGGAACCAGAGGAACCCGATGTACTGTCACAGTTATGCGGCACAATGCCACTGATGACTGGAAGAATGTTGCAATTGAGATGGCCGGTGGGGGTTGTCCCACCGCCGGAATAGCCAATGAGATGGGTTAATTTCCCGGCAACGGATTGCCCTGCGTTCGTGACGCGATTGGAATAGGGTTCATTACCGAACCAACCCGTTTGGGTACCTAGGTCACTGGTAAAGCGAATGACAGCCCAATCTCGCGTGGCATCCCCCAAGGTTTTTGGAAATGTCTTAAGGCCAGTCCAATAGGTATCCACATTGGCTGCGGCAAAAACCCGGCTGCCATGTTGCAGGGCAAATGCCTTAATTTGTTGAGGCCCTCGGCCTTGTTCATCCAGTAAGCAGTGGGTATTGGTTAACCCAATATTGCGCCCGACGACGGTAAAGGTACAAGCGTAATACAGACCATCAGCTTTCTGGATTTCTAAGCGTCCGATCGCTTGGCGATTGGTTTGGGTCATCCATTCGTAGGAGGGCACGATGCGATTGTCAGCACCGATAATATCGGCCTGCGCGATCGGTAAACTACCGGGAATTGCACCAACAATACCGCTCAGGGACGCGATCGTCGTGGCGACCATGGAACGGAATTGGGGCTTGAACTTTTGAATCTTGGAGGATGGTTTAATAGTTGCTGAGGCCATTGTTTTGCATGGAGGGAACAACATCAGATAGAATACTTTGATACATTCTCAATGAATGCTTGAAGTCAAAGCTGGGATGATTTTGACACGCCTAATGTCTTCATGCCGTCAAAAATCTAATTGCACAAAAAACAGCAATGAGGATTGCAGTTATACGAATCAATTTAATATTCCATCTTGATGTACAAGAAGTTGATGTGCAATAAACACTGTGTGATTTTTGATGTTTAGCTTTTCTCAATTGTGAGATCTTCAAAGCAATACTTTAGTACCTACTATTCGGCATACTTGCTATTCGGCATACTCACTATTCGGCATACTCACAGCTAGCCCTGATATCTGCGATTAGCCCTGACAAGTCAGAATAGGTCATTGTTTGACTGGGCAGACACAGCGCGATCGTAGGGACGATCAAAGGTGGTTTGTGTCTAAGACAGATTCGGTAGAAGCGTTACGTTCATCATAATTTTATAAAGCTTCTTACATAAACCGAGTTTTTACTAGATTTGTAACTCCGTGATTTCCTATAGTTGTCTGTAGGTCATCAAAAATAAAATTACAAATGCACTCTTTCGAGAAGATTGAGGGGAGAAAACTACTATAATTTCTCTTGCAATTGAATTTCATCCTGGGGAAACCTGGGGGAACATTCCATCTACTGAATGCAATCTACTAAATTCTGTGAATGTGAATCTGAATTGGAATCATGGTCAACTGAACGGGCGTAGTTCTAGAAAGGCTGCGGTTCGTGTGGGGATGCGTGCAGGGTTGTGCGGGGTTGTGCGCAGTCTAACTACGGTAGGCATCATTACGGTAGGCATGATCACGGTAAGCGTTGTGTTGCCCACCACTGCGCAGCCGACCTCGCCAACTCCAGCTCCTTCGGTAAATGCGCGATCCGTAGAACCGCGATCGTCGGCGAAGATGATTAAAGTTGCGACCCGTGTGGTTCCCCCCTTTGTGATTGAGGAGAACAAACGGCTAACGGGATTCAGTGTTGAGCTTTGGCGCAGCATTGCCAGTGAAATGGGGATGCAATCTACCTTTGTTGTGCAGCCAGATGTGAATCAACTCCTGCAAACGGTGCAGTCACGGCAGGCAGACTTAGGCATTGCAGCGGTTTCGATTACGTCCGATCGCTACAAATCTTTGGACTTTTCCCAGCCCATTTTGGAATCAGGTCTACAAATTCTGGTACGGGATGAGTCAGCGAGCCACTTTTCCCTATTTAGCGTTATGACGGTATTTTTCTCGCCAGCGCTGTGGCAAATTTTGGGCGTGATGGTGCTGTTGATTCTAGTTCCCGCGCATATTGTTTGGTGGCTGGAACGCCGTAATCCCCAAGGTATGCTTTCTAATACGGCCTATTTCCCAGGGATTTTTCAGGCTTGCTGGTGGTCAGCGGCCACTTTAGCCACCCAAGCGGATGAGATGCCAAAGGGAGCTGCGGCACGGATTATTGCGGTGATTTGGATGTTTACCAGTGTGGTGTTTGTGGCCTATTTCACGGCAACGGTGACGACTTCGCTCACCATTCAGCAACTGCGGGGAACGATTAACGGGCCAGAAGATCTTCCTAACAAAAAAGTGGCGACGACCGCAGGCAGTACTTCAGCGGTATATCTTGCGGAACGAAATGCCCAGGTCTCGGAGTTTCCCAGCATTAATGATGCCTACGAAGCTTTGTTACAGAAGAAAGTGGATGCAGTGGTCTTTGATTCTCCGGTGTTGCTATATTATGCTGCGCGGGAAGGGCGTGGGAAGGTACACACAGTAGGGCCTGTGTTTCGTCGGGAAAGCTATGGAATTGTTTTTCCGCCCAATAGTCCCTATGAGAAGGCGGTGAATGAAGCGTTGTTAACGCTGCGGGAGAATGGAACCTATCAGGATTTATACGATAAGTGGTTCACTGGCGATACTGCTAAAAATTAGTTGAAGCGTCAAGTTATGCATCAAAACGTACACAAAGATGCACGCTAAAATGTATGATTTCCTCTCCTTTATGACAATTCTGTAAGCTACGATCGATTATCCACCTAAGGGTTTGTTCAGAAGACGCGGGATAGCCACGTCTTCCTGACCAGAGCCAATTACGGAACTGGATTACTCACCCGTCACCGATAGGCTATCCACCCAAATGTAAGGACAGACACCGCCACCCGTAAAGTGACCTTCCGGTTCCACATAGATAATTGAGTTCAGTACCTCACGGATATCCCCCGCCACCGTCGCCGAATCCACGCTGATGCGTTGACCATCCTTGATCAACCAACCATCAAACGGCAGCGAAAACGAGCCCTGCAACGCCTGAACCCCTGCATGGAGCGCCTGCAAATCATCGATCAAAATCACATTATCTGCTGTCTCCAAACTGTAGGTTTCCTGGGCCGGTTCCCCCGCAAAGACGTGGAAAAAGTTAGGGCTCACCGTCACCTTGGCCCCCATATCCGCATTACCTGTCGGCTCCGTGCCCATGCGTTTGGCTGTTCCCGCACTGTGCAGAAAACTGGTAAGCACCCCATTGGTAATCAACGGTACACGGCGGGTGGGTGTGCCTTCCCCATCAAAGGTATCCGCTCCCACATTTTCAGGGTGCAATGCATCATCACACACTGACAGCAACGGTGACGCGATCGCTTGATTTAAGGAATCGGGTGTGGACAAACTTTGTTTATCCAAAATGCTTTGGGCATTGAACAGATTGGAAAATGCACCGAATAGGCTGAGAAAGGCTTCCGGCGAAAACACCACGCGGTATTTCCCCGTTTTCACCTTCTCGTAGTTCAAATGACTGATCGTCTTATCCGCTGCTTCCTTGACGCAGCCATTCACATCCAACTTATCCAACCCATGGGCAATCCGGAAAGCACCAGCACTGCGCGGCTTTTTGCCCTCTTCTTCCGTTTTGGTGTAGAGGTAGAGGGATGCGATCGAGGCGGCTTCATGACGAACCGCTCCCGCACTGTTGATGTAGAACCGTTCGATGTCCCGTTGCGCCAAACCGTTGTAGGGCACCCCCGCGATCGCTGGATGGGCTTCCAGCAATTCTTTTTCAGCCGTGACTAACGTTTTGAGCAGGGTATCCACCGCCGCCGGGGTACAGCGGGGAGATTCATGGGCCGCAATATTAGCCGTGGCCTCTGGGCTGAAGTCAGGTACGTTTTCCGTCGCGCCAAACTCGCTGGCTTCCGACGCTGTTTTCAGGGCAATTTCCAGACCCGCTGCATCCACATCGGTGGTGGAAGTGACGCCCACGGTACCTTTCTCACTCCAGACCCGCACCGTCACCCCCGATCGTTGGGAGGCTTTCATCGCTTGGGGTTCGCCACTATCCACTTGGACGCTGGTTTCCTCGACGGCGGAACCGTAAATATCAAACTTTTGAATCCCTAACTTTGCAGCTACGTCCTTGGCTGCGGATGCGATCGCTTCAATTTTTGCCATACCTAGACCCTTAGATTACTTCACAGATGGGGAGAAATTTTCACTAGCAGCTAAGCCTCTGGAATAGCGGCAGAGGCTCTAAACCCTAGGTGTTGTAGTTGATTAGCTGTACTCAATTAGACGCTGCGATCGAATGAAACTGATTCATCCAGTAGAGGAGAGTGCAAACATCCGATCGAACATCACGGTTAGCGTCCACCAACGGTAATGGAATCAACTTTGAGATGGGGTTGACCCACGGTGCAGTAAACACTCCCACTCACGGAACCACAGAACCCTGCGGCCAAGCCCAAATCCTGGGAGCACATGGAAATCTTTTGCATGATATCCACCGCTTCCCCGATCAAGGTTGCGCCCTTCAGCGGTTTGGTGAGTTGACCATTTTCGATCAAGTACGCTTCATCCACGGCAAAGTTGAATTCACCCGTAGCACCGACGCTGCCACCGCCCATCTTTTTGCAGTAGATGCCCTTGTCGATCGAGCTAAACAGATCGTCCATGGAATAATTCCCCGGCGCGATGTAGGTATTGCGCATCCGACTCGCTGCTGCATAGGTGAAGTTTTGGCGACGACCGCTTCCCGTGCGGGGATGGCCTGTGCGCAGGGATCCCGCCCGATCGGAAATAAAGTTTTTCAACACGCCATTTTCAATCAACAGGGTTCGTTGGGCTGGCATCCCCTCATCGTCCATATCGATCGTCCCAAAGGCATCCTGGGTTAACCCTTCATCCCAGGCCGTGAGATTTTCGTGGGCAATTTTCTCGCCCTTCTTCTCGATAAATGGTGTGGTTTTCCGCTCAATCTGGGTCGTTTCCAACAGGTGGCCGCAGGCTTCGTGGAAGATCACTCCACCAAACTCATTGGCCATGACGATCGGGTAGCTACCCGACTCTACATAATCGGCATAGAGCATCTTGCCAGCGGATTCTGCCACTTCCTCGGCGCTATCGTCGTAGTTCCAGTTGCGCAGAAACGCCGGATCGCTGGTATTGCCCACCCGCTTGTTAATGCTCGATCGATTGGCCCCATCGGCACAGAGTAGGCTGTAACCAACGGATTGGGTCAGGCGAATATCCCGTGCAAAGGTGCCATCACTGGCCGCCACCATCACTTCCTGCCAATCCCGGAAATACACCGCCCGTCGCGACTGGACATGGCTAGCCTTCTGCGCCAACTTACCATTCGCCGCCAGCAACACATCGCCCATTTCCCGCATGGAACTGGTTTCGCCTAGCCATTGCTCCTTATTGCGCTTTGTGGCGTAATCCCGCAGTAACTCCAGGTTAATTTCTGGGATAAAGGCGTTAGGCCCCGGCAGCGTCAGCCCCATAATGCCCAGTGCCTTTTCTAATGCTGTCTTCAGGCCATTAAAGGTCAAGTCATTGGTGGAGACATAGCAGTCTGCCTTGCCCCGGAAGACGCGGACTCCTGCCCCCGTAGACAGGCGAGGCGAAATGCTGGTGATGGCATCTTCTTCCGCCATACAGCCAATGTAATTCACCCGCTCTAGAAAAAACTCAATGAAATCGGCCCCAGCGGCTCGCCCCAAGCCCAACAAGGTCGAGAGGGGCGCTGCCCAGGTTTCGTCAAAGCGGTGGGACGTACTGGCATACTTCAGATTCGGAAGTTCTTTGGTCAGCAGTAACGGTGTTGCTAGCATGGACAGCCTCAAAGTTTCTAGGACGCGCGTTCTAACCGCAAGCCGATCGGGGTGTGGGATAGCCGCGATACTTGCTTCAGTCTAGCAAAGGGAACTCCAAGGGGGATCACCGCCACAGACCTGACGCCGATCGCGATTCCCGTACACGCCTTTTGATACAATCGCCTTACTCACGGTTAGGATGGCCCCAGCCCATGAAGCGTCGGAATTTAATCACCACAGCGGCGATCGCCACTGCCACGGCAACCAGTCTCTCCGGCTGCATTCGCGTTCGTAAAGCCTCTTCTAGCAGCAACAGCAGCCTTCCGACGGTGAAGTGGCGCATGGCGACCAGTTGGCCCAAATCCTTGGAAACCATTTTTGGGGGAGCCAGTACGGTCTGCCAGCGGGTGGCGGAAATGACCGATGGCCGCTTTACCATTACCCCCTTTGCCGCTGGGGAGATTGTGCCCGCTTTGCAGGTGATGGATGCCGTGCAGTCCGGAACCGTGGAATGTGGCCATACCGCTAGCTACTATTACACGGGAAAAAACCCCGTCCTCGCCTTTGGCACCGCTGTGCCCTTTGGGTTAAACGCCCAGCAGCAAAATGCATGGCTCTACCACGGGGGGGGATTGGAGGCGCTGCGCAAAGTCTACGCTGATTTCAACATCATTAACTTCCCGGCGGGAAATACGGGCGTACAAATGGGCGGCTGGTTCAAGAAGGAAGTGAAAACCGTCCGTGACCTGAATGGGCTTAAGATGCGGATTCCCGGCCTTGGGGGGAAGGTGATGGCCCAGTTGGGGGTGAATGTGCAGGTGTTGCCCGGTGGGGAGATTTACCTAGCCCTCGATCGAGGCGCGATCGACGCCGCAGAATGGGTCGGCCCCTACGATGATGAAAAATTAGGGCTCCACAAGGCCGCACAGTTCTACTACTATCCCGGTTGGTGGGAACCGGGGCCGACCTTGGAAGTACAGGTAAATCGCAATGCCTGGAACAAGCTACCCAAGGAATACCAAGCCGTGTTTCAAACGGCTACCCAAGAGGCCAATTTAAACATGCTGACCCAGTACGATGCCCTCAACCGAGAAGCCATGGCTCGGCTCATCGCCCATGGGACTAAGTTTGTGCCCTACAGTGCAGAAATTATGAAAGCGGCGCAAACAGCATCGTTTAATCTGTACGAAGAAAACGCTGGTAAAGATGCAACGTTTAAAAGTATTTATACCCAGTGGAAACAATTCCGTGAACAGATCTCCAAATGGAATGCGATTAATGAATTGAGTTACGCCAATTTTGCCGCAGGTAATAGCTAACTGGTTAATCTCAACAGGCAATAGCTAGCGGGTTAAATTGAGACTGGCTACATTGACTCTGATTCGATCGATTTCAGAGTATCGTCTGCATCTTCAAAATAGTCGTCCTGCTCTGCTACAGCGGAGTCTGGTTGCAGTTCCCAACGATCGCGATCGCGCTGCTCCATCATGCCTTGCAAATGGAGTGGCATTTCATCATCCAGTTGAATACCTACTGCTTGGGCCAGTTGTTCTGTATCATTCTGGCCTGGAACCGCCGCGCTCCCTCCTACCGCTTCTTCCCCGCTAACAGAGGCTCTGTAACTATCTGCATCTATATCGCCACCCGTAAGTAGACTAGACTCATCAGTTGTTGGTTGGTGGAACACAGGTTCATCAGGCATGGTCAGCTTCCTCGCGTAAAATTGCATCTGCACTCTAGATTAGTCTTGGGGAAGCAAATTCAGAATGTCCAAAATTATAGAAATTAGGCTTGATATAACTGGGGACAAGTCTTTCTAAAGTATGAAAACATTGATTAAGTACCACGTACCAATCAAACTCTTGTACTGTAAAAGTATTCAGCTAAAAATGCATTGAGAGGTTTTGCATAATAACTTGGGTAATGAATTAAGCTCCCCTGAAAAACTGGGTCAGGAATATAACAAATAGTTTGTGTTTAGTAAGTATTTATGTTTAGTAAGTAGTAGGTAAATTCTATGGCTACTCAACAACCTTTGACGGGAATTACATTGATCGATTGTGCTAGGAGCAATGCTAAGTCAGGCGTTGAGACTGCTGCGATGCGATGTGGTTATGAAAATGAGATTACAGCATTCACAACTGCTTTGAAAGAAGCCTGTGATTCAGCAGGCATTACATTTAATGATCTAAATGACTTGATTGAAGAGAAGCCGACGTCCCAGGTGATGCCAGGAATTTCGATCGCGCCTGATAGTCAGTCGCAGCTTTAGCTCGGACGGAGTTAGGATGGATGGGAAAGTCGATTTTTGTAGTGAAAAAACCATCTATCTAAATTAGTAAATCAGGGTTGAGTGAAGTATATAAATCGACAGTTCCAAGCCTACATTTTTTACGGTTAGATTAGTATCAGCAACACGAGGAACAGACTCATGGATAACCAATCACAAGAATCTAATTACCGCCCAACTTTAAATGATGGTGATCGTATCGACCCCACTAAATCTTTAGAGGAAAAGCAGAAACAATTAGCTGTTGACACCGCAGATATTACGGGCGAACATCTACAAGTTCCTACTTTCTTTGTGGTTCAACAGGGGGATGAAGAACCCAAAGCATTACACCATATTCGGGATGCGGAGGAGATTTCAGATGTCATCCGGCAGGCGCGGATGGATGAAGATGGTAATCGAATCTGGGATTAGATCGCCAATAAATTTTTAGCCCGAACTTGACTCTTGATTTCTCAATCCTAATCTATATCTTCCGGGATTTTCTCTTTATGAAAACCTGGAAGACATACAAAATAAATATCTAAAAATAATTAATTAATCTAAAAATAATTGGCAAATAATGAACTAGTTCAAATAAATTAATAACCCAAAAATAATCAATTACTCTAAAAATAAATCACTAGTTTGGTGGCTCGGAGGTTTAATAAGTTTGCGGACTGATGGTGCTATCCAAACCCTAGGCAACTATCTGTTCAGAACCGACTTCGACTACTAATCAGGAAATTCACACTGATAGCAGGGTCGTTCACATAGCTGCCTAGATCTCTTCTCAGGCTTCTTAGCGACCAATTAGGCAGTCATCTGGAACGCCATCGCCGTTATTATCGATGCGCTGATCATTATTTTTCCCATCGCCATCACAGTCGATCGCGGGCCCGATCGGTACTCCTCCACTGGCAGCGGGTGGCGGTTCCGGTTCTGAGACTTCTGGCTCAGCAGGCTCTGGCTCTGGTTCTGGCTCTGGCTCTGGTTCCGGTCGGCGTGGCGGGTCGGCGGGTGGTTTGGGTTGGGGTCTTGCTGCAGGAGCCGGAGGAGTCGCCGATCGAGGGGCTTTTTCTACGGTTTTAGTGGTATTCGCTGGCTCCGTCCGAGTCGGTGTGCGTTCCTCATCCTGCTCTGGTGCTTCTACATTTGGAGAATCCTCGTTTGCATCCGCTTCCGTTGACTTTGTCTTAGAGTCACTTGCCTTGGGGGAGGCAGAGGGCGTTGCAGAGGCGCTGGGAGATGCACTCGGCACACTGGGCGAAGAACTGGGCGAAGCTTCCTCCGGCGGCTTACTGGGGCCGCAGGCAGCTAGCAAAAGAGCGATCGCGATCGCACCGACGGAAAACGGTAGAAAATTTTTCATAACACGGCTCAAACATCAACTCACAGCAGACTCAACTGGCATTGGACAGAGAAGGCAAGAAATGGACAAGTTGCGGAAATACAATGATTAACACTAAGACTAACAACTGCAACAGAATAAAGGGAACAATACCCTTGTAAATGTCCGTTGTTAAAACTTCAGGGGGGGCAACGCCTCTTAGATAAAATAGCGCAAATCCAAAGGGAGGAGAGAGGAAGGAAGTCTGTAGATTAGCCCCAAGTACTACACCGTACCAAATTCGAATTTGGGTTAAGGATGCTTCGATCGCACTCGGTTCCAAGCCCATCCGCTCAAACTTTTGGCGATATAACGTGTTCAGCACGGGGACGAACAACGGCACAACAATAAAGGCAATTTCAAAAAAGTCAATAAAAAAGCCGAGGATAAACACCACAGCCATACTGACGAATAAAAAGCCAACCTCGGCCCCCGGTAAATTGGACAAAACATGGTGCATAAACCGATCGCCTTCCAATCCCCGGAAAACCAAGCTGAACAGGGTTGACCCAAACAGAATAAACACCACCATTGCCGTCGTCCGGAGGGTGATATCACAAACTTGTTTGATAGCTGTTAAGGTTAGTTGGCGATTAAAAAACGCTAGAATCATTGCGCCAAAGGACCCGACTGCACCGGCTTCCGTGGGAGTAGCAATACCAAAGAAAATACTGCCAAGCACTAATAAGATTAAAACAAGGGGCGGCACCATTGCCTGCATCACCTGTTTCCCCAAAGCTTTTTTCCCGATCGATCGGACTTCTTCCGGCAATGCAGGAGCCATGTCCGGTCGGAAAAATCCCACGATCAGCACATGCAGCGCAAAGGCTCCGGCCATCATTAGCCCCGGAATCACTGAACCTACAAATAAATCGCCAACGGAAACGCCTAGCTGATCGCCTAACACTACTAGCACAACACTCGGTGGAATAATTTGCCCCAGTGTTCCCGAGGCTGCAATTACCCCGGTTGCTAACTGCTTGTTATAGCCATACCGCAGCATAATTGGCAGCGAAATCATCCCCATGGCTACAACGGTTGCAGCAACGACTCCCGTTGTTGCTGCTAGGAGGGCCCCAACAATTACTACTGCTAGGGCCAGTCCGCCCCGTAGCCGACCGAGTAAAATTCCTACGGTTTCCAACAGCCGCTCGGCCATCCCGGTTTTTTCCAGCATGGCTCCCATGAAAATAAAGTAGGGAATGGCAAGCAGAGTGTAGTTGGACATGGTGCCAAAAATACGCTGGGGCATGGCAGTAAATAGGCTCAAGTCAAATACGCCTAAACTAATGCCCGCCAAGCCGAAGAGAATGGCAACCGCTCCCAGGGAAAACGCAACGGGATATCCCAGCGATAACAGGGCCAGTGCACCTGCAAACATGCCTGGGCCAAGCCATTCCGTATCAATTTCAATAATCCAATCACCCATGGTAATTCCTTACCGTATATCACCTGAAGAATGCTAAATTTCTGACTCGTGAGATTCTGGCTGGGCCACCCGATCGCCCGTCAGAACAGCCCAATTTTTAATGGCTTCGGAAATGCCCTGGAGAAATAACAGGAGACAACTCACTAAAATCAAGGCTTTAATTGGGTAACGAGGTAACCCACCAGGATCGGGGGATCCTTCCCAAATAATCCAGGATTCCACAACGGATCCCCAAGAAAACCAAGCGACTAAAACGCAAAAGGGGATCAGATAGAAGAGAGAGCCGATTAAATTAGCGATCGCCTTTTTGCGAGGACTCCAATGGGTATAGAAAATATCTACCCGCACATGTTCATCATGGAGTAGCGCGTAAGCTGCACCCAGGAGAAACAGAATATCAAAGGTATACCACTGGCTCTCAATTAGGGCATTGGAGGTGAGGTTTTGCCCGATCGCGCGACCGAGATACCGTCCAATCACATTCCAAACCCCTAACCCTACCATGAGCAGAACTAACCATAGAACGCCTTGCCCGATTTGCTGATTCAGGCGATCGATCGCACGGGAAATCGGTAGTAACTTGGGCGGTGCTGTCCGCCACCATCGTTGGAGTGATCTCAAGGCATTGTCCCCCAGAGCGATTAGGCCCAGAACTTAAACCAGAACTTGATTAAAATTGTCCCACGGGTAATTGGGTTGGAGTCGCAGGACTTATTTGGAGTCGCAGGACTTGTGGAAGTCGCGGGACTTACGAAGTCGCTGTGATGTCGTATTTTACCGCTTCGGCGCGCTAGAATCGGAAGTCTCATGGCTAGCTTCACACTCTCGTTTTGCAGGTTTGAGTTATGGCGCGATCGCGGCTACAACAACTAGGTACCTATCTCCAGCCCCACTGGAAACAAGCGACCGGCGGCATTCTCGCCCTCTTTATCGTTAACGCCCTCAGTATTTACATTCCCCTGCAAATTCGTGATGGTATCCGTGAACTGAGAATCACCTTTCAGTTTGATCGGGTGTTGTTCTATGCAGCGATCGTGTTTGTCTTGGCCTCCGTCATGTTGGCAATTCGGATGGCGTCACGGATGCTGCTGTTTGGGGTAGGTCGGCAGGTGGAGTTTGATCTCAAGCAGCGCATTTTCAATCATCTGCTACGGATGGAACCGGCCTATTTCTCGACTAATACGATCGGGGATCTGATCAACCGTGCTACCAGTGATGTGGATAATATTCGGCGATTGCTAGGCTTTGCTATTTTAAGTTTGGCCAATACAATCTTTGCCTATGGCATGACCCTGCCCGCAATGCTGAAAATTAATGTCAAGCTGAGTTTGCTGGCATTAATGATCTATCCCGTCATGCTGGTGGTAGTCAATTTGTTTAGCAATAAGCTCCGTACCCAGCAAATTGCTGTTCAGGAACGTCTTTCGGATCTAAGCGAACTGATCCAGGAGGACATGAGTGGAATTTCCTTAATCAAGATTTATGCTCAGGAAGAGAATGAGCGGCAAGCTTTTCAGGATTTGAACGATCGCTTGTTTGGGGCCAACCTGAAGTTAGCCAAGACCCGCACAACCCTGTTTCCGATTTTGTCGGGTTTGGCCTATGGTAGTAGCTTAATCTTGCTCTGGTTTGGGGGGCCTGCCATCCAACGGGGTGAGTTGAATATTGAAGATTTGATTGCGCTGTTTATCTTTGTGGAAAAGCTGGCTTTTCCGACGGCCCTCATGGGCTTTACGATTACCGCCTACCAACGGGGGGAAGTCAGCATCGATCGGATCGAGGCCATTCTATCCGTGGAACCCAAAATTCAAGATGCCCCAGATGCGAAGTCGATTCCCCCGGAGCAAATTCAGGGGCACTTGCAGGCTCGCAACTTGAACTATGACTACCCGACGACCGAGGGAGCCTCGATCGCGGCTCTGAAGCAAATCACCTTTGAAATCCAACCGGGGGAAACCGTGGCGATCGTCGGCGCGATCGGATCCGGAAAATCCACCCTTGCTAATGCCATTCCTCGTCTGTTGGACATTGCGCCAGGACAGCTCTTTTTAGATGGCATCGATATTACGCAAATGCGTCTTCAGGATTTGCGCGGGGCCATTTCCTACGTGCCCCAGGATAGTTTTTTGTTCAGCACGTTCATTCGCAATAACATTGCCTATGGCCTGCCCACTGCAACGGATTTGGAAATTGAGCAAGCTGCGAAAGAAGCCCAAATTCATCCAGAAATCCTCAATTTTCCCCAGCAGTACGATACCTTAGTGGGAGAGCGGGGCATTACGCTATCCGGGGGGCAACGGCAACGCACAGCCTTGGCGAGAGCCTTACTAGTGGATGCGCCGATTCTGATTTTGGATGATGCCCTGTCCAGCGTGGATAACCAAACGGCCACACAAATTTTGAAAAATCTCTCGGAAGGCACCCGCCGCAAAACAGTGATTTTTATTTCCCACCAGTTATCCGCTGCCGCTATGGCCGATCGTATTTTTGTGATGGATCAGGGCAAGATTCAGCAAATGGGCAGCCACGAAACCTTGCTGGCGATGCCTGGTTTATATCAAACCCTGTGGAATCAGCAGCAACTAGTGGCAGTGGTGGAAGCTTAGAGAAGAAGTTTATAGGGTATTTTTCATCTGGTTAGACTTCCAGTGGGTCTGACCAGTCTACCTAATCTTCTTGAATACCAACCCACTGCCACCAACGGTTCAGTGGGAAATAGATGACTGGTGCCCACAGACTGCTGAGAATGGCGGAACTAAGGGCAATCAGTTGATGGTGTTTCCAAATTTCCAGCAGCGATCGGGTGCCCATGAGACTGAACTGAATCGCAGTCACCGTTTCGGCCACCACCGCCATGCCAAACACAACCAGCGCCACGGAAATAAAATCCTCTTGCAGATAGCGCTGTTTTTGTAAACGAGCCGTTAAAAAGCCCACGACGACTAAGCTAAGGGCGTGGCTAGGATGTAACTCGGTCATGGCGTCCTGCAAAAAGCCCAGCGCAATACCCGCCGCGATCGCCGACCAGACATTGCGCTTCAGACTCCAAGCAACGACCCAAATCAGTAGCCAATTAGGGCCAATGCCTGCCAAGGTCATTCCTGGCCAGCGGGTTGGCGATAACATTAAACAGACAAAGACAGAAAGGGCTGTTCCCCCACAGACCACGCCCCACCGAGCTAAGGGACTTTGCTCCATCCAGTGGGAACACTGCCGGGAAAGCTGACCGAAAGCGAACAAACGAATCATGGTTGGGCTGACGGTGAAGGGCTAGGTGCAAAACTAGAAGAGGGGGAAGGTTCTGGGTTGGGCAGGGCATCCGCTTGATTCGGGACGCCGGGAGGATAAACGGCTACCCATTCTAAGGAACCGATTGGGGCGGTTAGTTGAATAATGGCTTCCGGAGCCGGACTCTTGCTGAGGTCGATCGATTCGATCCGCCCTACGGGTAAGCCCGCTGGAAACTTGCTACTGAAAGACGAGGTCACAACGGTATCGCCTTTGCGAACATCAGGCACCTTATCAAAAAACTGCATGATCACCTGGGTGCCTGCGTTTTCTCCCGTTTGTCCTTTCATGTACCCTGTGGCACGGCTACGGCTTACCGTTACACCCACCTGGTTAGCGGCGTCACTTAACAGCACAACGCGGCTGGCATGGGGACTCACCTGGCTAACCCGTCCAACGACGCCCCCGGGAGCCATGACAACGCTATTGACTTGCACGCCATCCTGACTACCCCGTCCCAGGATGATCTGTTGCCACCAGTGGTCTGCGCTACGGCCAATCACCGGAGCGGGTAAGGCTTCCGGTTTTTTGCCTTGAACTAAGCCCAGTAATTCTTCCAGACGCTGATTGCGGTTTTGCAATTCGATCAGGCGTTGCTGGAGTTCCAGAACCTGAGCATTTTCGATTTGCAGGGCGGCTTGGTTGGGATTGCCTTGAAAGGGACGGGTTAACCCTTGGTAGGTTTCCATGAGCCAAACCCCTTGGGTTTGACGCACGATCGCCGCTGTCCCGATCGCAAGGCCGATCAAGAGCGTTTGTGTTCCGTACCGTTCCCACCAGCGGCGTACTGTAAACATGCGAAGACTTGTTCGAGGTTGGACTTTAGGTCGGGTGAAGAGCTGGGTGAAAAGCACAGTGGTAGCACCTTTTCAGACTTAAGGAAATGGCTACATTACCTTCCACCCGAGAATTGTCTGGATCAGGAGAACCTGAATTTCAATCTCCCCCTAGCGTAGACAACTAGCGTGGACGGCTGCTGAATACTCGTCCCAGTTGATTGAAGTTCTCTAGAACCCGCCCGGTGCCTAACACTACACAGCTGAGCGGATCGGCAGCCACATGAACCACGATTCCGGTTTCATGGCTGATCAGGGTATCGAGGCCCTTGAGTAAGGCTCCCCCCCCTGCTAACATGATGCCCCGATCGATGATGTCAGATGCCAACTCCGGCGGAGTCCGTTCCAGGGTGCGCTTCACTGCATCAACGATCACAGCCAAAGGCTCGGCCATGCTTTCGCGAATTTCTGGGGCTTTGATCGTCACAGTTTGGGGCAGACCCGACAGCAGGTGCAGCCCGCGCACTTCCATGGTTTCTTCGTCGGCGTCGCGGCTGGGGTAGGCAGAGCCGATCGCAATCTTGATTTCCTCGGCGGTGCGTTCCCCAATCACGAGGTTATGGACTTTTTTCATGTATTGGACGATCGCGTCACTCAGTTCATCGCCCGCCACCCGAACCGATTCACTCAGTACTGTGCCCTGCAAGCTGAGAACGGCCACCTCGGTGGTGCCGCCGCCGATGTCAATAATCATGTTTCCCGTTGGTTCTGCCACGGGGAGACCAGCGCCGATCGCCGCTGCCACGGGCTCATCGATCAGAAACACTTCCCGTGCTCCGGCTTGGGTCGCCGCATCCATCACGGCCCGCCGTTCTACGCCCGTGACCCCACTGGGAATGCCAATCACTACCCGAGGCGAAACCAGTTGTTTCCCTTCGTGGACGCGGGTAATGAAGTGCTTCAGCATCAATTCTGCGGTGTCAAAATCCGCGATGACCCCATCCCGCAGTGGGCGCAGGGCCACAATATTTCCCGGTGTCCGACCCAGCATGCGTTTGGCATCTTCCCCAACAGCCAAGGGAACGCGCTCATTTTGATCGATCGCCACTACGGACGGTTCTTGGAGGACAATGCCTTTGCCTGAAACGTAAACCAACGTATTAGCGGTACCCAGATCAATCCCCATATCTCGGGACAGGGAAAAGCGACTGAAAAGACCCACGACTTACTCTGCCTTCTGTACTAACGACAACGTTCCTGAAGCCCAGCCACCCTTGCAATGGGAAGTCCAACTTGAAAGCCCAACCTTTAGATGTTGCCAAAATGTTTCAGTGGAAACATCAGCTTTTATGGACAATGGAAACAAAGGTGGATTCTAGTATGTTTTCTGACCACCGTCTAGACGACCCGATCGCTAACCAAGGATAAACTGGCTCTTTCCTATGAGCAGTTAACACACTGTTTAAGGACAACCCGGTTAAATTGGCAATAATTTACCACTCTAAGCTTCATTTGTTACATTCAGCGGCGAGTTTTTCTAGGGTGCCGCGCGACTAATTATCGGCGAAAGGGCTAAGAGACAAGATATTAAGCGAGTGTAAGCTAGGTGGAGCCTTCTCTCTAGGGAAAACAACTTGCAAGAAAATGGAAACTGAAAAAATCCGTCAGAGGTTAAAGATTCCTGGATGTCATACCATCAACGCTTGAGGTTATCCATCAGATATCGCAATTTGTTATGCACCTATATAACCACATAAATCCAACAAACTATTAAAAGCTGTCAAACAAGAGGTGTTAGACAAGCAGTTTGATCGAGATCATCGATTCGGGTTGCGGGAACCTAGGGATCACCCAGAGAGAATGTCTATTCTTCTGAAATCTGCTGGAAAAAACTGAACCATGGAAAGATTCTGCGCTAGCGGGGAAACTTCTAGTTAGGATAGGGAAACGAACTTGTCCACCAGTACCTTAGAACTGAAACCAAAGGTCATGAGCTTAAACGTTATTACCCTTGTGGGTCGCGTCGGCGGAGATCCGGATGTCAAATATTTTGAGTCGGGGAGCGTTAAATGTCGGTTAACCTTGGCGGTGAATCGGAACAGTCGCAACAACGATCAGCCAGATTGGTTCAACCTGGAGTTGTGGGGACGGCAAGCGGAAGTGGCTGAGCAATATGTGCGTAAAGGCAGCTTGGTGGGGATCAAGGGCTCCCTCAAGTTTGATACCTGGGTCGATCGGAATACGGGTGTCAATCGTTCATCCCCAGTCATTTTGGTCGATCGACTAGAATTATTAGGTTCCCGTCGAGATAACGAAAGTCCGATGAATAGTGGTGGCGGCGGCTACGAAGATGATTTCTAAGTCGATCACTGATTCAGGATTGCTGCCTAGGATGACTTTTCCGTTGGGATCTGGTTAGATAATCGATCTGCGATTTGAGATGATCGCCCCATAATCCACCTCGCACGGGTTGACCCTGTTTCCCATTCACTATGTCTATTGTTGTTGCTGCCTTCTACCAGTTTGTGGCGTTGCCCGATTGCCGTCAGATGCGGGATCATTTGTTCGATCGCTGTCTGGAACTGCATATTCGGGGCACAATCTTGCTGGCCCAGGAAGGTATTAACGGCACTATTAGTGGTTCGCGGGAAGCGATCGATGGGATTTTTGGGGAATTGCGATCGGATCCTCGACTGGTTAATTTGGAAGTCAAGGAATCTTATACGGATCAGCAGCCCTTCGATCGGTTGAAAGTCAAAGTGAAGCCGGAAATTGTCACCCTAGGCTTACCGGAGGTGAACCCCGCTGAGGGTGTTGGCACCTATGTTGATCCCGAAGACTGGAATGCGGTGATTCAGGATCCAGAAGTGATTGTCATTGATACCCGCAATGACTTCGAGGTCAGAACGGGGAGCTTCCAAGGTGCCGTTAATCCCCAAACGGAATCCTTCCGGCAGTTTCCAGACTATGTTAAGCAGCATTTGGATCCGACTCAACATAAAAAAGTTGCGATGTTCTGCACAGGGGGAATTCGCTGTGAAAAGGCATCGGCTTACATGCTGTCCCAGGGGTTTGAAACCGTCTATCACCTCAAGGGCGGCATTCTGAAATACCTGGAAGAAGTGGCTCCGGAAGAGAGTCTGTGGGATGGGGAATGTTTTGTGTTTGATCAACGGGTGGCGGTGACCCATGGTGTTGAGGAGGGTTCCTACGAGTTGTGTCGGGCTTGCGGCCATCCTTTGTCGATCGCAGAACGGCAGTCTGACCAGTATCAAGAAGGAATTCACTGCCCCCATTGTGTGGATCTCCAAACGGAGGAACGGCTCCGGCGCAACCAAGAGCGGCAGAAGCAGCGTGTGTTGCAGCGATCGCGCTGAAGCATCCGTCTCCCCCTTGCTTTAGGGACAAGACATTGCCTTTAATACAGTCAGGCGTTTTTTACATCCTGACTTTAACCTATGCCCTATTTTTGGTTTAAAGCCTTTCACATCGTTGGCTTTGTCTCCTGGTTCGCGGGTCTATTCTATCTGCCCCGCCTGTTTGTCTACCATGCCGAAGCCCAGGAACAGCAGACTGAACCCGTGCGCAGCATCCTGCGGGAACAGTACACGCTGATGGAAAAACGCCTTTATGGCATCATCATGACGCCTGCGATGATTGTGACGATCGCGATGGCGATCGGGATGCTGGTCGTGCAACCGGAATTTCTGCACCAAACCTGGCTGCATGTGAAGATTGCGCTGGTTGGGGTGCTAGTGGTGTTTCATTTCTTCTGTCGGCGGGTGATTGCCAAGTTGGAAGCTGGGGAAACGCCGCTCACCTCGAAGCAATTTCGTTGGATGAATGAATTTCCCACCTTTTTCCTGGTGGTGGTGGTGATGTTGGCGGTGTTTAAGAATGACATTCCCACCAATGCGACGGGCTATGTCATTCTCTTGATGGTGGTGGCTTTTGCCGCGAGTATTCAACTCTATGCCCGCAAACGTCGTCTAGATGCAGAGAAGAAAAAGCAAGCATTGGAACAACCCACGACAGCGGAAAGAACCCCTGAGCCGACGGTGTAATTTGTTTTCTCAGAATCTAAGATTTTGTTCTAGCTTAATGTTGCTTTTTAAAGTGGGTAGGTGAAATGCCTACCCTATCTTTTTGGCGTACAATTTTCAGGCTGGATGGCGCGATCGTTAGAGTTGGCTCGATCGTCGATGATTCACCGATCGTTAATCCCCTTGCGCTTAATCCACTGCGCTAACCCCTTGTGCTTAACCCATTAGTTCTTAACCCATAGCTTTTGCCCATTGCTTTATGGAAACTAGTGCTCCTGATTTGGTGATGAATGCATCTGTTGTGCCAGCGCTGGTACAAACTTTGGTGCTGCTGCTAGCAGGCTTTGTGCCAGCGGCGGTGTCGGGTTTGGTGTTGGGGACGTTACTGGGGTTGAATCGGTGGACGGCGGGTGCTGCCAAGTATCTGTTACAAGTTCCGGCTTCTCTGCCTGCGGTGTTATTAATCCCCATTCTCCTCATTCTGCTGAAACAGACTGAACCGATCGGTTCGTTACTGGTGGCGTTTAGTACATTCTGGGTTGTGGCGATTTACACTGCGATTGGGATTCAACGGGCAAGACGGCACCAAAACCAGATGTTTTTTGCGATTCCCAGCATTTTCCAAGGCTTGCGCTTTGGGCTGATGTTGGCTTGGTCGGTCATGATCACGGCGGATATTCTTCTGTCGAGTAATCAGACCTTGGGAGGCTACATTTGGGATCTCTATAACCAAGGAACGCAGAGTTTAAAGCCTGTGGTGAATGCGGCGATCGCGGTCATGGTCACGGCATTTCTCATGGATCAGATCCTAAATTTTGTTGGTTTCTTAATTCAAAAACGCTTGAAACCGAAAGCTGTTGAACCTGGTCAGGCTTCTGATTCTACTGTTTAACGCCCAATCAGACCCTAAAGATGACCGCTGCAACCCTGCACCACGATGCTTTAGTCCAACTGTGGTTTTGAATTCGCGACTGTTTTTGTCCTTATTTTGTTTTCTATAGCGCTTCGGCATTTTTGTTAATCTAAATAAATAACAAAAGCTGCTAACTCCCGACATCAGTCATGAATGTTTCTCTCACGAAAGAATTAGAACAATATGTCCAGAGTAAAGTTGATAGTGGCCTCTATCACTCCGCCAGCGAAGTTATTCGCGAAGGATTACGTTTACTCAAAGACAGAGATAACCTTCAAGAAATGCAGCTAGTAGCTCTCCGCCAAGACCTTCAGCAAGCCGTTGACCAAGCCGATCGCGGCGAATTTTCCCAACGTTCGATCGCTGACCTCAAGGCCGAAGGCCGCCGCCGTCGTGACCAGAAATCATCGTGATACCTGTGGTTCGGACTCCTCTTGCAGATGAGGATTTGCTCGAAATCTGGTTCTATATCAGTACAGATAATCTAGACGCAGCCGATCGTGTCCTCGATCAGATCGATGCCCGCTGTTATAGTCTGGGGCAAAACCCTGAGATGGGTACGCCACGGGATGAACTTATGCCAGGAATGCGCTGTCTGGTTGAAGGCAACTACATCATTTTTTATCGCGTTCGTCCTAGTCGTGTGGAAATACTCCGAATCTTGCATGGCTCAAGGAATTTTCCCCAGATCTTCTAATGTTTGGATGCCCTTTGTTCTCAAGATCACTTCCCAAGTAACTTCACCAATCCAATACCACTGAAATATAAGGCGAGAACTGCGCCCCCTAGCAGACTTTGAGTTAGCGGATCCGTTGAAGGGGTGAGAACTGCGCCTAACACCGCTGCGCCTACTAGGACATAGCGCCAACCGGCCAGCATTTGCCGCGAGGAGAGAATTCCTAAAAAGCCCAAAAGTGCCTGAACGATCGGAATTTGGAAGGCCAAGCCCGTGCTGAACATTAACAGCAGAACAAATTCAAAATAACGATCGATCGACCAAGCTTGCTCCACAACTTCCGCGCCGTAGGAAATAAAGAAATTCAACGCAGCGGGAATCAGGGCCACATAGGCGAAAACGAGTCCGCCCACAAATAACACGCTGGAGCCTAACACCACCGGAGCCAAAAAGCGTTTTTCCCGACGGGTTAGGCCAGGGGTGACAAAGGCAATAATTTGGTACAGAACAAACGGAGCCGTTAGAAGAATGCCAGCATAGCCTGCCGTTTTGATCGAAACAAAGAAAAATTCCCCTGGGGATAGTTGCAAAAACTTTACCCCATTGGCCGGAGCCTCCAACAGTTGCACGATCGGGCGCACCTGCGTAAAACAGATAACGATACCAACCCCTGCTGCGATCAATGAGTAGAAGATGCGCTGCCGTAATTCTTCTAGATGGTCAAAGATTGACATTTCGACATCATCTGTTAGCTCATCATCCGTCAGATCGTCATCTTGGATCTCAACTTGAGCTGACTTAGACAGGTTGATGTCTTCCCCAGAGGTTGAGGCATCTCCAGACAATGCATTCACTGGAGTCAGATCCGAAGTTGTTGTCTCAAGTTCCGAAGGAACAGTCATGTCTAGCGTCCGTCCGAAGGTTTGCTGGCCAAGGTTTACTGCCCAAGGTTTACTGTCCAAGGGTTGCTTTCTATTGTAGCGATCGGCGCGATCGGGGCATAGTCTTAGCGGCTCGCATCCTCACTCGTGCTGCAACAATCAGCGTTCCTAGCGTCTCAGGTGCGCGATCGAGGAACGGTTAATTATTGCTTAGAGATTACTCATCTTGGATTGATGACTTTCATCCGAATAATAAGGAAATCCAAAAAATTGGTTCCTCTGGTCAAAGATAAGGCAGAATATCACAAAGACTTTTTGGGCCTATGGCGGATAAGCTAGGCCTCAAGTCGGTTCCTGTTGTTAGAGTAGTTCCTGAGCTGTTCTTACGAAGTCAAGTTCTTACGCAATAAAACTGTTTTCGTAAGGCGATTTCTCCATTGTTCCCGTAAAAATGTTGTCCTAATTTATAAAATCCCCAACGTTCAGGAGGGTGCAATTCATGGAACCCACCAATCATCCCTTAGTGCAGTTCCTTCGAGACGAGCTATTACTTCCAGCGGACTCGATCGCCCTAGCGCTCAATAATTCTCAACACGCGCCCAGTCAGTTACCTATGGTTCTCTGGCAGTATGGGTTGATCACGTTACGACAACTGGATCAGATTTTTGATTGGCTAGAACGACAAAATAGCAACGCTGCCTAAAAGAGTTGTGAAGGGCTCAAGCCTGACTCAATTTCAAGCTTGACCCATCTTAAGCTTGACCAAATAAGGTTTCTAGATAGACTCTGGCTGCGGCTTGGTCTTGGGAATTTTGCATTAAGAAAAGAGATAAAGCCGCAGCGATCGTGCGGTCTTGATCCCAATTGGGATGGGCTTCGACATATTGTGCTAGAGCTTGGTGGAGTGGTTCGGGCAGCTCAGCAAATAGAGAAATCATAGAATTCATAGCCATGTTTATTAAATCTGATGAATGAGCTTGTGGAAAACTTGCAAGTGCTTTCCACAGGTTGACCAAAAGCTGGCGAAATTCTCCCACAGGTTTTTGGAATTGTAGAGCGTGTTTTTACGGGTTGCAATTGATACATCGGTTGTCTGCTTGAGACAACTAGGCTAACTGGGTGAAAAATTGGGAAAAAACACAATATTTTCACTCAAAAGTGCATTTTATTGCGGATTGAATCTTTTTTCTACAAGTAATACATTCTTAGAAAAGCCTTCAAAACCCTGACGTTTTGGACGATCGTAGTGATTTAGATCATCCGTATTCCACCCTTATGGGGTAGTTAAATGGGTGAACAAAGGAAATAAATTGTGGAAAACAAGTTGGCAGTTTTGGCGAGAGCCTGTGGAAAACCAGGGCTAAGCTGTGGAAAACGAAGATGAAGTTGTGGAAGACTAGCAGTAGATGCCAACAGTAGATGCTAAAGATGCCAAAGATGCTACCCGTAAATACCAAGAGTCAGATGCAAGCGGGGCGATTGCCCCTTCTTTTCCTCTGGTGAAATCGATACAATTAAATCGATCAAATAAATCGAGCAAAAGCAAAATGCTGAGCGAGCCAGCAAATTAAAAGCGCTGAAGCAAGTTAACATAGCTACTTGCTCCAACGCATCTTCTTCTGCGTAGACATCGCGCGGGAAGATGTCTATCCTAAGGTCTCTATCTTGAGAGGCTTCGAGATTAATCCTGTCAACGGAATCCAATTAATCCCCCTCCAGGAAGGATCAGTTGCGATTAGTTATGTAACGCAAGGGGGACTGAAACAGGATTCACCCGCCAAATATCTTGACAGTACTCGCGGATGGATCGATCGCTGGAGAACTTGCCCATCCGTGCGCTGTTCAAAATTGACATGCGAGTCCAGTGATCAGTATCCCGATAGGCTTGGCTGACTTGGTCTTGACAGTCTATGTAGGCTTGGTAATCGGCCAATAACAGATAGGGGTCGGCATAGAGCAGGTTATCCACCAAAGGCTTAAAGAGTTGGGTATCGCCGTGGGAGAAAAAGCCGGAGGCAATGCGATCGATCGCCAACTTTAACTCTGGATTGCTCTCATAGTAAGTTCGGGGCTGATATCCGGCGGCTTGGATGGTGGCCACTTCCTCCGCCGTCAGGCCAAACAGGAAGAAATTCTCGGCACCAACTTCCTCGCGAATTTCAATATTAGCGCCATCAAGTGTGCCGATCGTCAGTGCACCATTCATCGCAAATTTCATATTGCCGGTGCCAGAAGCTTCTTTGCCAGCAGTGGAAATTTGTTCCGACAGATCTGCCGCTGGATAAACCCGTTGGGCGAATTTGACGCTGTAGTCCTTCAAGAACACGACCTTGAGGCGATCGCGAATGTCAGGATCGCGATTCACGACTTCTCCCACGGCATTAATTAACTTAATCATCAACTTCGCCATGAAATAGCCCGGTGCCGCCTTGCCCCCAAAAAGAAAGGTTCTCGGCACAATGTCTAGATCGGGATTGGCTTTCAGGCGGTTGTACAGCGTGATGATGTGCAGCACATTTAGGTGTTGCCGTTTGTATTCATGAATCCGTTTTGCTTGAATATCAAAGATAGAATCAACATTGACCGTAATCCCCTGCTGTTTATGGATGTAATCAGCTAAATCCTGTTTGATCGATCGCTTAATTTGCCGCCATTCATGACGAAATTCTGCAACATCCTCGTAGGATTCTAGCTGGCTCAGTTTACTTAGATCCTTAATCCAATCATTGCCAATTTCGCGGGTAATCAAGTTGGCAAGGCGAGGATTGCTCAGCACCAAAAAACGACGGGGGGTGATGCCATTGGTTTTATTGCTGAATTTCTCCGGATACATCTGGGCAAACTCCCGCAGAACATCCTGCTTGAGCAACTCAGTATGCAGTTCGGCCACGCCGTTAATGGCATAGCTCCCGACCGATGCTAGATTTGCCATTCTGACATAGCGCTGCCCCGACTCGTCAATCAAGGACATCCGTTGGATACAAGCTTCATTGTCAATGAATTTGAGTCGTACGTCATCGAGGAAATGTTGATTAATTTCGTAAATGATTTCTAAATGACGCGGTAATAGGCGTTCAAAGAGGTCAATCTCCCATTTCTCCAATGCCTCTGGTAGCAGGGTGTGGTTGGTGTAGGCAACGGTCTGGCGGGTAATGTTCCAAGCGACATCCCAGGCAAAGTCATGCTCGTCAATCAAGAGACGCATCAATTCTGCAACCGCGATCGCGGGGTGGGTGTCGTTCAGTTGTAGGGTGAATTTTTCGTGCAGGGTGTCGATCGGTTCGCCCCGTAGTTGGCAGTGGGTGCGGATGATGTCTTGCAGGGAACAGGAGACGAAGAAATATTGCTGCTCTAGGCGCAGTTGCTTGCCCTGCTCAAAGGCATCGTTGGGATAGAGGACTTTAGTTAAGTTTTCCGAGGAGACCTTGTCGCCCACGGCTCCGTAGTAGTTGCCGGAGTTAAAGGCGTTGAAATCAAAGGAATCCATGGCTTCAGCAGTCCACAGCCGCAGGGTATTGGCGGTGTTAGTGCGATAGCCCAAAATGGGGGTGTCGTAGGGAACGCCCTTGATAACCCGATCGGGTATCCAACGGACTCGATAGCGCCCTGTGTGGTCGGTGTAGCCTTCGGTACGGCCTCCCAGCTTGACTTGAACCGACAGTTCAGGATGGGCAATTTCCCAGGGATTGCCTAGGTGAAGCCATTTATCGGTGAGTTCAACCTGCCAGCCGTCTTTAATATCCTGTTCAAAAATACCGAACTCATAGCGGATGCCATAGCCGATCGCTGGAATTTCCAGTGTAGCCAAGGAGTCTAGGTAACAAGCTGCTAATCGGCCTAATCCACCATTGCCCAAGCCCGGTTCTTCTTCCTGATCCAGCATGTCTTCAAAGCGAATGCCTAGGGCTTCTACGGCTTGCTTCATTTCGTCGTACATGCCCAAGTTGATCAGGTTATTCCCCAGATGGGGACCCAAGAGAAATTCGGCGGACAAATAGCAAACCTGGCGCGGTGCAGTGCTGTAGTAGGTGTCCATGGTGCAAAGCCAATGGTGCACTAGACGATCGCGCACGGTGTAGGCCACAGCCATGTAGTAGTCATTTAGCGTGGCTACGCGGGGAAACTTGCCTTGACTGTAGAACAAGTGATCGAGAATAGCGCGTTTGAGCGTTTCAAGGCTGCGTCCAGTACGATCGTCTTCGATGACAATTGGGCAATTTTGAGGTTCCATCATTGGCAATTTATGGGGTAATCGGGCAATCTTTATGAGCGGTTCTTTTAATGCTGCTATCTAACGTTGCTAGAACGGTCTACTGATTAAAATGCCCACAATCCCGATCGGGTGGGCAATCAGCACACTCTATCTACGATTTGGCTATAAATCTGGGATAGCCTTATGTACCAGTGATTTTCTGGATAATCTTGTCATCGCCGTTGCGAAAACTTTAGATTGTTTTAATAAAACCTCTAGAATTGGCGACTACATGATCTTGAAATTAATTTCACTGCATTGCTTCAACGACATTGCTTTAACGACAGGAATTGAACAACAGTTTAATGGCATTCTCTTAACTACAATTTAATTACAATTGAGCCAAGCTGCAATTCGTTAAAATAAGCGACTTGTTTTAACAACTGGATCAGCAGGGCGAGATGAGGGACTAGCGGAGAAATGACATCCCCTGTCGCCCCCCGACTTACCTACCCCTCTAAGCTTTCACCTAGAATTTTATTTTTATTTGTACGTAGTTTCCTTAGTGCGACTGGATCAGCACAATGACTCCTTGAGCCTATCCAGTCGTTGAGTTTAGCAACAACTGCCAGGTTCACAGCAATCTGCCGTGCTAGGAATCGTGGCCCGATAGTCCAAGCCCTTCGTTTCGCGGGGATGGCGTAGACTATCACGGCTACAATCAAAGACCGGAGCGGATTCTAAAGGCACGTCTGTCTGGGGCAGAACGGGGATGAAATCTTGGGCGTAGGGGCCGTTTGGATCGGTGTATAAGTTGAAGGTTTTTTCGCACACGGCCATCCGCTCGCCCCGCAGTAGGGTGTGTCCATCATCGTCCTGCACGGCTTTCCAGGGGCCTTTGTAGATCACCGCTTGATTGCGATCGAAACAAGGGCCTTCTTTGCCTTTATAAGCTTGGACGGTCAGCGATCGAAATTCAATGCCATCGATGACCTGCCAAGGCTCTTCCTGACGCGCCAAAATTTCCACGCCGTAGAATCCTGCGGCCTCAAACCGTTGCAAAAATTCTGATTCGAGAAATGCCCCCGCAATGCAACCACTCCAGAGGTCTGGATCATTGAGAATATTCTCTGTAGGGGGTTCGTCACAAACAATGTCAGAAATGACAGCCCTCCCGCCCCGTTTCAGAACGCGATAAATTTCCTCAAATAATTGGGTTTTATCCTGGGGCTTGACCAAATTGAGGACGCAATTGGAAACCACAACGTCAACGCTATTGCTAGCAATCAAGGGTTCTTCTCGCCGGAGTCGTTCGCTCTCTGCTTCTAGGGCCGTCAAATCCGCGATCGACGTGACAGGATGCTGGTTTAGCCAAGCTTGGAGGGGATCTAAATTTAGCGCTAAATCTTGAATTTTGCCCTTCACAAATTCCACGTTGTGATAGCCTAATTGCTCACCGATCGACCCCCGATATTTGCGGGAAAGGGCTAACATTTCGTCATTCATATCCACACCAATGACACGACCCTCTGCTCCGACTTTTTGCGCCATGATGTAGCAATTTTTGCCTGCACCGGAACCCAAATCGACCACCACTTCTCCCGCGTTCACATAGCGCGTTGGATCGCCGCAGCCGTAGTCTTTGGCAATAATTTCCTCGGGCAAGATTTGTAGGTAGCGTCCATCATAGCCATCCGTAGGACAGCACAAAGCCGCCTGAGGCGCTTGCGCCCCGGCGCTATAGCGATCGCGCACGGCTTGTTCAATGTCGTAATTGATTGCAGTATCAGTAGAAATGGCCGTCGGATTGGAAGATGTCATAGTGCAATTAGAGATGAATTGAACAGTGAATGATCAATGAATGATCAATGAATGATCAAGTACAGAGGATAACGCCATGGCAAATCAATCTACGATCGCACCCCCGCAGGAACTTCCTGCACCAGCAGTACAACCGAAGCAATGGCGTCCAGTCATAATTCTACGCTGTGACAGAATTTGCCAATTGAAGTCACGAATATGTAACTTTGGAGCCACTTCGAGTTCCAGCATTTGATTGAAATCGCAATCGTATAAATATCCGTCCCAGGATACGGAAAGGGTATTCCGACACATCAGTCCAGAAATCGTTGCAGGATTGAAGGAATTGACCAGTAACTCTAGGTATGTTTGCAAATTTCCGGACTGTTCTAACCAGTCTAAATAGCGGGAAATTGGCATGTTGTTAAGCGTAATCAGTCGATCGAAGCTAACGCCCTGGTGTTTGAGTAATCCTGTTTTCCATTCCTGCTCTAACCGAGCTTGCCCACTGGCTAAAAACGCTCCCACCGGATTGCTGACTAACGTCAGTTGCCGTTGCGGATCTCCCTGGCCGTAACCTGCTTGGTTCAAACGCCGCAGGGCCTCGATCGATTTTTCAAAGGTGCCATCTCCCCGTTGGGCATCAGTATTGCGTTGGCGATAGTGGGGCAAGGAACAGACAATTTCCACACCACGATCGGCGAACCATTCCGGCAAATCCGTTTTTCCCGGTAGCAAAAGAACGGTTAAATTGCAGCGATCGATCACCTTTTTCCCACGCTGGATACATTCATCTACCAACCCTCGAAAATGGGGATTGAGTTCCGGTGCGCCTCCTGTGATATCTACGGTGTGGGCTTGGGTTTGATCCAACGCAGCGAGGCACAGATCGATCGTTTCACGGGACATCACCTCACGGGTACGATCGGGCCCAGCATCCACATGGCAATGCTTACAAGTCATGTTGCACAGCTTGCCGAGATTAATTTGAAAAATCTCCAACTCAGCAGGATGAAGCGTAGGCCAACCAGAGCGATTTAACGTTGCCTCAAAATCACCTGCTTCAGATAAATGGGAAAGGTTAACCTCTGCTAACACCGATCGCTGATATATTGCTGAAGCCAAAGGAGCAGCCTGTCTTACTAAAGAAATCGTCATACCAAATTTATCCAACACAAATTACGAATCGACAGATCATTAGTCAGCACAGGCTAATACCATAGGCCGACACCATCGCTATAGGGGAACAGCGTACAAATAAAATTCCATGTGGATAGATGGGTAGAACTCTTCCACTCTCCTACCCTCCCACCCTCTCACTCTCCTACATAGATAGCTGGTTCGTCCGATCGAGCATTTGTAAGCCATGAATCAACGAAGCGCCTCCCCGAATTGCAGTTGCCACATGGATTGCCTCCGTCATCTGCTCCAGATCCGACCCCTGTTGCAGGGATTCCTTGGTGTAGGCATCGATACAGTAGGGGCACTGAACTGCATGGGCCACTGCTAGGGCGATTAACGCCTTTTCTCGCTTGGACAGTGCGCCCTCTGCAAAGACTGCGCCATAGTAAGCAAAAAATTTCTCCGCCAGTTCCGCATTGCCTTCCCCAATGTTGCTGAAGTTGGGCAAATGGGCTGGGTTATAGTAGTGATCCATGGCAGGCTGCTTAAGTTGTTAAATTGGATAGGGTCGTTATCAGTGGATATACGTCTTCAATTCTGGATCGGATGATCTAAAACTAGCAGCTATCCCAAAATTTCTTCCAGTTTTGTCCGGTCGATCGCGGTAATACCAGTATTGCTAAGTACAACTTAAGTACAAGTTACAAGGATGCCTCGGGCCTAGTTCAGGGTTTTTGCGGAGAAGTGATTAACTACGCTATCGTAGAAATACGGAGTCGGTTTTCAAGGTTCCCCTCAAGCTTTCCAAGTTGGTTTTTCAAGCAGTTTGGAGGATGCTAGAGCCTTTTTCGTAACTCTCCTCAGATCAGGTGTGCTCACTACTCGCTCTATCATCGGGTGTTCTAACTGGTTTTAAAGTTTACCCAGTCATCAAGCATCGAATTTTTTAAGCGACTCAATTTTTTAAGGTATTCAACGTTTAGCTGTCCGCTATCTAAGCAGCCAAGTCTCATTTTTTAGGGGCTAGTTCTAGGATGAGCGATCGTCCCAATCAAGGTGAATGGTGCAATCCAAGCCTAGGCGCTCAGGGACTCTTGGCTCAATTGTCCATCTCTACGAAGACTTCCTGATTATGCTGGTTTCTGAACAATCGTTATCTAACTCAGTCTCCAATTCAGGCACAAATGTTGGACTACCGGATCCAGGTTTACTCCCTGGGCCCCTCTCGCCGAAGCCATTGCCGAACCCTGGATTGCCAAACGTGATTGCTTCGCGTCAGGAAATAGCTTTCATTGATGGGCAAATTCAGGATTATCAGAAACTCTTACCCGGAATTCGTCGGGGAATTGAGGTTGTTATTCTTGATCCAACACTCAGTGGAATGGATCAAATTACTGAAATTCTGGCGAACCAAACTGAATTATCAGCTATTCACTTAATTAGTTATGGTGATACCGGAAAGATCTATTTAGGGAAGAGTCAACTGTCCTTGGGCAACCTCGCCAACAATTCAGACAAGCTTGCGGTCTGGCAGCGATCGTTATTACCCGGTGCAGATGTTTTGCTATATGGCTCAAATATCGCCGCAGAGGAGATGGGCAGCCAATTTCTTCATGAACTCAGCCAAAAGCTAGGGGCTGATGTTGCGGCGTCTAATAACACCACTGGAAAAGTGTCCCTTAAAGGGGACTGGAAATTAGAGGTACAGACTGCTCCCCTTGCAACCAGTTTGGCAATACGCACTTCGGTTCTCCAAGCTTATAACTACACATTGACCGCGCCTCCCGCCCTGCAAGCCTGGAAGGATGTAGAGCCCACACCGCCGATCGTGCCTCCCGCCTCACTGATAGAGGCCCCAGCTTTGACTCCGGAGGCCGTGCCTACACCGCCGCCTGCCTTAGAGACTTCCCCCGTGCCCCCCACCCCACCTGCAACCCTGCCCGTAGATTCCCCGAATCTTTCCAGCGAACTCCCTGATCCCGGTCTTGCGCTTCCTCCCCAGCCACCCGCGCCACTGCAAGTTATCCAAGGCAATATTCCTGAATTGCCCGCCACCGGGGATCTCCCCCCCACGGTGTAATCAGGACGCGGCACAATAGGAGATGGTCTGCCATCGCTAGGAAGGTTCATGATCTGGCAAGAAATTGCAGGAAACTGGGTATTGCTGCCGCCGCGCCCCGTTGCGATCGTTCATTTTTTGGGGGGAGCCTTTGTCGCGACTGCCCCCCAGCTCACCTATCGTCGCCTGTTAGAATGTTTGGCGCGATCGGGCTATGGCATTATTGCCACGCCGTTTATTAACACCTTTGATCACATTGGGATTGCAGAGAACGTCCTCTGGAACTTCGATCGAGCACTGTATCAATTGCGGAAGACGGGACAGGTCTCTGAACAGCTACCGATTTACGGTTTGGGCCACAGTATGGGCTGTAAGTTGCATCTATTAATTGGCAGCCTGTTTGAAGTAGAGCGATCGGGCAACTTGTTGATGGCATTTAACAACTTTGCAGCACGGGATTCGATTCCGTTGATGGATCAGTTCTCCCAAGTTTTGCAACAGCTTGCACCCTTGACGCCCTCCACCATGATGGACTTCACACCTTCACCGGAAGCCACTAATCAAATCATTGCCCAGCAATACACCATTCCTCGCAATTTACTGGTCAAGTTCAGCAACGATACGCTCGATCAAACTCGATCGTTGACCAATATTCTGCAAGTGCGTTTTCCCGATCAACTGACTCTGTGTAAGTTGAAAGGAAATCATTTAACGCCCGTGGCCCAAGACTTGCAGTGGGAAACGGGAGCGATCTTCACACCGTTTGATGCGATCGGTCAATGGGTGCGTCAGGAAGTGTTTCGAGAATTGCAACAACTGGAACAGGTTCTGTTGGATTGGTTAAATGTCGCCGTGGCTTTGGAAAGCCAGACTCCCTTGCGCTAAGCCGCCAGCGCAGAAGGCTCCGGTCTCCTAATCACCGCACCCTCACGATCGCTCCTGCGATTGCAAACGGTCGGCACAACTGTCTTACAATGCATAAGTCTAGTCTTACTATGAGAGTCTTATGCAGTCTGATTTCTCTGCGTCCTTGCCCTCGGCGCAGACTGAACTGATGGATATTGATGCAGTGCAACAAGCCCTTGGGCGATCGCGAGCCTCTGTTTATCGCTATACCAACACGGATCCCGATTTGCTGAACCCGCCCTATGATGCTAAACGGCTGAACCCAGAAATACGCGCCAACGCCAACGAACCTCTGTTGTTTCACCCCAATGAAGTGGCTCGTTTTGCCAAGGATGTGTTGCGCGTTAAGCAAGTCACGATCGAAGTTCAAAACCGACCTCCCGATGCCACGCAGGAACTCTTGCAAGCCATTTTGGTGGAACTTCAAGCAATCCATCATGTTTTGAAACATCCCCCCGATCGTCGTGGCTCAACCTCTGAGTAGGGGGAACTCATTCGTTGACCAACCGATGTCAGGTTGCCGACGGATTCAGTTGACCGACGGAGGTTAATGGCTCTTTGCTGAACTCACTCCTGGGAGACGGGATCAATGATTTCAGTGAGTACACTGAATGGAAAAACCAATTCATTCAGGACTTCAAGGACGAATCTTAGGGGGGACATGAATCTATCAATTTAGGGAGGGCGCATCTCTCGAAAGTCCTAAGGCATCGCAAATTAGTTGAAACTCAGTGGAAAAGTGCGGAATTCATGACTTAAAAGATCGTACTTATGCGATACCAAATTTTGGGCAGACCTCGTTAAAATGATTTCATGAAGCTTCGTTATTCCATGATTTGGTTATGAAGTGGTTAACGAGGAGATTCCCCCATCTGGGTGGAGTTTCTTGGCTTCGTTGAGTTGGTATCAATCTAAAGTATGCAATCAAGCAGTCAGCCGAACCATTCTTCTGAACCTCCGCGACGTCCATTAATAAACCTTTGTGGAGGCGCGATCGCCCTTCTGACGCTCGTTTCACCGCTACTGATTATTGCAGACAGTTCCTCTACGCCCTCAGGCGTGTCTTCCACCACGAGTCGGCTGCAATCTCCCCCGCCCGCTAGTGTGTTATTGACTCCTCGTCGATCGTGATTTTTCCTAGCGATTGTTGGCCTCTACAAGTCACTGGACTGGGAGAATGGTGAGAATTTACTCCACAGGAGGGTCGGTATCCTCAACCATTCATCCCTGTCCCCCACGCGCTATTATGGGAAAAAGTCTTGTAACGTCTTCCTGGAGTGGGTTCTATGACATCCTATGCCGCTTCGACTGCCCGAGCTGAGATGAGTGAACTCCGGCGTTTGAAGACCTTACTGCCGCCGGAACTTCAAAGTTGGGTCACGATCGAAGTTGCTACAGCAGTCAATCCCCCCCTCATTACCTCTGAAGAAATCGGACGGGATGAAATTGAGATTCAGATCGATATGCCAAAGTGGGATCAGCTTGCGATCGATCAACGCAATCTTCTATTTTGGCACGAAGTCGGTCGAGTGCAGGCGGATACCGTACCTCGGGATGGTTGGGAAATGGCGGCATTGGCCATTGGCTTAGGGGGTGCTGTGGGTGAGCTATGGGTGCAAGATGGCCTACTGTTGCTTTTGGCTCTCGGCTTATCGAGCTTCGCGGGTTGGCGACTTTACAACAAAAACAATGGTGAGAAAGTTTTGAAGGAAGCGATCGATGCGGATGAACGGGCCATTGCCTTAGCAACTCGGTTTGGTTATACCTTACCCAATGCTTATAAGAGTCTGGGAAGTGCCCTTAAAACTTTGATTGAGCAAACTCCCAAGAAAAAACTTCGTCAGCGCTATGAAGGTCGTTTAGCTGCGCTGAAAAAGAGTGCCGCTAAAGCGAAGGAGAAAATGCAACAACGGAGTCCAGCGGCTGAATTTGACTATTAGAACTTGAGTGCGTTTGAATCGGTTTACCCGATCCGCCTCAAGCCTTTTTCAAAATGTTATCGCAGCCATCGACGGGACTGAGTCAAAAGATGCTCTCAGTCCTTTATTTTTTGGTTGTTGATTCTGTGCTTTACCTTTATGGGCTTGTTTGATCTTCCTAGACCTTCCGCTGTTTATTCAGATATCCAGTCATTTTTATGGAATTCACTGCCCACTGAGGTTCGCCGCTCACTAAGGTTCGCCTGCTTGAAGTTAGGGATTGCAAATTAGGAGAAATGTCATGTTGTCCAAAGGATTTGAAATTGAAGTCTATACAGGACGACCCAATGGCGAAATTGTGGGTTTATCCGACAAAATCGTTGCGGATTTGGAGGGATTTGTGCGAGAGCCAGATAGCCGCAACGTGGAGTACACCACGGCTCCCAGCTATCGTTATGAACGATCGCTCTGTGATCTGCTGCAACCCCGATCGCGGCTGCGGCAATATCTAACGACCCTAGGGGACTACACGCTGATCCCAGGCAGTACTTTAGCGTTAGGGGGAACTGAGCAGTTCCAACGATCGGATCCTGGTAATCCTTATCACACTTATATCGAGCAAACCTACGGAACCAAAGTCGTTACCGCTAGTGTTCATATCAATATTGGGATTGAGGATCCAGAAGCTCTAATGCGGGCTTGTCGGTTAATCCGCTTGGAAGCCCCTTTATATTTAGCCTTGAGCGCTGCATCCCCTTTCTTAAATGGAGAAGCAACGGGCTTCCACTCCACCCGTTGGGCGGTTTTTCCGAAAACCCCCGCCCAAGTTCCTCTCTTTGAAAGCCATCATCACTTTATCCGCTGGACAGAGGAACAATTGCGCCTAGGCACCATGCAAAATGTTCGACACCTCTGGTCATCGGTTCGGCCCAACGGCGATCGGCGGCCCTATAACTTGAATCGTCTAGAGCTGCGAATTTGTGACCTCGTTAGCGATCCGATCGCTCTGCTCGCAATTACAGCCCTCCTGGAAGCCCGATTATTACAATTATTAGAAAATCCAGATTTGGATCCCTTGCTGGCTAGCGACCTGCCTCGAGCCACCCGTGCCGTAGATCTGGTTGCGATGGCAGATGCCAACGAACAAGCCGCTGCCCATGCCAGTTTAGATGCCACACTTCACCATTGGCAGGATGGTCGATCGATCGTCGCTAAGGACTGGATTGCGCAAATCTACGATGACGTTTGGGATACTGCGAAACGACACGGTTTTAGCTGCTTTTTGTTGCCCCTGAAACGCATTTTGCGGGAAGGGAACGAAGCTCAACAATGGCTCAAACTGAAGGAGCAGGGCTGGGAGAATAGGCAAATTGTGCAACAAGCAATTCTTTCTATGCAAGCTCGCGAACGAGAACTTCAAGGCGAAATTTGCCCACCCTGTGTTGCATAAGCTGGTCGTGAGTAGGGGACTTGCAGCGGATGCATTTAAGCGGATCCAAACGCTGAATGCTGAACCCAAGATTTGCAGTGGTAAGGATCTTTAATAGGGCTGATTGATTAATATATCTAATCATTCCTTCGCCGCGAACCACTCATTAATAAAATCTATTATTCCTGACTAAAAATCGTCGTCTTTTAGCCGTTTTTAGTCGAGTTGTTGGATCTAACTTTGAGTTTTTTATGCCCCGAATTGTTCTTGTTCATCCAGAAATCCCTCCAAATACGGGCAATATTGCTCGAACTTGCGCTGCTACTAGGACAGAACTCCATCTCGTGGGCCCGCTCGGGTTTGAGCTCAGCGATCGTTACCTCAAACGGGCTGGACTTGATTATTGGCCGTATGTCAATCTCCACTACCACGACTCGCTTTCTGACTTTCAGACCTACCAGCAGCAATTGGGTGGACGTTTATTGGCATTTAGTACAGGGGGAACAGTTAACTACGCAGACTATTGCTACCAGCACGAAGACTGGTTAATGTTTGGCTGTGAAACTCAGGGATTACCCAAGGAAGCTTTGGAAACCTGCGATGACATTTTGCGAATTCCCATGGCAGAGCCGCAAGTGCGTAGCCTCAATCTGTCCGTGAGTGTGGCGATCGGATTGTTTGAAGCCCGACGTCAGTTGGGTCAACTGCTGGGATAGGACGGATGGAATGGGCCGTTCTGGGAAGAAATTGGCCCACAAAAAATCTATACTTTCAAAAAAAATCCTTAACTTTGAGGTGTCACTTGCCACTTTAACGAGGTTGCTTCCATAGATAAGTTGAAGCTAGTCCCTCAATAGAAAAGTCTAATCAATGATCCTGGATATTGAAACTTCAAAACTCAAAAATGCTTCTCCTCAAGGGTTTCCGCTATTCTTTACAACCCGGCAACTATTAGAAATCTGGTAGATATTAATCTTCTGAAAGACGAAACGTTTGATTAAAAAAAACAATAGAAACTTCAGCGATCTTACTTAGCGATTTGGAGGTCGTTTGTATCCAGTCTAGAAGCTGAGGAAACTCTTCTTGTGCGGTGTGAGGCTAAGTTCCAAAAAACTAATGAATGCTTCTTCCTGATTTCTTTCCTTTGTTGAGGAAATCACTAGGGTATTCATCGTTGAAGGCAACTCTGGAGACGAGTAACCGCAAGACTGTGGAAGCGATCGATGGAAAGTGTAATGAACGCTACTCCTCGATTTCTGCACAGTCTCTCTGGAAACTGGGGCAGAATGTCAATGGAACTTTGCTACAGTGCGCTGTGTTAGTGTGCTGTGTTACTGAAGTGATTAGTCGTCTAGATTACACACTTAAGTAACTTTACTTTTCGGTAAAGATTTCGAGCGATAAGTTTCACCCTTGGTTGACACCAACTAAGAAAGTTTGCTATTTAATCTGGGCAAGTTCATGTTGCATCATGTTGAGTAATCTCAAATTTGTCTAAGTAGGCAAGAGTGGTGTAATCTGTCTTGGATGTTCTGTTCGCCTAGACCAAAGAGGCTAGATGGTAAATTCATCTGGTCAGTGATAAGTCAAGGGCAGCAAGCTGAAATGGCTCGAGGACAGTTAAACGCTGGACATTGAGGAGGTCGTTTTTTGAAACGTACAATTCCACAGAAGGTCAGGTCTGTTCCTGCCTGTGCCGATGATGGTTCCGCTGCCATAGTGGAGCAAGTGAAAGACTCGAATCAGGAAGGGAATCGTCTTACCTGCGGTTCCGTTGCGATGTTAGGTGTGGCGTTGTCAGTAGGGGCTTGTGGCCTGCTGGTACCCCAGAAAAGCCACGCAGCAACTAGTCAAGACTCTAATCAATCTGAGCCTGTCTCGACTGAGCCATCTGCTCAAACTGCACCTGATCTCTCTCTGACTGCGGCTTTACCTAAGCCAGCAGATGCAATCAAAGTAATTACCCATACTGTGCAAGAGGGGCAAACCCTTTGGAAGATTGCTGCTCAGTATGGTGTGGATGTCAAAGTCTTGGCGACGGCCAATCGCTTAAGACCTTCGTCTACGTTGTATGTGGGCCAGATCTTGGAGGTACCTGGGGCAACTCAGGTGGTTACGAATACCCAAGTGGTTAGCTCACAACCAGTAGATGTGGTTCTGCCGAATGTAGAGACTGTTTCTACCAAAACGGTAGTGGCTTCTGCACAAACGGATTCTGTTGATCTACTTCAGAGTGCAGGTAGTTCGGCTAAGCTCAAGCAAAGCGAGGCATTCTCCAAACTGCAGGAGAAACGGGATCGTCTGAAGTCAAGTCTGGCGGAGTTAAAGTCTGAGGAGTCTCTGAACACACTGGCTTCTAGCCGTCTGCCTGAGCAAAAGTTGGTGGTTGCTTCGGCTCAAGGATTCACAAATTACCAAGTTAACTCTGGTGAAACTCTGTCTACGATCGCGAAGAACCATGGCGTATCTTCTCGAGAGTTGGCTGCACTGAACAATTTGGATAATCCGGATTTGCTCAAAGCGAATCAAGTGATTCGGATTCCTCAAGTTGCGGCTGGGGAACAACGGCTAGCAGCTCTACCAGAAGTCAAGGGCTTGCCGGAGGTACAACAGGTTACCTCTACAAAATCGCTTGATTCTGTAAAAGTTGCTTCCAGACCAGTTCCAACGGTTACAACTGAAACTTCTGTGGCTTCAGTACCTGTGGCTTCCGCGTCTGTGACTTCAGCACCTAAGGTGGTGTCTTCGGAAGCGCTCGCCCTTTCGACGCCGAACCTGAATACCTTGCCGAATGCCAAGGTAATTCAGCCTCCGACTGTGGACTCTTTGGTGAATCCTGAAAAGCCCCAAGGTCGGTATGTTGAGAACCTTGTGGCTGAGGTGGCTAAGCTACGTCAAAAGTACCAAGCGGCCAGTGCTTCCTCCACTGTCCGTTCTGTGCAATATAAGGAACCTCAGCGTGCAGCTGCGCCTGTTCCTACATCCCTGGCACTGAACTCACCCAAGCCGATGGCAGTCAACCCTGAATTTAAGTCAGGTAGCCGTTTGGATAGCTTGATGTCTGAGGTGCGCTCGATCGGTCAACAACGGGTTCAACAGATCCAGAAAGTCCAAACCCTGCCGGTTGCTGAATTGCCGAAGCGTCAAGTCATTGCTCGGGCTTCGTTGGGCTCAGAGTCCTATGCACCTGTGGTTCAGGCTTCAGTTCGGAAGATGGTGTCTCCTGACCTGCCGCCAATTGGAACTCCGGACAACTATTTGCCGGGTAAGGGCAATGGTAAAATGACGGGCTACATTTGGCCTGCAAAGGGTGTCTTTACCTCTGGCTATGGCTGGAGATGGGGACGGATGCATAAGGGAATCGATGTTGCAGCTCCCGTAGGAACCCCTGTGGTAGCTTCTGCAAATGGCGTTGTCTCCTTTGCAGGTTGGAATGATGGTGGGTATGGCTATTTGGTGGAAGTGACTCACCCAGATGGTTCGATGACTCGCTATGCCCACAACAACCGCATCTTGGTGCGTTCAGGACAGCAAGTTGCTCAAGGACAGCAAATTGCTGAAATGGGGAGCACTGGTTTCAGCACTGGGCCTCATACCCACTTTGAAATCCATTTGCCCAACGGAGGCACGGTTAATCCGATCGCCTATCTTGGCAACAATGCTAGCTAGTTATTTGTAAAAGCTAGTTAACTAGGAACTTCTAGCTCAGGAGGGAACACTACGTTCCCTCCTTTTTTGTCAAACTGATTTTGGACTGATTTTGGTTTGTCCAACTTGCTGGTCAATGACTCAAAACGGCTATAGAGAAATCTAGCGGCCATGGAGTAAGTTTCAAAAATTAGGAAACGATAGGGGGGACATAAAAGTGCTAGGGGGACATAAGAGGTTGATCGGATAAAGCAGTGCCACTGTACTCCCTAGGTTCAACATCTAGGAACACCCAAATTCATCTAACTCACAAAAAAAACATGGCCTAAGCCATGTCCGTAAAAATAAAAAAATTTAGTTCAGGATAGGTTAGCAACTTTCAGAACAATTAAGCTTCATCCAGTGCTGCAATACCGGGAAGCACCTTGCCTTCCAGAAGTTCTAAGCTGGCACCGCCACCCGTTGAAATGTGGCTCATTTGGCTAGCAACACCCACTTTTTCCACGGCTGCCACAGAGTCACCACCGCCGATGATGGTGGTACAACCTTGAGGAGTCAAACCAGCAAGAGTATTTGCGATCGCTTCAGTGCCCTTAGCGAACTTGTCGATTTCAAACACACCCATGGGGCCGTTCCAGATGACGCTCTTGCAGTTCGCCAGAGCCGCTTGGAAGGTTTCTACGGAATCGGGGCCGATATCCAGACCCATCCAGCCGTCGGGAATGGCATCTGCGGCCACGGTTTGAGTATTGGCTTCAGCGGAGAATTTATCAGCCACGACCACGTCGGTGGGCAGCAGCAATTCAACGCCTTTTTCTTTGGCTTTGATCTCTAGGGTTTTTGCCAGTTCCAGTTTGTCATCTTCCACCAGAGAGCTACCGACAGACAGGCCACGGGCTTTGTAGAAGGTGAAGACCATGCCGCCGCCGATGAACAGCTTGTCTACTTTTTCAAGTAGGGTTTCGATCACGCCGATTTTGCTAGATACTTTCGATCCACCAACGATCGCCGCCAGAGGCCGTTGAGGATTTTCGATCGCTTCTTGCAGGAATTGCAGTTCTTTTTCTACCAGCAAACCTGCAACGGAGGGGCTGAGGTACTTGGTTACACCTTCAGTAGATGCGTGGGCGCGGTGGGCGGTTCCGAAGGCATCGTTAACGTAGAGATCGGCTACGGAAGCGAGTTTCTTGGCGAACTCGGGATCGTTCTTTTCTTCTTCGGGGTAGAAACGAACGTTTTCCAGCAACAACACGTCGCCATCGTTCAGGGCACCCACTTTTGCAGCCACATCCTCGCCGATGCAATCATCGGTTTTGACGACGGACTTGCCGAGGAGTTCGGACAACCGTTGTGCAACGGGATCTAAACGCAGTTTGTCATCCACACCCTTGGGACGACCGAAGTGGCTAGCCAGGATTACCTTCGCGCCTTTGGAAGTGAGGTTTTGAATGGTGGGCAGAGCAGCCCGGATCCGAGTATCGTCGGTAATATTGCGATTCTCATCTACAGGCACGTTGAAGTCTACACGGACAAATACGCGCTTGCCTTGTAAATCAGCGGCAGTCAAGTTTTCGATCGTCTTCTTAGGCACGGATCGACTCTCCCTCGATAGATTATTTGGATAAGTTTTTGTACCTAGTCCATATAGTCGCATTAATTCGTTACATACGATCCCCTATTTTTTAAGAATTTGCCGACGAAAAAATGTTCATACAAAAATCCCTTCCTAGGTCGCGTAGGACTGCGATCGCAGCGTTAAAATGCGCAATCTCAACGGAAGCGACCTGGAGGGAACCTGGATTGAATGGACTCGATCCCCCGCAAAACAGACCCCATGGGAGATTCGGTGCGCTGCTGCGATTGAGGGGTGATGGGGAGAAGGGACTAGCTCAGTCCTGTCGTAAGTTGTTGTTTTGCTTCCTCCAGTGCCGCCTGGAGTTTGCTAGCATCCCGTCCGCCAGCCTGGGCAAAATTGGGACGACCGCCGCCCCCACCGCCACAGATTTTGGCGATCGCGCCCACAACTTTCCCCGCTTGCAGTCCTTTGTCTACAACGCCCTTGGCAAAGGTGGCAACAAAATTAACCTTCCCGTCTTCAGGACTGGATCCGAGAACGACAGCGCCCTCGCCTAGCTTTTGTAACAGGGTTTCCGCTGCGCTCTTGAGCGAGTCAGCATCGGCTCCTGGTAATTCCGCCACGAGTACCTTGAAGGATCCGATCGCCTCTGCTTCTGCTAGCAGTTGATCGGATTTGGCCACAGCCAACTGAGCCTTTGTGGCCGCTAATTGTTTTTGGGTATCCTTCAGTTCCGTTTGTAGGCTGGTGATGCGATCGCTAATTTCCTCCGGTTTGACCTTAAAGCGATCGCTGAGATCCTTTACCACCGCTTCCCGAACGTTGAGGTAATCCAACACCGCTGGCCCTGCCACTGCTTCAATCCGTCGGATCCCCGCAGCGACCCCCGTTTCCGAAATAATTTTGAACACGCCAATTTCAGCCGTGTTGTTCACATGGGTGCCCCCACAGAGTTCCATGGAGACGCCAGGAAAGTCGATGACCCGCACCACATCGGCATATTTTTCGCCGAACATGGCGGTGGCTCCCTTGGCTTTGGCATCCGCGAGGGACATGTCTGCAATTACAGATCCGTGGGCTTCGGCAATCCAGAGATTGACCTGTTCCTCTACTTGTTGCACCTGCTCTGGAGTGAGGGCTTTGGCATAGTTGAAGTCGAAGCGTAGTCGATCGAAGGAGACTAAGGATCCGGCTTGACCGATATTTTCATCCACCAGTTTTTTCAGGGCGGACTGCAAAAGGTGCGTGGCGGAGTGGTTGGCTTGGGCGCGACGACGGCAAGCCAGATCAATCTGCGCAGTGACCGTGGATCCAGTTTGAAGGCTGCCCCGTTCCACCTTGCCATAGTGGACAAAGAACCCGGATTCCTTTTGCACATCTTCGATCCGCACGAGTGTCTCCCCGGTAGAGAAGTAGCCCCGATCTCCGATTTGTCCCCCAGATTCTGCATAAAAGGGTGTTTTATCCACGATCACTTGTACTGCTGTTCCCGCGATCGCCGTTTCTACCGGTTCACCGTTAACTAGTAACAATTCGACCTTGGCGGCATGACTGGTTTGTTGATGGCCCAGAAAATCTGTGGGATGAATTTGCTCTGCCAACGTGTCTAGGGAGCCTTGGACGGTGAGGTCGATCGACTTATGGGCAGCCTTGGCTCGTTCCCGCTGTTTTTCCATTTCAGCATTGAAGCCAGCCATATCCACGGTCAAGCCCTTTTCTTCAGCGATCTCTTGGGTCAATTCCACCGGGAAGCCGTAGGTGTCATAGAGAACGAAGGCATCTGTGCCAGGAATGGTGTCCTTGACCCGATCGAGGATTTCCTCTAACAACTTCTCACCGCGATCGAGGGTTTCCCGGAAGCGTTGTTCTTCCAGTTGCAAATTAGATTGAATAAATTCTTCCCGTTCCCGTACGTTGGGATATTGGACTTCTGATAGCTGAATGGCTGTTTCAGCGACCTTAATCGTGAAATTTTCCTGAATCCCCAGCAATCGTCCGTGGCGTACCACCCGACGGATCAACCGTCGCAAAATATAGCCTCGACCTTCGTTGGAGGCCGTGATTCCATCAGCAATCATATGTACCACTGCACGGACATGATCTCCAATGACCTTAAGAGAAACTTTAGTTTCTTCCGTTGCGGTGTGATAATCAATACCAGCTAGGGCAGCGGCGGTTTCAATGATCGGGAAAATTAGGTCAGTTTCGTAGTTGTTGGGCTTTTTCTGGAGAATTTGAGCCATCCGCTCCAAGCCCATACCTGTGTCAATATTCTGGTTTTGCAGGGGCGTTAGGTTGCCTTCGGCATCCCGGTTGTACTGCATGAAGACCAGGTTGTAGAACTCGATAAACCGTGAGTCATCTTCCAAGTCAATGGCATCGTCACCTAACTCCGGCTTGAAGTCGTAGTACAGTTCCGAACAGGGACCGCAGGGGCCAGTGGGGCCGGATACCCAAAAATTATCATCTGCGCCCATACGCTGAATCCGGTGGGCGGGAATGCCAATGTCATCGCGCCAGAGGGCAAAGGCTTCGTCATCCTCTTCAAAGACGCTGACCACGACCCGATCGGGCGGAATTTGAAAGACTTGGGTGGTCAGTTCCCAAGCGTAGGCGATCGCTTGTTTTTTGAAGTAATCGCCAAAGCTGAAGTTGCCCAACATTTCAAAGAAGGTATGGTGGCGAGCCGTGCGACCCACATTCTCAATATCGTTGGTGCGAATACATTTCTGAGAGGTGGTTGCCCGAGGAAACTCTGGTTGGCGCTGGCCTAGAAAAATGGGCTTAAACGGTAACATCCCCGCGATCGTCAGCAGTACGGTCGGATCTTCGGGCACGAGGGAGGCACTCGCCATGGGCTGATGTCCCTTGCTTTCAAAGAAGGCCAGAAACTGTTGACGAATTTGTGCGCCGCTCAAAGGAGCTGGGGGTTGCGGGGTTGCCATGGCAGGGTTATCGAGTTTGTCAAAATTCCACAGAATACTATCTTAATTCTGCCGTGGAATTCTCACAAAGACAGGATTTTACACGGGGAAATCCGGAATGTTTCTCGATCGTGCCTGTCAACTAGCCTGAAGTTAATTGACTGGGACTTGGCTGGGACTTGGCTGGGACGACGGTTCGATCGGGCTAGTAGCTGAATCGGCCACCCTTCCTCCTGGCAGATCCCAGGGAAAACGAGAGCGACAAAACACGGTTACAAGCTGTCATCCAACTTTAAGCCCTTGGCAATGCGGCCCAGTTCCGTCTTTTCGTCGATCGCGATGCGGCTGGGGGAACCGCTGATGATACGCTCGAAATTGCGGAAGGAATCCTTGATTTCTGGCCCTTGGGCACTGATCGTGTACTCCCGGATGCCCTTGTCATGCCAGGAGCCCCGCATCTTGAAGACGTTGAGCGCTCGCGACATCTCACCCCGAATTTCCACATACTGCAACATGATAATTGTGTCGGTGATGGTGGAAATGTGGGAATCCGTAATCGAGTGGGAACCCATGAACTGGTCGGTGGTGTTGGTGAAGAAGCCGGTAATTTCTTCCTGCTTGGCAAAGCCTGTCACCCCAATCACAAACTGCCGGAAGGCATTATTGCTCACGCCCCGCGCCAAGGCGGAGAGGGAGTCGATCGCAATACGAGTGGGCTTAAACTCAGCAATTTCCGACTTGATGATTTGCAGGTGGTCTTCTAATCCTGCCGATTCTGGGTAGGCACAGATAATTTTGAGCAATCCCTGTTGTTCCAGCTCCTCAAAATCAATGCCCCAGGAGTAGGCGTTGCGAGACAGTTGGGCGCGGGATTCTTCGTAGGCGAATAAAATAGCCCGTTCCCCTTGCATACAGCCTTCCTGAAGGAATTTGCTGACCAAGAGGGTTTTGCCAGTACCTGTGGCCCCCGTTGCCAGGATGATCGAGTCCTTGAAAAAGCCCCCACCACACATTTCGTCCAAAGTTTTGACCCCGGAGGAGACACGGGCATTGGACGATCGTTGGGTAAGCCGCATTGCGCCCAAGGGAAAAATGTTGATGCCCTGGTCGGTAATGGTGAAGGGGTACTCGCCCTTCATATGGGTGGTGCCGCGCAATTTGAGGATTTCCATGGTGCGCCGACGGCGTTCGCCCTCTAGGACGTTGCGCACAATCACAACGTTGTCGGACACAAATTCCTCAACGCCAAACCGGGCCACGGGGCCGTACTCTTCGGTGCGCTCGGTCGTGATCACGGTGGTTACCCCAATCTGCTTCAGCCGAGAGACGAGGCGAAGAATTTCGCGGCGTACGACGGAGGCGGAGTCGTATTGCTGGAAAAGTGCGGTGACGGAATCGATCGAAACCCGTTTGGCTTTGTATTTGCGGATAGCATACTGGATCCGCTCAATCAATGCTGAAAAGTCAAAGTTCCCTACAACTTCCTGGCCTTCGGGATCGGGGGAGGCATCCAGAACAAACAATTTTCCTTCATCAATCAGTTTCTGGAGATCCCATCCAAAGCTCACGGCATTTTTGATGATGTCTGCGGTTGATTCTTCAAAGGTGACAAAAATACCCGCTTCGTCGAATTGAGTGATGCCATTGTAAAGAAATTGAACGGCAAAAAGGGTCTTTCCGGTTCCTGACGTGCCACTCACCAAGCTGGTGCGACCGACTGGAAACCCGCCATGACTAATATCATCGAAGCCCTCAATCATGGTGCGAATTTTTTGCACCCCGACTAGTTCTGAGCGACTCCGTGGTTCAGATTGCTTATTGGCATCCATAGAAATTTATCAAACGCCGGAGTAAACTCCCGCAAAGTCTTGATCAAAGGTTTGTAACACTTCTCATGTTTTTATCACAAAAAATGCAAACTCATGGCGATTCCCCGTTTTCCCTAAGATTCTGGGGGGACGGTTGATCCTGCCATGCCTCGTTTTTTTCATCCTGGAGTTCACTGTACAGCAGGTCAAGGCCAATCAGAACCCGCTCCCGATCGGAGAGATCCCCAATGATTTTTCGAACCGGTGGGGGCAGTAATTTTGCTAGGGTTGGTGTCGCTAGAATTTTATCCTCTTCTGCTAATTGAGGATTTTTAAGAACATCGATGACTTTGAGGGCATAGACGCCTTGAAATTCTTCTTCCAGGATGTTGTTAAGGGTTTTCAGCGCACGAATGGAGTTCGGCGTATTTCCAGCGACGTAAAGCTTGAGAACATAAGTTTTTCGAGTTGCTTGCATAGGACTTCCCACTAGGACATATCACCATGGAGTACAGCGCAGACGTCGATTGGAATGACTAGAAAAACGCTGAAGTTGAAGTTGTTGAACCAGCTTGATCAACGATGAGTATCCATTGCATAACAGATCACCTCAGTGGGGATCAGGCATAACACTGATAGACAAACCGATAGATGATATGAAAGGGGTGGCTGACGAATGAGTCTGAATCAGTGACTTAGAACAATAGTTATGCTATGGTCTGATTTACAAAATCATGCCGATTCACAGATAATTTACAGAATTGCTCGGATAGCGATCGCACAAAATAGCTGATTTGAGGCTTACAGTCTAACTAAAGTTTTGCTAAAAGATCACAGAACTGACTAATTGCAGTGAAATTCAGCTTGCAATTCAAGTTAGTCAGCGATGAATCTGTCTTTTCTATGATAAGTATCGCTTGTATGCTGCAAGTGTAGCTTGAACTATCTCTTATGGGTTATACGGCTAAATCTGTGAGACTGAATCTATGAGTCGGATGATTCTCTGGGGATAGAACGACGATACATTTCACAGAGATGGGCCAGGGTATCAATCAGTGTTAAGCGGTAGTCTAGGACAACTTCCTCACTTCTTCCTTCTAATTTTAACTGCTTCGCAAATTCATCCATGATTTCCATATGGATTTCTACAACTTTTGACACTGGAATGTCTGCAAGAAACGCCACATCTACATACGCATCAATCTTTTGATTCAACGAAGCACCCTCTGCAAAATAGCCAATGATAATTTCTCGATAACTTTTCTTCAATTCTTGTAAAAAGTTATGTTGTTCATTGGCGGTGAGATTGCGGAGGAAATTGCGAGGACTCCGTTTGTAATACACCCCCAGATAGCCCAAGCGCTCTTTCAGCTTGTCTGTCAATCGTCGCTGTTGCAGCATTAAAAAATTTTGAGTGGTCAGATCTGTGGTCAAATCGGGCTCAGCAGCGGGGGTAACTGGCAAACGACAGACAGGTGACAGTGTCAAAAACTCGGCGATCGCCCGATTAATTTCATCGCCTAGGTAGTCCAAATGGCTTTCGGATAAATAAATTTCCGCACTGTGATAGAAAAATATCCGCTCAAAATCGAGAGATCCAGGTAATAGGGCCTGCTGAGTAGACGGATCGGTATCATTTGCAGGCTGCAAGATGACGGCAGGGAGCAACGTAGCATGGTCATGGAGCCAACTAACCAGATTGGCCAAAGAGGGCCCCGTATGCAGTACTAAGCAATCAATTTGCTGGCGTTCTGCTTCAATGACATGGAAAAATTCCGACTGGGAGGTCGGGGTGATCACGCTGTATCGCTCAGGATCCAAAACTGCTTTAGCGGCATCGATCACCGCTTGAGTCGCTCCGAAAAGACAAATGAGCAACGTGGGTGAAGTAGAGGGTTTAGCTGTAAAAGAAATCACAATGGGAATTAAAAAAGATATTTAAATGGGGAGTTGGCAAATTAGGATCAATCGAGGGGCTGGATCTCCTACGAAGGTTTACAGCAAGTCCCCTGCTCTTAGTGGTTTGAAGTATTGGCAGTATGCAACCTAAGCTAGGTAGCTCAGAGGATTTGCAGGAAGAGAATGACTGAAAAACTCGCTGGCTTAAGCTTTTCTTAAGATTGTAAGCATGAATTCATTATAACGGGACAACCCTTTTCGATAAATCCAGGGTCATAATTGGGGCAGGGGCTTGAATTCTATCCTAGTGTCGCAACGGTTAGGGGTCTTCTGGAATGCAGGGGAATTCATGGTTTCCTGGTACAGATGTTTTTTGGCACGGATAGAGTCGATTGATAGTTTCCTGGAATTCACAGTGTTTTCAGTCGAGTTGAATAAATCGTGATTTCTTGGATCGGTTGACTCATCTGAGTCTCTGTAGGAGAGGGCTGTGCTTGCAGTCCGCGATTGCAGCGTGTGCCTCGGATCATCGTTATATGTTCATTGCTCGCATCATACCTGTGCTAGGACTATATGTTGAATGAAGCGCCGCCGCCACAATTTTGGATGACTCCTGCACCGGGAGTCTTCTGTTCCGCCACACTCTCCCTAAGGCTGGCGCTTCTGCAATGTCAGCAATGGCATAGCGATCGGGTACTGGTGGTCGATGCCCAGTCTCAAGTTAGTGGGGTGCTGTTTCTCCATCAACTGCTGCCAAAATTACTCGATCGTTCTCTAGATGGGGAGCAGTCCTTGGCGGATTTGAAGCCTTTGTGGGAGGAGATCGATCCTCAAGGGCTGCGGCCCTTTGTTTTGGAGCAAATGCCTTGTTTTCTGGAGTTACTGAACTATCTGCCTTTACCAGCCCTGTTAAATAGTCGTCAATTGGGACGCTGGCATTCCAATCTCCATTGGCAAAAATTGGTAGAAGACCTAGAAGATCCCATGGCATTGCTGCAGTGGGTCAATCGCTTGTTTCATCGTGAAACGCTGGCCTCGGATGGGGATTCCAGGGGGGCTGATTCTCCAGTCGCGACGGCCCCCACGCCCCTCTCGATCTTGGAGTGTTTACCGTCTGGGGACGATTGCCCCAGCTATCTCTGTCGCTGCGGATTGCGAACGGGTCAAGAAATTATTTTGCAATTTACCCATGTCTCTTTGAAGTCCACCCTGTTAGCGGCGACCCCTGCTGTACGAGAGCCCAACCCAGGGCGGGGCGCAGGCAGGCCACGATCGCAAGGCACGACAACATTGAGCCATGAGCTGTCTTTGGAGCCGACGCAAAAAATAGGTCAGCCGACGCAACAGCCGACTCAAATGGCCGCGCAAATTGCAACCCTTGAGCGTCAGGCAGAAGGTGGGGCAATGGCTGCGATCGAAGATTGGGAATTAATTTGGGTACAGGACGTTACGGAACAGCATCAACTAGCTCGGGAATTAGCGGCTAAGAACGCTGATTTAATTCAGCTAAATCGGCTGAAGGATGACTTTTTGGCCTGCATGAGCCATGAATTACGTACGCCGCTGACCGCAGTCTTGGGGTTATCTGGCTTGATGAAAGAAGAGTCCGTGGGATCGCTGAACGATCGGCAACGGCGGTATGTCCAATTGATTCATCGAAGTGGTAAACACTTGATGCATTTGGTCAACGATATTCTTGATTTGACGCGGATGGAAGCGGGACAGATTGAACTGAGCTGGCAGACGATTCGCATTGCCGAGATTTGCCAAATTGCCTTCGATCAAGCTCAACAAATGCGTTGGCCGCCGGATGATCCCTCCGCTTCCAGCCTGCAAAGCCAAGACAGTCAGCAGGATGGACATCCCGCCTTGGACTCGTCGCAGAGTTCTGAATTGGCCCTAGACGTGCAACCGGGTTTAGAAACGGTCGTGGCCGATCCCAATCGCCTCAAGCAAATGTTGGTACATCTCTTGTCCAATGCTCTGAAATTTACCGAGCCTGAAGGCAAAGTTGGCATCCGAGTCGCGAATTGGGAAGGATGGATTGCCTTTACTGTTTGGGATACGGGGATTGGGATTCCCGCAGATAAGCAACATCTCATTTTTCAGAAATTTCAACAATTAGAGAGTCCATTAACTCGACAATTTGAAGGAACGGGTTTAGGACTGGTGCTGACCCAACGGCTGGCTCGACTCCATGGGGGAGATGTCACTTTTATTTCTCGGGAAAATAAAGGGAGTCAATTTACGTTGCTGCTGCCCCCAACACCCCCTGTCTTCAAGTCTGTAGTGACGAGCGAGGATCCGCCCTCGGAGATGAGTCCGGTGGGCAATCGGTTAGTGTTAGTAGTCGAAGTTAGTGTGCGGAGTTTGGAGGATGTCAGTGACCAACTGATGGCGCTGAATTATCGAGTAATTGTGGCGCGATCGGGCACGGAAGCCCTAGAAAAAGCTCGCCAACTGCAACCCTGTGCTATTTTGCTCAATCCCTTTTTGCCGATGCTGTCCGGGTGGGATGTATTAACCTTGCTCAAATCAGATCCCAAAACCTGCCAAATTCCAGTGATTGTGATGGCCAGTTCTGCGGAACAACACCAAGCTTACTGTAATCAAGCAGATGGCTTTTTGGGGCTGCCTATTCGGCATCGACTTTTAGCCCATATGCTGGATCAGTTGACGCAAACTTCTGTAGAAGGCATGGATCCCCAAGCCAGTCAGCTGCAAACGATTCAGTCTATTCTCTGTCTTACGTCAGAGCTAGAGGGGGACGAAATGGAGTGGAGTCATCTGCTTCATAGCCAAAACTATCGTGTCATTGAAGCAGCAGATTTAGACCAAGCGGAACTTTTGGCTCGGGTCTGGCAACCTAAGGGGGTTTTGCTCAGTGGCAAAGTTTCGGATCCGCTATCCTACCTCAATCAATTACGATCGCAAACCTGCTTAGCCTCTTTACCGATCGTGGTGTTAGATAAGGCGATCGCCCAGGCAGCGACCCAAGTCAAAGAATTAACCATTTTTCCCTGTTTAATGAACCCAAAACGGTGGCCTCTTGCGCCCCAAATGGCGCGATCGCTGGTGCAAGTGATTGAAGTCGCTGTCAAGTCTGGAGCCAGACAACCATTTATTTTGGCAGTGGATGGTGCAATTTTTAGCCCACGGCTTGGCCATGACAGCAAACTATTAATCCAAGGCATGGACTGGTTAAATGCTTTAATGCACTACATCCAAACGGCAGGGCTGCGGGGAGGGATAGTCTCCGATCAACCTAGCCTTTTGCATCGGCTTCAGACTCAATTGGTTCATCAACTCTTGGTGTACTGGCATGAAGGGGTTTCGGCGGAAACCATTAAACTGGGCTTACATCAGGTCAATCAGGTCAATCCCCATTTGTCTATTTTGTTGATTGACTATCACACGAAGTCAGGACGGCGGCGGGGATCATTTGCGGCTATGCCGAATGTTCAAGTGACATCGCCGAGCTTATCCATGGAAGGTTTGCTGGATCAGGTACGGCAGCGCTTAGGCTTGCAGGCTTAAGGTTTGAGGCTTCAGGCATGGAAGCGGGTGAGAGTGGGCAGGGGATCTCCAGTTCCTTAATGGGGGGATTGGCTAAGGGCCGTGACCGATTCGATCAAACTGCCAACCAGTAAACGCGATCGTGCTCCCTCAGGGGAGATGGCGTAGATAGCACTGCCGTTGGTGTAAACGATCGTGCCATCCTGGGCTAAATCATAGGCCAGAACCCCTTCGGCAATGATTTCTGGATTGCCTACACCCTGTTGCGGTTGCCGGATCAGTTGCCATGTGCGCGGTACGAGGGATGGTGCATCGGCGTCGCCGAAGTTTTTGTTCTTCAACTGCTCAGGGGTGATCCATTCTCCCCAAGCCTTGAGCATTTTGGGTTCCACCTTTTGGTTGGTGCCTGCTCGCATCAAGGGTTTACCTGTATACATTTGCGTGAAAAAGTTGAGCCACTGAAAAATGGCATGCAGCAAGCGCACGGGGATCAAGAGAATGTCTTGCAACAGTTTGAGGGGATTGAAGCCACTGTGGCGAGCTTTGTAGGGACGGCGGATGTAGTAAAGCAGGCCGTTGGCCGCAATTTGTGGAGAGAGTAAATCAGCCTTAGGATCGGCTGCGAGGGTTGTAATATCCCCTTGGTTAAAATCTAGCTTTTCGATCGTGAAGGGAGCCCGATCGCCCACATAGCCATCTGCCGTGCGCCCCAAACCTGCGGACTGATAGACTAGGGCTTTACCGACTCCAGGAATCCAGCGGGGAGCCAGATCAAGAGAATCGCCTTCGGTGATGTCGCGGGGGCGATTGCCATCAATGGCCATGGTGGCAAGATTGGAAATTCCCGTCGGATAGGTCGTTGTGCAGGCAATCAGACCCAGTTCTGGCTGATAATCCAGATGCCCCACGCGAAAATCGGCATTGTGGAACAGGCGGAGTTCCCGATCGCAGCTGGGATCGAACTTGAAAATCCCGCCCACATCCCCTGCTTCCAGGGCATATAGAAGGGTTTGCTCCTGCCCACGGCACAAACTGGTAATCGCGATCGGGATCGTGGCCTCCGGTTGATTTTTCATCTGAGCCACCGCCGCTGGAGGCATCATCATTTCCATAATGCCGCGATTTTTCCAAGCTTTTTGGCGCTGCATTTGTAGGCTTCTCACCTGCACCGTTTGGCCAAATTCGCTTTCTATTTCCTTAGGCTGGGCATTGTGCGTGGTTAGAAAGAGTTTGCCCTGCGTCAGATAAGCAATCTGCATAAATATTAACCAGCGATAAATTGATCCGTAATAACCACTACAAGTGCGATCGGCGTTTCTTCAGGATTATGCCCACAAATTGAGAATTTGACAGCAGGCCCATGGAATCTTGTGCCCCTGCGGAATCGGAAAACTTGCCAAGGTAGCAACTAAAGGTAGCAACTCAAAGATAGAAACAACTATGGGGTTCATCATCCCCCAATCAGGTCAATAGCGAGCGGGTGCATAAAGCGTAGTTGCGTGAATCTACTGATAGATGACTGAACACTGTTCTGTTGATGATTTAAGCCCCCATCAAAACTATGAAATCAGGTGTATTACAAACCTCCAGTCTGTTTCTCATGTCTGTTTTGGAAGGATTGGTGGATGGAATTTTGATCGTGCAGCCCCAAGGCGACTTAGTTTATGCAAATCTCCCGGCTCAACGAATTTGCCAGACGCTCACCAACCAAATGGGTGAAATTCCCAAGGAGGTGCGATCGCTGTGTGAATCCCTGCGGGAAAGTCGGGCATGGTTTGAGCATCAGCCCTTAGTGCTGGAGTCGGAAATTACAACCGCTAATCACCACCGTTATCGCCTACGGGTGCAGTGGTTACAGCTAGATACGATCGCTGATCCTTGCTTTTTAGTGCGCTTAGAGGATCAACAACAATCCTGGCAAAGCCTTGCGTTCTCCGAGGCCCAACGCTATGGATTAACGCCTCGGGAAGCGGAAGTTTGGCAGCTACGGCGGGCTAATCTTTCCCGTAAGGAAATTGCTGAGCGGCTGCACATTACGATCGACACGGTGAAAAAGCATCTCTGCAACATTCAAATAAAACGCCAGATGCAAGGCTTGGAAGCATGTTAGAGCCAATCCTCAATAGGCTGGAGCTAACCTATCTGCCTGTGCGTTGCCTAGGTCAGGGGACTCCACTCCCCCGACCCTGTCTGCAAGGGAATGTTTTGTTTAGCGCCAGTCAATCAGTCAATCAATCGATCAATTAATTAGTCAATTAATTAGTCAATAAAAAAGCTCTACTGATTGAAGTAGAGCCGATTCAATGGGTGACTTTAATGATTGATTAGGATTGGTTAGTGCTTGGTTAGACTCAGGTCATTCCTTAAACCTGTCCGATCATCAATCGTCGAAACAGTTGCGCTCAAGCGACAGATTACTTTAACGAATTCAGTGAAACGAATTCAGTCAGACGCATTGACTTAAACGCACTACTACTCAAACGCACTAGTCAGAACAACTAGGCAAAGGTTGCCATTTTAACATCATTTGTTGCCAGCAACTCTTGCAGTTCCTCCGCATCTACCGTTTCTTTCTCAACCAGCATCTGTGCTAACTTGTCCAGAACGTGACGGTTTTCGGTCAGAACTTGCTTACAACGGCGATAGGCTTGATCCACCAAGTTGCGTACTTCGTCATCGACCGTAGCTGCCGTTTCTTCCGAGAAGTCTCGCTCAGACATGATATCCCGACCGAGGAACATGCCACCGGAGGAACGACCCAGGGCCACAGGGCCTAGGCGATCGCTCATCCCAAATCGCATTACCATCTGACGGGCAACCCGCGCTACCTGTTGCAGGTCATTGGATGCGCCTGTGGTGACTTCTTCATCGCCGAAGATGATTTCTTCCGCGACCCGACCCCCTAGGGCAACGGCCATTTGGTTTTGCAGGTAAGAACGGGAGTACAGACCAGAGTCCATCCGCTCTTCGCTGGGGGTGAACCAGGTCAAGCCACCGGCCCGACCGCGAGGAATGATGCTGATTTTTTGCACAGGATCATAGTCCGGCATCAAGGCACCGACGATCGCGTGACCGGCTTCGTGGTAGGCCACCAATTCCTTGCGCTTCTCGCTCATAACCCGATCTTTCTTCTCGGGGCCAGCCAGGACACGATCGATCGCGTCATTGACTTCATCCATGGAAATTTCGGTCAGGTTACGCCGAGCCGCCAAGATTGCCGCTTCGTTGAGCAGGTTGGACAGGTCAGCCCCGGTGAAACCCGGTGTCCGCCGGGCGATTTTCTCCAGGTCCACATCTTTACCCAAGGTTTTGCCACGGGCATGGACTTTTAGGACTTCAAAGCGACCGGCATAGTCGGGCCGATCGACGACCACTTGGCGATCGAAACGACCGGGCCGTAATAGAGCCGCATCTAGCACATCGGGACGGTTGGTCGCTGCGATGATGATGATGCCCGTATTGCCTTCAAAGCCATCCATTTCGGTCAGCAATTGGTTCAGGGTTTGTTCCCGCTCGTCGTTACCGCCGCCGAGACCTGCACCCCGTTGACGGCCCACCGCATCAATTTCATCGATGAAGACGATACAAGGAGCATTGGTCTTGGCTTGTTCAAACAGGTCGCGGACGCGGGATGCACCCACCCCAACGAACATTTCCACAAATTCCGAACCGGAGATGGAGAAGAACGGTACACCTGCTTCCCCAGCGACTGCCTTAGCTAGGAGCGTTTTACCCGTTCCAGGAGGCCCCACTAACAGCACACCCTTAGGAATTTTTGCGCCCACGGCGGTAAAGCGATCGGCGTTCTTCAAGAAATCCACCACTTCCGCCAATTCCAGCTTGGCTTGGTCAATCCCAGCGACGTCGCCAAAGGTGACTTGGGTCTGGGGTTCCATCTGCACCCGAGCCTTGGACTTGCCAAAGTTCATAGCTTGGCTGCCAGGGCCATTCTGGGCACGACGTAACAGGAAAAACAGACCGACCAACAGCAGAATGGGGAAGAACAGGCTACTCAATGCCCGCAGCCAGAAGCCTTCATCCTGTTGAGGCAGGACAGAGATATCCACATCATTCTTGGTGAGGGTATCGATCAGCTTCGTGTCACCCGGGAGGAGGTTGACGATAAATTTCTCCCCATCTTTGCGCGTCACCACTGCACGGGTGCGATCGCCACTCAGGCTGGCTTTTTCAACCTGTTTCGCTTCAACTTGCTGAATAAACTCACTATATTTCCAGTTTTCCTTTGCAGGCGGCTGGCGATCAATAAACGCCGTCGCCAGTGCGATGACGACGATCGCCAAGAGCGCGTAGAGTCCTGCATTTCTCCACCGTTTATTCACCGGGGTTATCCCTCCTAAAGGATGTGATGGGTCGATCCCTAGTTTGCTTCTTATTGTTAATTAATCTTAACGTATCCTCAGAAACTTGGGATCCCTTCTCAGAATGCGATCGGGTGTGGAATGCCGCACTGTGGAATCTGATGTGGGTTCTTAACTGTGAACTCTCCATCCAATCCTGCACAATGCGGCTACTCCCATAGTCCATCATCTCCTTAAAAAATCGGGATGGGAATTAAATTTCTCGGGTGGGAGGGGTTGATTGGTTGATGGGTTGAAGTTGCTGGGTTTGCAAGCGCGGATTTCCCTCACTAGACGGCATTCCCAGAACCAAGGCTCGAAGCAGCAAAAACGCTGCCATCAGGCTGAATAATGCAACCACAAATCCTCCCTGCGCCCGCCGTTGAAGGCGTTGCTGGCGCAGACTTCTGCGGCTTGATTTCATAGGTTATGGAGTTGGTTAAAGAAAATAGCTGTGAAGTGCCTGTAATGCGGCGTGCTCTGGGGCAAAAGATAACCTACGGTCTCCCAGTAAAACCCTACTTATGGGCACAAGCTCTACTACAGAATTGGAATAGGCAATTACGTGAAACCGCTGAATTAAGTTGGGAGTCCACGGTATCTGGGCTGTTGACAGTCCCTGAGCCTGACAGAATTGCAAGAGGGCTTGCCGCTGAATACCCGGTAGGATGCCGCTTGTTAGAGGCGGGGTGTACCAAGTGCCCTCTGTATAGCCCCAGAGGTTGCCCGTACTCGTTTCTAACCAATGGCCTTGGGGAGAGGTCAAAATGGCTTCTTGGGCTTGGTGGGTTTGGGCCGTTTGTAACGCGAGCCAAGGGACGAGGTAATTGCCAGTTTTCTGCGCTGGGAGCGATCGCGCCCAATCCGGGTCGGCCACCCAGGCGGTAATTCCCTGTTGCTGTCGTTGGGCGAGGTCGGCAGGTAAGGGGCGTCCGGTAATCCACTCGCGGCCATCCGGAAAGACCGTGATTCGTAGGACGGGGTAGTGTTGACTCAGCAATTCAGCCCCTTGGCGGACTTGCGACCACTCCGGCATGATCCATCCAAAGGTTTGGAGATTTTGACGCAGTCGATCGCAGTGTTCTATCCAGTGCGTTAAGGGATGATCGAGAGATTGTTGATAAACCCTTAGGGTCGTAAATACAGTGGCTCCGTAGAGCAATCCCGGATCCGTAATGGAGAGTTCGATCGTCGTACCCGACTGCATTGTGCCGTTGTACCAAAAGCCTAAGTTTTGTGGGGAAGTCATGGGTATCGGGGTTAAGACTGGATAGACTAGAAAACCTCAGGACAGAGCATTAAAACCAAGCGTGAAAACCAAGCATGAAAACGGAGCGTTAAAAAGCTTTGTCCAGAAACTGTGTTGATTCAGTATTGATTAAGCGATATGGCAAGCAAAGACCAGCATTTAGGGTGGCTCAAAAAAGGCGATACTGCGCTGGAGTGGAAGCAGTATAAACAAGCGATCGCGGCCTACGAAAAAGCGATCAAAGCCAAGTCTAACTGTGTCGAGGCTTGGACTAAGTTGGGGCGCACTTGTATGGAGATTGAAGACTGGGATCGGGCGATCGCGGCCTTTAACAAAGTCATTAAGCTTGAACCGGAAAACTTTGACGGATATTTCTATAAAGCTGCGGTGCAAGAAGAAGCTGGGCAAATTGATGAAGCTGAAGCCACCCATCGCCATGTAGTGCAAGTTTTAGACGATCATCCCGGCTGTTATTTTAATTTCGGCACGTTTCTGAATCGCCAAAAGCGCTACGAAGAAGCCTTGGAATTTCTGAACCAGGCGGTGGACATGGCTCCCAATACCATGAACCTGACAGCCCGCAGTTTTGCCCTAGAAAGCCTAGAACGTTACGAAGAGGCGCTCTCAGATCTGAATCGGGTGGACAGCTATGGTGCGTTTTACATGGTTTACCACAGCCGAGGTCAGCTCTTAGAAAAACTAAAACGCTACGATGAAGCGCTAGAAGTCTATAAGGAAGGGATGGAGCAGGATCCAATCCCTCTTTTATTGATGGATCAGACCTATCTTTTAGAAACTCTGGGGCGCACTGAAGAGGCAGAGGCGATCTACGCTGACGAGATGGAAAATTCGAAGGAGGGTGGATTCCCGGAGTTGGGGTATAACATCAGAGCTCAAACTAAACAACGGCTAGAGCTCTATGATGAGGCGATCGCGATTTATGAAGAGGGTTTACAGGAATACCCTGACAATCCCGACTTTCTCTATGACATAGCAATTTGTTACAGCCAAAAAGGAGATACGGATCAAGCGTTGCAAACCTTGAAAAAAGCGATCGCGGGGAACGAAAACATGCGTGAGTGGGCCAAGGAAGAGCCACTGCTGTTAAAGGGATTAAAAGATAATGATGTCTTTGAACAGTTAGTCGGTTTAGACAGTGAGTTGATTTAGCCAGTGAGTCGGTTTAGAAAGTGAGTTTAGTTTCAGTAATAGATGTGTTGAAACAACTTTCGCAACTGCTAGCTAGTTGGTAGCTGGCTGGGGTAAAGCATTTGTTGGCAGGTCGCAAAGAGGCTGAGTCAGATGCCAAAACAGGGTGAAATCGACTATCTCAAAAATATCGGTGAAGCAGGAATTTACCATGCTTTGCATAAACCCTTTACCGATGGAGCCTGTGGGCAATATTTAATGGAAATTGGGGCGGTGATGAATTTGCTGCCCGCTCCCCCGGCTCGGTTGCTGGATCTCGGCTGTGGTACGGGTTGGACGAGTTGCTTCTTTGCGAAACGGGGCTATACCGTCGTCGGCCAAGACATCGCGCCTGATATGATTCAATACGCAGAAATGAATCGCCAAAACGTTGGTTTAGACAACGTTGCATTTGTCACCTGCGACTATGAATCGATGGCCTTTCAAAGTGAATTTGATTGTGCAGTCTTTTTTGATGCTTTACATCACGCGATCGATGAAGTAGAAGCCCTACGCAGCGTGTACCGGGCTCTCAAACCGGGGGGGATTTGTATTACGTCCGAACCAGGGGCAGGTCATTCCAAAAGTCCAGAATCTATCCAAGCCATGGCTCAATTTGGCGTGACTGAGCGCGATATGCCTCCTGGTACGATCATTCGGGCGGCCAAACAGGTAGGGTTTCGGGCCAGTCGGGTGTATCCCCATGCCAGCGACTTTGGACGACTCTATGCACCACCGAAGAATGCTAGGTTACGCAAGCTGTGGCGTTGGCCGATCGTCGGGGGATTCGTTGCCTGGTATATCGCTGCAATTCGCAAGCGATCGACAGGAATTGTCGTTTTGATTAAGTAAGCTGATCCAGTGCGTTAATCCAGTAACATGCTGCATTATCAAACCGATGGATCTCCAGAATTCCCAGCATTGTGTTTTCTCCATGGTTTCTTGGGTCGAGGAGACGATTTTTCTGTAATTGTTAAAGATTGTTCGCAGCAATTCCATTGTATTTGCATGGATCTACCGGGCCATGGTCAGAGTTTTGATTGGCCAAGTAATGCTTATTCTATGGAGAAAACTGCGACTCAAGTGATTGCTGTTTTGGATCGTTCAGCAATCCATCAAACGGCTCTCTACGGGTACTCGATGGGGGGACGTTTGGCCTTGTATCTAGCCTGTTACTTTCCCGATCGAGTTTCCCAAGTCTTTCTCGAATCGGCCTCTCCAGGGCTGGCGAGCGAAGTAGAACGGCAGGAACGAAAAGCTCGGGATTCGGCGTTGGCGGCAGAATTACAGCAAGATTTTCCTCAATTTCTCGATCGTTGGTATCAACAACCGTTATTTCAATCCCTCCAGCAGCATCCCAAATTTCCAGAGATTTACCAAAAACGCCAGCAGAATCATCCCCAGGGATTGGCCAAATCTCTCATCTCAATGGGGTTGGGGGCTCAGCCTAATCTTTGGCCCCATCTGCCGCAACTGACCCAGCCGATTCAGTTAATTGCGGGGGAATGGGATCACAAGTTTATTGCGATTCAGCAGGCCATGGCCCAACAGTTGCCCAATGCAACATGCACGATCGTGCCCCAGGCTGGCCACAATATCCACCTTGAACAACCCTCTGCGATTCAGGCAATCCTTCACGCTGCCCTCGATCGGTACGCATCAATTTCCCATAGCTGAAGTCTGCTGGGCGATGAAATCGAGTAAGGCTTGTTGGTGGGTTGGCCCGATCGGTCGAATTTGGTTGGCGATCGGTGAAAACTTTTCCCCCGCCTGGATTTCTGTAACAGTGGCTAATCCCATGTCCCAACCTTCGTTCAGTTGTAACTGATCCAGCCCTACCGTGAGCGAGGCTTGGTAGATATGACGAATCACCTTGTCATCAGCGTAGCAACCAAACTTTTGCAGTTCGATCGCCTCATAGCCAATTTCCTCCAGCAATTCCCGACCCACGGCATCATCGGGATGTTCCCCTGGTTCCACATGGCCTCCAAATAAACCCCAATAGGCTGGATAGACAATTTCCGGCTTGTTATCGCGCAGTTGCAGCAAGTAGCGATCGTCTTGGTGGAGAATCGCGATCGCGACCTGAATCCTTAAATCTTGCATCTTGGTTCACCTAAGACAATATGAAAGACAGTCGGAAGACGATAGAGAAATTGAATGGAGGTATTGATTGAAATCTATTGTTGACTGACGTCTTCTAGGTAAATTTCTCCTAACTCCTCCCCATTAATCACGATCGAGGTTGATTTAACCTTGCCCATCACCGTGACCACAGAATTTTGCTGGGGGGGTGGCAGTTTCCGGCTTAAGACCCAAACTTGACCGGTTGCGTCCTGCACCTCATAGGCGACCTGACCTAGCATGGGGGCGATGGAAATGACCTGCCCAGAAATCTTGATTGATTCAGTTTCTGCCTTGGGATCTGTGCCTCGAACGGGTGAAATTTGGTTGATCGGTGTCGTAGGGAAAGATTGACAGCCCAGCAGGATTAGGGGCAAACTCCACGCCAGCCCCCAACGGAACGATCGCAACACCATAGAACTTACACAATATAGAGATCACAAAAATAGAAATCCAAGATGTAGATAGCAAGGGTTGGAAAGAATCGTTTGCAACAAAAGACTAAATTTTCATGCAGATGCCGCAAATCTAGGAGACTGAATCTGAGAAACTAGGAAAAGTCTATCTCATCCTTTTGTGGCTCTTGGCAGCCAGCACTACTTCATACATCTTCATGACAACTGGTCAACTACTCGACGGAAAAGCCCTCTCAGCCAAAATGTATGCTGAGATGACTGCACAGGTTCAGGATTTGCAAGCCCAACATGGACGCCCCCCCGGATTAGCCGTCCTCATGGTAGGTGATAATCCCGCCAGTGCTGCTTATGTAGGCAATAAGGAAAAAGCCTGTGCCCGTGTGGGAATCGTTTCCTTTGGACGCCACTTTCCTGCAGAAACATCCCAAGCGGAACTGGAACAGGCCATCCGGGAGCTGAACCAAGACGATCGGGTCGATGGCATTCTAGTACAGTTGCCCCTACCCGGTGATCATTTAGATGACGTCCAGCTTTTGCTGACGATCGATCCGGCAAAGGACGCCGATGGACTGCATCCCGATAACTTGGGTCGCTTAGTGCGGGGAGAGCCCGGGTTGCGTAGTTGCACCCCGGCAGGGGTGATGGAGTTGTTGAAGGAATATAATATTCCCCTTAAAGGTAAAAAAGCGGTCGTGATTGGCCGCAGTATTCTAGTGGGGAAACCCCTCGCGCTCATGCTGTTAGAAGCCGACGCAACCGTCACGATCGCCCATTCCCGGACTGATGACTTGGCGGCGGTGGCGCGATCGGCGGATATTCTGGTGGCGGCGGTGGGGCGGCCCAATCTGGTGACAGCGGATATGGTCAAACCGGGAGCCGTCGTGATTGACGTGGGGATCAACCGCATTGCGACCCCTGATGGCAAAGGTCGGCTCGTCGGGGATGTGGACTTTGAGGCGGTCAAAAATGTGGCCAGCTACATTACCCCTGTCCCGGGTGGCGTGGGACAAATGACCGTGGCGATGCTGTTACACAATACAATTTTGAGTTACCGCAAAAAGTTTGAGGCATGAGGTTGCTCAACCTCGGTTCTTAGTTTTGTGTTTAAGAATGTTTCATGGAGGCTGTTCGATGGTTGTTGCTGGTGAAAAGTCAAGTTTTAATCTCAAGACCTATCTCGCTGAAAAACAAGCGCTGGTAGAAGCTGCCCTTGACCAGTCGATCGCCCTAGCCTACCCTGAAACGATTTATGAATCCATGCGCTACTCCCTGATGGCGGGAGGCAAGCGCCTGCGGCCCATTCTCTGTCTGGCCACCTGTGAACTGATGGGCGGCAATACCGAAATGGCGATGGCCACAGCCTGTGCTTTGGAAATGGTGCACACCATGTCCCTGATCCATGATGATTTGCCCTCTATGGATAACGATGACTTCCGCCGGGGCAAACCGACGAACCATAAAGTTTATGGTGAGGCGATCGCGATTTTGGCTGGGGATGCGCTGCTCTCCTATGCCTTTGAGTATGTAGCCAAGGAAACCCAAGGAGTCCCTGCCGATCGGGTCTTGGATGTGGTAATGCTGTTGGGGCGGGCCTTTGCGCGTTTAGTCGATGGGCAGGTTGTCGATCTGCAATCGGAAGGTAATGCCGCGATCGGGCTGGAAACTCTGACGTTTATCCACAACAACAAAACGTCGGCGCTGTTGGAAGCCTCGGTGCTGAGTGGGGCCATCCTAGCCGGAGCCTCCGACGCGGATCAGGAAAAACTATTGCGCTACGCCAAAAACATTGGTCTGGCCTTCCAAATTGTGGATGATATCCTAGACATTACCGCGACTACTGAAGAGTTGGGTAAATCCGCTGGGAAAGATTTACAAGCGGACAAGACGACCTATCCCAAGCTCTGGGGCTTAGAGGAATCGCGCCGCCAAGCGGAAGACCTCGTGGCAAAAGCCAAGGCTGAACTGAGCGGCTTTGGGTCTGCTGCTGACCCGCTGATTGCGATCGCGGACTATATTACTGCGCGCAAAAATTAAAATGACTGTCCCTAGAATTTAGGTGGATCTGATTTTCAGGGTGATAAAAATTGAGACTCTGCCGTAATTGCGGTAAGGTGTTCTCAATTCTGTGATCCCGATTTCCCAACCCGATTTTTATGCAGTCCCTGAGCGCTATCTTTGACAACCACGTTTTAGTTATTGCGATTGCGTCTTGCTTACTGGCTCAAGCAACCAAATTGATCATTGAATTTGCGATGCATGGCAAGTTGAATGTGCGTGTCTTGGTGGAAACGGGTGGTATGCCCAGTTCCCACTCCGCCTTGGTCACTTCCTTGGCAACGGGAATTGGTTTAACCCAGGGCTGGGACAGCGCAGAATTCGCGATCGCGACGGTGTTTGCCTTCATCGTGATGTACGATGCAGCGGGTGTGCGTCAAGCCGCAGGCAAACAGGCAAAAATCCTCAACCAACTGATTGATGAACTTTTTCAAGGCGATCACCAATTAACTGAAACTCGCTTGAAAGAGCTGCTAGGTCATACCCCCGTCCAGGTGATTGTTGGCTCAGTCATGGGCATCGCCATTTCCTTCCTCTCTGAAATGGGGGGAAATGGCCAGTTAGCTTGGATGCGCCAAATTTGGGTTGGGGGCTAGGCTAGACTGTTCTACCCGTTTCAGACGGGCTTGCTTGAGGTGGATGAATTCTTGCTTGAGTTGGATGAGTTTAAGTTAGATGTGCTGAAAGACTCACTTGAGACTAACGGCAGACTTCAGTAAAACGACGCGGCGGGCATCCACGACCATTGTTAGATATCCCCGATCGCTCAACAGCTGCATGACAGAGTTCGCGGCAACTGAATCCGTTGTGTGGAGTGCTAATAAATAGGGTTTTTGGCCATAGGCCACTAGCCCAATGTCTTTATTCAGTCCTTGGTGCAATTGGGTCGCTACCTCAGGACGGTTTTGATAGTTCACTAGCACCGCGTAGCCACTTGCCATCGCTTGTGGGTTGTAGGTTGTTGCGATCGTCGATTGAGTCGATTTTGGTTGACTGGCGGGGGCGATGGGGTTGCTTGCCGCGTTACTTGCGGGATTGGCTGCTGGATTAATTGGCGTTGGATTAATTGGTGTTGGATTACTGGCGGCTGAGGACTGGGGCATCGCTGCGGTAGGACTTCCAGGAACTCCTGAAGGGGTGGAAGCCGGGGAAGGAGTGACGGCTGGAATGCGACTAGGTTTCACCACAACGGTTTGTAACCCGGTACTTTGCCCGAGGTACTGTGCCCAGGCATTTGCTGCAGCATCGGTTTGATAGCCTCCCAGTCGCGTCACGGGGGAACCTTGGTAATCGCACACACTCACGGGGACATCTGTAGGTAACTTGCTGCGCACCATTGCTTGACTGTCCGAGGTGCGACTGAGCACAAACAGCAGATATTCCCCAGCATTGGGCGGGGCGCAGACAGGGATTTGGGTGTTTCCCGGAAGCCCGATCGCCAACGGCGCGATCGTGGTCACGATCGTCCAAAATCCAGTTTGCCAGCGCCACGCATTCATGCTGTTTCCATCCAATGTTGCATTCGGAGCTTGTCGTATCCGATTCCGTTTCCCAACTCTAGCTGAGGATCCAGACTAGATCGATGCAGATTAGACCGATGCTGGGCTAGACCGATGTCAAAGATGCTAGAGGATTGGGAATCGCCTCAGACTGCTGAAACTCGCCTGTGATGACATATTCTAAACGCAGCTTCAGCCAAGTGATGAACTGCTTGTTGGTGGAGACGATCGCGGCAGCGGGTTTGGGGACTTGGGCGTTGATGTCCGCAAATTCCGGTGCTTGCAAGAAGGCGGGCTGCTCAATCACCCAAAAGTCAATTTCCTTTTCGTTCTCTTGATAGTTGCGATGCCGCTCCCGAATGATTTCGTGGGTCGGTTCATCCTCAAACATGAATTTTTTGCTTGCTAAAACGTAGTAGTAGGTCGTCATTGGTTTTATAGATCTCCTTGAATCGCAAGTTTCATCTCTCTTACAGCCCGTTCCATCCCAACCAGTGATGCCCGGCTGATGATGGTATGCCCAATGTTTAATTCTTCCATGCCTGGGAGACAAGCGACGGGATAAACATTCCAATAGGTCAGTCCATGGCCTGCATTGACCCGAAGCCCCGCAGCGATCGCCCATTCACACCCTTGAGAGAGGGTCTGCAATTCCTGGTCGCGCTCTGCCTCGGTTTTGGCTTCGGCATAGCATCCAGTGTGCAATTCGATGAATTTAGCACCACTAGCGGCGGATGCTGTGATTTGTTCATCATCTGCATCAATAAACAGGCTGACCGGAATGCCCGCACCCTGAAGGCTGCTAACCACCTCTTTCATGCGGGGCAGTTGACCAGCCACATCAAGACCCCCTTCCGTGGTGACTTCTTCTCGGCGCTCCGGCACCAAGGTCACGTAGTCGGGTTTAATGTCGAGGGCGATCGCCACCATTTCATCGGTTGCGGCCATTTCTAGATTCAAATGGGTTCGCACAGTTTGGCGCAGCAAGCGCACATCGCGATCTTGGATATGGCGACGATCTTCCCGTAAATGCACCGTAATGCCATCGGCCCCGGCTAATTCTGCGAACACGGCAGCCGCTACAGGATCCGGTTCAACAGTACGGCGAGCTTGGCGCAGGGTGGCAATGTGATCAATGTTGACTCCAAGGGTAGGCAAGGCTGGGACTCTCCTGAAAACTGACAGGATCCAATTTTACCGGATGAATTGGGCTGTCGGATATAAAGCTAAATAATCATAAAACAATCTAGAGATGAATTAATCGCTCTGCCTCTCGAAACAACCCTTAATGGATTCAGGCTGACGGGACGGGCGGCCTAACTCCTAGGCTCCCGATTTTGAGATTCCTCATTTTGAGAAAGAGAGGTAGTTGGAATAAAGCAATCTTTGTAAAGTTAAGTAAAGAGATTATTCAATAGAGAGCTCATTGAGATGACTGGGAGAAATTTGATCGTGTCTCGATCGCGGATTCGCGGGTGTTTAACCGTTATTTTGACAATCGTGGTGATGATGGGAGCGATTGTCCTGGCGCAACCCGCTCAAGCCATGGGCGGCAAGTTGCCCCCAATTAATCAACCGGCTCCCGACTTTACCCTGCCTGCAACGACGGGGGAAGGCGAAGTGAGCTTGGCCGATTATCGCGGGCAATGGGTCGTGGCCTATTTCTATCCCCAGGACTTCACATCGGGTTGCACGATCGAAGCCCGCAAGTTCCAGCAGGATTTACCGGCCTATCGGCAGCGGAATACGCAAATTTTGGGTATCAGTGCCGATTCGGTGAACTCCCATGCAGAGTTTTGTGACTCTGAGGGCCTCAAGTTTCCCCTGTTAGCTGACCAAGGGGGTGCTGTGAGCAAAGCCTATGGATCCTGGCTAGGTATCCGTTCTGCACGGCATACCTTTATCGTGGATCCTGAGGGAATCCTGCGATCGACCTTTCTAGGTGTAAACCCAATTGTGCATAGCCGAGAAGTCCTGGCTAAGCTGGATGAGTTGCAATCTACCCTCTAGCGCTAATTGGTGAGAGTATTGCTTTAAGTGATGGTATTGATGATTTAAGCCTGTTTTTGGGGATAGTTTCCCCCATTAATTTGGGTATCTCCCGGCAGTGTTTAAAAGTATTCTCTGTTTATTCCAGGAAGTTTAGCTAACGCTTCTCAGTAAAATTGTGGATCGATACCCAGATTTTTAGGTCAAGTTGATTCCCGTAGAAATTTGGGTCTTTCTTCCTGCGTTTTTCTCAAAATTAGTTCTAGCGTTTCCCAGTTTTCCTGTTGGATGTGCTGGATTACGTGATCTAACTGTTGACGATACGCATGCAGCGATCGTAGGACGTTCGATCGATTTAATTGCGCCATTAGTAAGCCCAGCTCTGGATTGCCACCCCCCACGCGGCTGGTGTCCCGAAAGCCAGAGCTGGCTAGGTTTTGCGCGAGTTGAAGGACCTCGGTATCCGGCTCCTCTAGGCAAGCAGCAATCAAGCTGGCACTGATCATCACTGGACTGTGGGAAATCCAAGCGACGGCCCGATCGTGGGCTTCTGGCGTAGCGCGATACAGGAGGGCACCCAGATCTTGAGCGATCGTGCTCACGACTGCGATCGCCCTAGTCGGGGTTTCTGGGGTTGGGGTTAAAACGTAGGGATTGCCTGCAAATAGGTTGGGGATGGCTGCGTTAATTCCACTTTCAGCGGTACCAGCCATGGGATGTCCGCCCACAAAGTTCTTCCACAAAACTTGAATTGACTCTACAATCGGAGTCTTAACAGAACCGACATCTGTCAGGATTGTTTCTGCATTAAGATACGGAATCAAGCGTTGCGTCGTTGATTCTAGGGATGAAAGAGGGGTGCATAGAAAGATAACGTCAGCTTCCGCAAGGCTGGCTAAATCAGGACTCGCGCGATCGACAACGCCTCGAGCTTCTGCAGTTTCGCAGGTGGATGCCCGTTGACTGGCACCAATGACCCGGTATCCCTGCGATCGTAAATCTAGCCCTAATGATCCTCCGATTAGCCCTAAACCCACAATACCAACTGTGCTTATCTTGTCAGCCTTATCCGTCGTGTTGTCTAAAGCTGTGTTGTCTAAAGCTGTGTTGTTTAAATCTGTATCGGTGAAATCCGTAGGATTCAAGTTGCGAGTCCCATCAGTGCGCTTAGATAGTTCAGTCATATCCCGTTGTCTGGGTCTTCCAAGTGGGGTGGTCAACAGGGAGCCGCTAGGACTCTTGTTTCCCTTCTAGTTTCCCATGGGGACAAACTCCGTTCTAGGGTTTTCTTTGACTAAGCTTATTTAGCGAGTTCAGTAATGGACTGGGGAACGCTAGCACTAATTAATTCACACATCATGCGCCATCTGGGTCAGGGGATCACTAATGAGTCCTGAGGAATTATTAGAGCAGTACGCGATCGGAAAGCGAGATTTTGGTGCCATTAGTCTTAATGAAGCCAATCTTAGTGGTGCCAATTTAAGTGGTGCTGACCTTGGGGCTGCAAATCTTACGGTGGTTAATCTCACCAGTGCCAACTTGAGTCAGACGAATCTTAGTCGCGCTAAGCTCAACGTGACTAAGTTGAACGGAGCCAATCTGCACCGGGCTAACCTGCAACAAGCTTGCTTGAATGTGGCGAACTTGTCTCTCGCGGACTTGAGTGAAACGAATTTGATTCAAGCCCATCTGATTAAGTCGGAACTGGAGCGGGCGGATTTGAGTCGGGCGCAGTTGCAACGGGCCAACCTGTCAGCAGCGGATTTACGGGATGCGAAGCTGCGCTGTACGAACCTGAGTCGGGCTAATTTGAGTCGAGCCGATTTGCGTCGGGCAGTGTTGACGGTAGCTAATCTTGAACAGGCTATTTTGCACAGTTGTGACCTGAGTGGGGCGAATCTCAGCGGGGCAAATTTGCGCCAAACGGAGCTTCGGCAAGCAAATCTGAGTCGGACGGTTTTGCAAGGGGTCAATCTGACAGGAGCTAACCTGCGCTGGGCAGATTTAAGTGGGGCAGATTTGCGCTGGGCGGATTTGAGTGGAGCGATTCTCAGTGGGGCAAATTTAACGGGAGCAGATCTAAGCCATGCCACACTGCTGAACACAACGCTGGTCCATGTAGATTTGACTCGGGCTAACCTATCCGGTGTCGATTGGGCCGGAGCAGATCTAACGGGAGCCCAACTGACGGGTGCAAAGCTCTACGACACATTGCCCTTTGGCCCGAAGGTGGATGATATTAACTGCCGTTGGATTGATTTAAGTCAAAATGGCGATCGCAGTAAAACCTATCAATTTAGCAGCAACGATGCCTATGAATTTTTCTATCGGGTGCCGCCGACGGTGGAAGTGACGATCGACAATCGGCTAGATCCAGAGTCTTACAGTGCACTGATTGTGACGTACCAGCAGTTGACGCGGCAAACCAAGTTGGCCATGCAGCCGCCCAATATTACGATTCATCGGGGACGCACGGTTTTACGGTTTGAACTGACCCAGGATACGCAGCTATTTTTGATTGCCTATGCAGCGATCTTGCCCTTTGAAGATGCTCGATTGACCCATCAGAATCTAACTTCTCTACTGAAAATGATTCCCAGTCGGGTGTTTCACCAAAGTAATGAGCAGTTACAACAATACCAAATGATGATTAAGTTGCTCAGCCACAATACCCAACAAGTCAATCGCGATCGCCTGCTGCAAGCGATTCCCCTAGCCGCGCAGAAATTGCCCTTTTTCCAATCTCCGACCCAAACGGTATTGGTGAATGCAGATGGACAGCGCTTGACTATCTATAGCAATCCAATGTTTGGCAAACGATCGGTGCCGTTTTTCCGGGAAATGGATGAGTTCCAATCGAATGTGTTGCCCGAGTTTCAGGCTGCGGGTTTAGAACAGGTGATTGAATTTATTAACGGCTTTCGGGACTTACAGCGGGTGGCGATCGGATGACATTCCGACTGAAATTCCTGCTAAGGTAGCCTGACTATTGCGCGGCGGCCTGAATGCAGCAGCCTGAATGCAGCAGCCTGAATACGGTAGTCTGAAGGCAGTCTTAGTACAGATAAATGGCTCCGGTTTTATCTAAATTGAGGGTTCGGTTGCCTTGCCCGATCGTGGGTTTAATTTCAACAGTTGCCACATTGCTTTGTTTATCAACGGTGACGCTGTACTCTACATTGCCACTATCCTTCAAAGAGTTAATGTTGATAAAAACAGGGGGCTGGAAGTCGCTGAGGGTGACTGATTGGCCAGGGGTTAAGCGTCGGAAATTAGTGTGGGTTGTGATCAAGTATTCCAAGGTTTCCTGGGTTTTATTGACCAGTTGAATCTTGGCAGGTTTCTGGTTGTCTACCCGTGCCGCAGGAACCCAAAATTCATCGCTGGATTTCTCAGATTCCTTGAGTTTTGAGATGGGGCGTTCGTCGATCGGCTGAGGCTTGGCCATGGCAATAGAGGGCCATACCTGCCCAAGGGACACGAGTGTCAACGTAGCGATCGTGAGGATTCTGAAGGAGTGCAGCTTTCTTAAGCCTTTCCGCAACATTACCTGTCTCCTTTTCAAATATTAATCATTTTGGCTTGATTAAATTATGACACGACAAATTTAGAGTCGGTTGTGGGGAGATAATTTGTGGATAACGAGAATTAATTTTCAGACTGAATCTGTTGGCCTAACCTGCTTCGCCATAGCAGCCTGCTGGAAAGCTCTCATTTCGTGCGATCATCGGAGTCAGTGGGCTAATTCAGTGTTCTGAATTCTTGAGAGCGCTTAATTCTTTAGCCTTTTGACGGATTCCAGCCCTAGCCTTTTGACAGATTTCATCCATGTTGTTTGATTCTAATCACTATTGGCTGCGTAATGCCCATGTCCCCGCTTCGTTAATCCTGGGGGGATCCAAATGGACACCCCGCAAGCCCCCGATCGACAATTTGCTGGCGGTGGATATTGAAATTCAGGATGGGGTAATTGGCACGATTACGGCGGCGGGAACGTTTACCAGTTTTAGTGCACCGTCGATCGATCTGCAAAATGGCATGGTGTGGCCTTGTTTTGTGGATATGCACACCCATTTAGATAAAGGTCATATTTGGAACCGCGCACCCAACCCCAACGGCACCTTTGAAGGGGCTTTGACAACGGTACAGAAGGATTCTAAACAACGCTGGAATGAACAGGATGTTTATCGGCGGATGGAATTCGGATTGAAATGTAGTTATGCTCATGGAACCCAGGCAATTCGTACCCATATTGATTCCGCCGATAAACAGGGGAAAATTAGTTTTGAAGTGTTTCGGCAATTGCAAACGGAATGGCACGATCGCATCACTTTGCAAGCCGTTTCCTTGGTTTCGTTAGATTATTATCTGACGCCAAAGGGGGAAAAGTTAGCAGATTTGGTTGCGGAGATGGGTGGAATTCTGGGCGGGGTCGCTTATACGAATCCGGATTTAGAACAGCAAATCGATCGTGCGTTTCAATTGGCGAAACAACGTAAGCTGTTACTGGATTTCCATGTGGATGAGAATGGTGATCCGGAATCTCGGTGTTTGCACCACATTGCAGCGGCGGCAATTAAACATAAGTACAAGGGGAAAGTGGTTTGCGGCCATTGCTGTAGCCTTGCAGTACAGCCGTCGGAACAAGCGGCAGAGACGATCGCGTTGGTGAAAAAAGCAGGAATTGGCATTGTCAGTTTGCCGATGTGTAATCTGTATCTCCAGGATCGGCAGGCAGCTCGCACACCCTATTGGCGAGGGGTCACGCGAATTCATGAATTGAAAAAAGTAGGGGTTCCGGTGGCGATCGCCAGTGATAATTGCCGTGATCCGTTCTATGGGTTTGGGGATCACGATGGCTTGGAGGTGTTTAATCAAGCGGTGCGGATTGCCCACCTCGATCGGCCCTATGGGGACTGGCCCAATGTCGTGACGATGACGCCTGCGGATTTGATGGGGTTGCCTCAGGTGGGACGGATTGGGGGCGGATTAGGGGCGGATTTAATTCTGTTTAAAGCCCGGAACTTTAGTGAATTGCTGTCTCGTCATCAGCACGATCGCATTGTGCTACGCAATGGCAAACAAATTGAAACAACGTTGCCGGATTATGCGGAGTTGGATGATCTGATGTAAAGCGATCGAGCTGCAATGGTTTGGGGAGGTCGATCGTTGTTAGTAGAGGGTGGCACGGATGGGCCATGAAATGGGGGAAGTGGGTAGGCAAGGGGTTCCGAAGTTCTAAGATAGTTCTATGTTGTTGAGTGAACTCCTACAATCGGTCTGAGTATGTCTGAACCGCAACGTCCGGATACCCCCCAACCGCCACCCCTACGGCAATCTGACCCTGAAAAGTACGCCTATTTACGGGCAGAGGCCACTGCTCCCTATCGCGGTTTTCGGCAGTTTATCTATGTGGCCTTTGGTGCGTCGGGGTTTGTCGGTGGTATTTTTTTTCTGGCGCAGTTTATGGCAGGGCGTGAAGTAGACACTGCATTGCCCAATTTGGCGTTGCAGGCGGGCGTAGTGGCGTTGATGGTGACGTTGTGGCGCTGGGAACAACGATCGAAGGATAAGGCGATCGCGGCGATTCGCAAACGGGAACGGCAGAGGAATTCTTAGGAAATCAGTCAATTAGGGCGCAAACAGTCTGAAAAAGGTGGGCCTAGGATAGTCTGTCGAGCCGTAATTGGCCTTCTGGAACAGTTTAACTTTCGTGACGTTTTCTAGAGACCCATGGGGAAATATTGACACCCATGGGGAAAAGTCGCACATTACTTCAAAATATCTCGATCTCAATCAAACCAAGCGATAATCGTAGCTAACTTCAGGATATAGATTTCCCACTCAACGCGATCGTGCGCCTTTAGGAGGCAGGGTCATGGGTTCTGGCAGAATTCAGAAATCAACATCGCAGGGATCGCAGGAATCTGCGGCCAGTTCCCCAGCCCTCCAGGGAGACAAGGGGTTGTTGTCTTCTCGATCACGCGAATGCCACCGTGACTTGGCCCAAGGTGAGATTCTGCCTGTTGAGGCAGAATCTTCTGTACAGCCGCCGATTCTGCATGAGTTTGGTAATTTTGCGATCGAGGCTCCGGGTAGGGAATCTGTGCCCCCTTGGATTCAGCCTAAATTGCGAGTTGGGGCTGTCGGCGATCGCTATGAGCAGGAGGCCGATCGGGTGGCCCAGCAGGTGGTGCAGCAATTACCCAGGTGGTCAGCCCCCATGATGAATCCCGTTCATCTAAAAGCGACCAGTCTCCACCCCTCTCCATCTGCTGCAATTCCGCTACAACGCTTGCCTCAGCAACCTTTTGCCCAACCTCAACCCAGAAAATTCCGCCCACCGCAGCAGCCCTTGGGACAATTGCAACCAAGCAATTCACCCTTTCCAGAGGAAGAGGACGAAGAAAAAAACATTCTCCAACGAAAATCCACTAACTCCAGTGCTTCTATCCAGAGTGTTTTGGAGGGCGGGGGAACGGCACCTTCTGGAACGAAAAACCAGGGAGCAAATTTAGAATCCACGATCGCGCAGTCCCGTGGTAGTGGTCAGCCGCTGGCAGAGGGGGTGCGAGTCCCTATGGAACGGGCGTTTGGGGCTGATTTTAGTGGGGTGCGGGTACATGCTGATGCCCAGTCCGATCGCTTAAATCAATCTTTAGCAGCAAAGGCATTTACAACGGGGCAGGATATTTTCTTTCAACGGGGAGCCTATCATCCCAGCAGTCAGAGCGGTAAGCAATTGATTGCCCATGAGTTAACCCATGTGGTGCAGCAAAATGACCATCTGGTGCAGCGAAATAGCAATATAAATAACAACTTCCAGATTGCGTCATCCCCTTACCCAACAGTCATTCAGCGGCAACCAGTTAACTTTAGTACTGTAAAGACATTAATCGAAGGAGCAGCACCTGCCCAAGGATATCGCCTCACCTACGCTACTGAGGCATATAAAAAATTTGTGACACAAAAGGGAAGTAAAATCCGGACAATTCTAACGCACAAGTTGCTGGAAAACTCCTACAAAAATAGTAGGTCTGCTTTGGAAAATGAATATAAAAGTGCTGCTAGTACCATTCAAGTTAAAAGAGACTATTTTGAGGGAGTCAGCCTTAGCAGTTGGGGGCAAATCGAGGGTTACACAACACCTGACCAAATTAATACTTTAATTGGAGCATTTGTGGATACTCACACTTACTCTGAAAAGGTTTCAGCCGCTAACACAGTCTTTGAGGATGATCTGACCAAATTGACGGAACTGATTCCTAAACTTCCAATAATTTACCAAGCCGTTGAGGAAGAGTTGCGTAAGGAAAGTCTTGGGGAAGCCCTCTCTGCGAAACTTGCGAAAAAGCTAGAAATTTTGAAAAAGCCAGAGACTGTTGAAGGGATGCCTACAGCGTTGAAGACGAAGCTGGGTGAAGTGATGGGGGAAATCAACCTCCTGAAAGCTGTAACCCTGAATGTAGCAACGCTAATGACGACCGTTCAAGCTAAGCCAACCACGAAAGTCATTAAAACCCAAGAGGATGCTAAGGACGCTGTCCAAGAACTAATTGGCGAAGAAGCGGAGGTCAAACAATTCCGGACAAACCAGACCCAAATTAAAGAGAAAGCTGAATTATTCCTAGCATTTTTTGAGAATGCGGATGGTGAAACTGCTGCTCTTAGTGAAAGTCCTGCGGCCATACCGGCTGATCAGCCCGAAATTCATCAGTATTACCTCAACCATCCCAAATATATTAATCAGGCTATTTCTAAAACAATTTGGTCGGCTGACTATAAAGGTGTTGTCGTCAGTCTCTGGAAACAATATAAAGATTCCTGGCTAGATGCCTTACATACGATGATTGATGGGTATGTGACAGGATCGCTGAAAAAGCTGAAAACGAAAGCTCCCTTTGACTGGGAAGCTAACTTACTGAAAGTCGTCCCACCCCCCGGCTCTGCGGAAGCTTTGAAGAAAATTCTTGTTGATTTTAATAGCGGTGGCTCTAAGCAAGACTTTCTTAGCCGTTATGAGATTGAAAAAATCGGTAGCAGCATGGGCTATCGAGAAGTCCGATCGCCGCAAAGCAACAACGTTCTGGTCGCAAACAAAGGCGCTGCAACCGATCGTATTGGCTACGTGATCAACATCACCACGATTCCCAGCGATCCCAGTCCTCAACAAATTGCACAGAAATACTACAATCAAGGCTTTGATGATCAAACCCAAGCTAAAGAACGGATTGGCCTGGTAGTTGGGGTGAATCGCTTCCGTAGCCTGAGTGGAACATCTGACGAACTGGTGAAAGCCCACGCCAATAAAAATGGTTTCGATCAGTTTAGCTTGGTGTCCTTTGGCTTCACTTGGGATTTTAATTGGAAGGCAAAAACAGCCCCTGATAAAGATGGATTTGACGGAGCCTTAGCAGCTTATAAAGAGCAGGACTATGAAACGAGACAGGCTGCGCTGAATTATGAAAGGGCTAACATCCGTATCCAAGACCGTCTGCCCTATGCCCAATTTAAGGAAAGGGTGACGGCCCATCCCCAAACCCGTGCGATGGTGAATCTGCTGAAAACCTATAACAAGTATGTCTATATCCACTTGGGCGACGCGGATGCAGTCAGCTTGCAAGCCCCAGAGGAACAACCTACTACCAGCACTGCCGAGGCCCTCAAAGGCCCGTTAACCGATCCCAAGGACGGCAGCAAACCGAAAGGCATTTTTTCACGCTATGACGTGGCGTTGGGGCCGAGCCATCCGTTTATGGCGATCGGGGGCTACGAGTTCCGTACGGAGGGCACCAGTGGTAGCGCAGAGGATAAAAAAGGCAAGGGTGACCTGAAGCGGGACAACCTAGAGCACCTTCTGACCTATCTGGCGAACCAATTGGATGAGGCGATCCGGATTGCCATTGCGACCGTTGAACCGCTAGCGGTATATCCCACGGAACCGAACCTCGTCTTTTTGGCCTCCAGCCCTGACTATGATATGTATTCCTTAGACTTGTTCGATTCTAAAGGGAACTTAAAAACCGAGGGGTCGTTGTTTGGGGAAGGGGCGCGGGAAGGCAGAAAACTTCAAAATAACTTGCTTAAAGCCCGAAAACGCAAAGGAATTGTTAGCAGTGATGTTCTCTATGATCCTCGACTGAGCATTGCTACGGGAAGTGAGCGCTTCCGACTCGAAGGCACTGCTACCGCCGATCGCATCCCAGAAAATCCAACTTATCAGGAACGGAGGAAAGCGGCAATTACTGGGAAAACGGGTACTGTGCGGAAGGAAACCTTCAAGACACAAATTATTGAGGATGTGGCTAACCAAGCGCAAACCTTTGTAGGCCGCGCCCTCAAACTAGAGATGAAGAAATTCGTGGCTAAAGATGTACCAGACAAGCAATTCAAAAAATTCACGAATCGCATTGGCAATGTCCTGTCTCAAAAATATATCGCCAAGGACAAATTCAGCGCTGATAAAATTGAAAAGGAAAAGGTGGGAGAAACCGATGCTCAAGTCAAAAAGTTAGAGCGGGTAATGAAAGCGATCGAGGATACTTTAGCAAAACCAGCCCTCAACAGTTTTTGGACAGAAATGAATCGGGTGATTGATGAATTGTATACTTCAGGCTACACAACGGATTAAATTAACTCACAACAGTAAGATTTCACTGCGACCAGTCTTTTAGCGAATTCATAAAAATCCTATGAGCAGCATTTTAGAACAATTGATTAGCTTCTTTCAGAGTGAGGAATGGGAATTTGAACATATCGTCGCCCATCATCTTCTGCGGTTGGAAGTAGAAGGTAATCAGGGGGAATGGGTGTGCTACGCCAAGGCCAAGGAAGCCGATCAGCAGTTTATCTTTTACTCTAATTTGCCTTTGCCGGGAGGGGTGCCCCCGGAGAAACGATCGGCGGTGGCGGAATATATTACCCGTGCCAATAATGGCTTAATTTTGGGCAATTTTGAACTGGATTTTGAGGAGGGCGAGGTACATTACAAAACCAGCCTGGAAGCGGCTCCGGACGTTCTGACCGCCGACCTGATTCGCCCGATCGTCTATGCCAATTTATCGGTCATGGATCAATACTTACCCGGATTTGCTTGGATCATTACAGATAATCTCAGCCCAGCCGCAGCCATTCAACAGTTGGAAGAATCTATGCCTGAGGATTGAATGTCAAACAAAGTCGAAGATTAAACCATCGCGCCACGAACGGTGATAGTTATGAAGGGTAAACGAGTACTTTTGGCCGGGGGAACCGGGGGACTGGGGTTGGGCGTCACGCCAGTGGTTCTGGCCCAGGGCGCAGAGGTGACGATTCCCTACATGAACGAGCGGGATCTCGATCGCCTTCGAGATCGGATTTCCCCCGCAGAATTTTCGAGGATCCGCTTTGCTCAGGCGGATTTACGGGATGAGCGATCGGTGGAGACGTTGGTTAATGAAATGGGGCGGGTGGATGTTTTGATCCAACTGGTGGGGGGCTTTTCCATGGGCAAGACCCACGAGTACAGCTTTGAGCAGTGGAAGCAGGATTTTGACCTGAACCTGAACACGACGTTTTTGCTCTGTAAACACAGCCTGCGGAAAATGCTGGAGACGGGCTATGGCCGTATTGTGACGATCGGATCGCGGGGGGCCGTGCAACCGGGGGGACAGTTGGCGGGCTACTGTGCGTCGAAGGCGGGGGTGGTGGCGCTGACCCAGGCGATCGCCGATGAGACGAAGGGGCAGAATATTACGGCCAATGTGGTGTTGCCCAGTGTGATTGACACGCCCGCCAATCGATCGGCCATGGGGGAGGCCAACGCGGGCCAGTGGGTGAAGCCGGAGTCCCTAGCGCAGGTGATTTGTTTCCTGGCTTCGGAGGCGGCCCAGGACTTGCGCGGCGCAGTGATCCCGGTCTATGGCAATATTTAGACTAGCAACCTAGATCTGGCAACCCAGATCTGATACCAGTTTGGACGGTGGACAACAGCCATGACCCAGGGACGGCAATCCTCAACGCTTTCTCCCCACAGCGGAAACGCCGATCGATCGTGGAATTTTTGGTTTACGGTGCCGCTGTATCCCTACGGCAAACGCCCGACGCTGCGGATGGAGGTGATTCCGGGGCGGATGTGGACGTTTGACCAGTTCCAGGGCATTTTTTACGTCGTGACGCCGATTCGGATGACGGTGGTCAAGTTGGAGGCGGGTGGATTGTTGGTCTACGCGCCCGTGGCTCCGACGCGGGAATGTCTGCGGCTGATGGATGAATTGGTGCAGGCCCATGGTGAGGTGAAGTACATCATTTTGCCGACGGTGTCAGGGTTGGAGCATAAGGTGTTTGTGGGGCCGTTTGCGCGGCGGTTTCCCAAAGCGCAGGTGTTTGTTGCGCCGCATCAGTGGAGTTTTCCGGTGAATTTGCCGCTGTCGTGGTTGGGGTTACCGATCGGGCGGACGCAGGTGTTACCGGAAGATAGTCGTCAGGCTCCCTTTGGTCGGGAGTTTGACTATGCGATGTTGGGGCCGATTAATTTAGGGTTGGGGCCGTTTGCGGAGGTGGCGTTTTTCCATAGGTCATCTCAGACGTTGTTGGTAACGGATTCGATTCAGTCGGTACCAGCGATGCCGCCAGCGATTCTGCAAGTGGATCCCTATCCGTTGTTGTTCCATGCGCGGGATTTACCATCGGATGCGCTGCGGGATACGCCGGAGTTACGGCTGAAGGGTTGGAAGCGGATTGCGTTATTTTCGTTTTATTTTCGACCGAGTGCGTTGGAGATTCCCAGTTTTGGGGAGGCATGGCAGGCGGCGAAAAATGCGCCCGATCGCTCGCGCAAGGCGTATTTTGGGTTGTATCCGTTTTGTTGGAAGCCGGATTGGGAGCGATCGTTTGAGATTTTGCGGGGTAATGGGCGGTTGTTTGTGGCTCCGATTTTGCAGCAGTTGATTTTGAATCGGGAGCCGCAGCAGACGATCGCTTGGGCCGATCGGGTGGCGCAGTGGAATTTCCAACGGATTATTCCTTGTCATTTAGATGCGCCGATCGCAGCGACTCCGGTGGAGTTTCGTCAGGCGTTTTCGTTTTTGGAGAAGCAGCCTGCCCATCCCTATATGTATCCGTTGCCGAGTCAGGATTTTCAGTTGTTGTATGAGATTGAGTCGGGTTTACGTCAACGGAATATTACGCCTGCGGCGAAGGAGAAGGTTTAGAATCACGACAGTGTTGAATATAATATCGATCGAAGTATTCATCGTAACATCGATCGCGTAGGTTCGATCCCCCTAAATCCCCCTTAAAAAGGGGGACTTTGAGTCAATGGATCAAAAAATAGAGATTTTAACAATCGTACCGAGATAGTTTGTAACGTCGATCGATCGGCAAGCCCTGAATGCTAATTTTATCTGGATATAATTTGATTTAGACGGTTGGTGGAATTTGGTATTTTTCTGCACGTTTTTGTTGAAAGGCATGGAGCCCACAATGGAAGAGTCCCACTCCTGTTATCGCAGCATGGATCAGCCCAAATAAAAGTGGATAGAGAATTGTTCGTTCAAGGCTACCAGGAGAAAACTGCAATATTACAACCATCGCAAAAACGCTAGATAATGCCCAAGAAGCGCTACTCCAAAATAACCAAGTCCATCGATGCTCAAGAAATTGGTACATAGTGGTAACGCAGCCATAAAATAAGCCAGCCACGATTCCTGCCCAAAGAGCAGATTCCGTTAAAACTTTAAAAACAAGCTCTGGACTTGGGCCGAAGGGAGACCGATCAAACAGCAAGCACATTCTGAAAAATGAACTTATACCTAGAAATAGTATGGGTGTTAGGACGTTGGCAACAATACATCCTATCCTTTGGGACTTAGGCAAGTCATAACGGAATAGTTTAACTTGCAAAATTCCGATTGCAATTCCTCCTGGCAAGTATGGAGGAAGAGGTTCATAGCTAGAGATAGGACTATCTGCACCTTCAATTTGTAGAACCAGTCTATACGTAAGTGGGATAATAATTCCACAGATGAAAAATACCAATGTATTTAAACCAATCCAACGAGTGAGCCAGGATTTTTGATTGAAATTGAAGGTATTCAGGTACCTGCTACTGGTTATGCTCATTAAGTCATATTTATCTAAGCTGTTCTTCAAACTTTACAACTTTGTTCTCAATCATCATTGGTTGTTCCCTTGAATTCACGGTCAAATCCGAATGAAGATTGCATGAAGCTCGCAGCAAACCCGATCGTGCCTCTCCCCGCTGCAATGTGCATTTGTTAGCTTAGAAGCGCCCCCCTTCTCCCGGCCCCCTTGTTATGCATTGGCTTCTCACTGGCTCCCTGAAAATCGATCGCCTAGAACTCCCGATTCAAAATCTGCCTCACCACCTCGACGGCCTCAAAATTGTGCAACTCTCCGACTTCCATTGGGATGGCCTACGCCTCTCCGCCGACTTACTGGAAGCCGCGATCGCTGCCAGTAACCGCGAAGTCCCCGACCTCATTGCCCTCACCGGAGATTTTGTCACCCATGCCGCCCAGCCCATCCACGAACTCGCCACCTACCTGCAACGCCTGCACAGTCGCCATGGTATCTACGCCGTCCTCGGCAACCACGATCGCTACCACCGCACCAGCCAAACCGAAATTACCCAGGGCCTAGAAAAAATTGGCATTCACGTCCTCTGGAACCAAGTGGCCTATCCCCTGGGTCAGGAATTCGCGATCGTAGGGCTGGCAGAATATTGGGCCAAAGAATTCCAGCCCGCTCCTATTCTGGAAGCCATTCCCCCAAATATTCCCCGCCTCCTACTCGTCCACAATCCCGATGCTGCCAAAACCCTCACCCCCTGGCGTGTTGACCTGCAACTCTCCGGCCATACCCACGGCGGACAAATTATTCTCCCCGGTATTGGCAACGTCTCTGCCTTCGTTTCCCGTCACTATCGAAAAATCCATTGGCGGCTCAAAAAAGCCTTTCCCGTCCTTCGATCGGCCCACCGCGTGCTCAAAAACTGGGACTGGGCCAGCGGTTTGCATTCCGTGCCCAATCAGCAAGGGCAAACCAATCTGCTTTACGTTAACCGTGGCCTCGGAACCTACCTGCCGGGACGCTTCCTCTGCCCCCCAGAACTGACTGTCATCACCCTTAGAGTTGCGCGATCAACCCCCTAACGCCCCAACCTTGCCTCTCCCAACCAATCTCGTCCCCAGACTTGAATCCCTTTCACCTAGGGATTTATGCTTATTAAGTAGGAACTCTGAGATCGCCCAACCTGAGGTTAGTTTTGCTTAACCCAAGGTTGATAGGCCGGATTGGGTAACTTCATCGCTCTAAGTCGGCTAGGGACTAGCGATCGCGGCCCTTTTGCCCAGATAATGAGATGATGTGCCTTTTTAAGAACCCGTTTTTTTCGTACGTTTGACCTGATACCGCCGCTCACTTGGATGAACGCATTCATGACAAATCTGGATACTTCCTCAGTCAGCAGTCCCCTCCCTAACGATCTCCGCGCCCAATTTCTGTCCGCAACAGAACGCAATCGTCTCCCGATCGTGGATCAACTGGCCACCCTCGGACAACCGGGCTACGAAGTGCTGATGGACTTTTTGCGGGAGTACCAGGCCAGCGAGCAAGTTTTCACGAAATACGGGGCCGTCAATGCCGTCGCTGCCAAAGCTTACCAAGCCTTGTTTAGTGCCCAGACCGACCAGACCCAAGCCTTTCTATCCCAACAGTTCCCCACTGGCATCGTCCCCCTCAAATCTGATCGATCGATCGATTACCTGCCCTTACAGCAGTTTCTGGCTCAACAGGACTTTTTAGAAGCGGATAAGCTGACGAGTCAAAAACTCTGTGAACTGGCAGGCGGTGATGCGATTCAGCGCAAGTGGGTCTACTTCACTGAGGTCAATGCCTTTCCCGTTACCGATTTACGGACGATTAATGCTCTGTGGTTGGCCCACTCTGAAGGTAAGTTTGGCTACTCCGTCCAGCGGGAACTGTGGCTCAGTGTCGGTAAAAATTGGGAAAAACTCTGGGCGAAAATTAACTGGAAGGATGGCATTAACTGGACGCGCTATCCGGGCCAATTTGTCTGGACGATCGAAGCCCCCAAAGGTCACTTGCCCCTGTCTAATCAACTACGAGGGGTACGGGTAATCGAGGGACTGCTCAGCCATCCGGCTTGGGAAAGCTAAGCCACTTCCACGAGGTCAGACCTGAGGTCAGAAATTAGCTCAGATTCCGCTCAAAGTTGAGCAAGTTGGGCAAAGTCAACTTATAAGTTGCCTAAAGTAACCAACTTCTTGGAAATTCTCCGTAATCTTTCCGAGAATCGATCGCGACCTCACCCAAATGGTGTAAAACTTCAGTAAACTCGCTGCCTATTTCATCGTTGATCCCAAAGACAAGGCGGGAATGATGGGGTTGGTTAACTACGGTGCTATGTGCAGTTGGTGCTCTATATAGCCCGTCGCAACCAGATCATTCCATGAGTCTTAAATTAGGTTAGAGCGGGGTTAGGATGGTGTGTCCTGAAAGTCGGCTATATTGTCGTCTCGATGGTATGACAGCGATTGCAAGAACGCAACAGCGTCAATTAGTCTTGACGGAATTAGGATTACTTGAGACAGAAACGGTTCCAGTCTTTGAAGAAGCCGTCCAAACGGCAGCTAACTTCGTGGATGCGCCCATTTGTTGGCTGAGTGTGATGGAGGCGGATCGGGAACGGATGAAAGCGGCGATCGGCCTATCTCGATTAGGCTTGATGAATCCGTTGTCGATTAGTCGAGAACTTTCCTTGGAGGAATCCTTTGGGGTTTACGTAACGGATAGTAGCCAGGGCTTGGTGATTTCAGATACGCTCAGCCATCCAGCCTTTAGCAGTAGCTCTTTCAGTCAGCAGTATGGCATCCGTGCTTACCTCGGGGTTCCCCTGATTACTGCAAAAGGCCAGTGCATTGGCGTTCTCTCAGTCATGGATCTCCGTCCTCGGGAATTTACCCAAAAGGATGTCGAGTTCTTGACCCTGATTGCTCGGCTCAGTATCAGTGAGTACGAGCGCCTTCAATGCAGCCAACAAAGTGCTTCTCCATCGGCCAGTCTTTCCCTTGTTGCCCACCCCAATCACGCCCCTAACTCGCTCAAGTTTGAGCTCTTAGCCCAGTTAACCCAAGAGTTGCGTACCCCACTCACCTCCGTGATGGGGATGGCGAGTGTGCTGACCCGAGAAATTTACGGCCCCTTAACGGGCAAGCAACGGGAATATCTCGACATTATTCACCACAGCGGCCAGTATCTCCTGTCTTTAGTTAAGGAAATTCTGGAGCTATCGGAACTCGACGATCGCTCCCATCAACTCAACCTATCATCAGTGGACATTGAAATGCTCTGCCAGCAAGCGATTAGTACGCTGGAGCAGGCCGCTAATCGCCGAGAGCAACAAATTCGCCTCTCCGTTGAACCCGGAAATCGAATTTGGATGCTGGACAAAGAGAAAATTCGTCAAATGCTCTACCATTTGATGTTTAGCATTATTCAGTCTTCCAATGCTGGCAGTATTGTGCGGCTGCATGTTTCGAATAAGAGTAATGGTCTGAAACTGACCATTTGGGTATCCCATCCTTGTCTGGGCGAGGGTTTGCCCTTTGGTGATTTCTATAACAGCAATGCGAGTAGTGGTCTGAATGGCAATGACTATGCAGAAACTGGAATGTTTACCAATGGCAAAACCGCTGTCATCAATGCACCTGCCCAGCCCAAGCGGGATACGATCGACAGCAGTGCGAATTTAGGCTTGCGCCTGAGTCGTCAACTTGCAGAAATCCATGGTGGCCAATTGCTGATTCAGGGCTCCGATCCTAGTTATCGCTATGTGATTACGCTGCCTCGGCAAACGCTGTCGAGCCAGGATGCGGTGAATAATTAATGCTGCACAGTATTGGTTATGCGTCACTAGTGATTCATGACTAGTTTTCATCATGAGTCATCAAAATGCATTGGTTAAACCATCACTGTTGGTCAAGCCGCAAATTGTTGTGTATCCTTTTGTTTTTGCACTATTCTTTACCGCTCTGACACACAATTTTTAACCGCTCAAGCCTCTTCTAGAATCTTTTAGAAGAGGTTTTTTCATCGAGATTCTATTTGCTAGAAATGCTGCCAGCGTTATCTATTGAGTGTTTAAAAAAAATATTATTGACTATTGATTTAATGCAACAAGGAATCATGCTTAAAAAGACTAAATTACATCATAGATTTATGAAAACAGTCAAAAATCTATTCTAAATTTAGGAGAATAGATTTTATGGAAGAAATATATCGATTAATAATTTAAAACCTCTAGGATAAACAATATTCGATCTGAATTAAATTCGCGATCGAATCATTTGATCGGCCTATATTCAATAATTTCATCATAGTTATTTAGTTTGCCTGACAGACTTAAAAATTTATAATTAATTAATATTTCGAGCACCCTGTGTCGAATCTGACTCTACCGTTCAAATTCCTCCAAATTATTCAACTCCTCTAAATCATTAAATCCTGTGTAGATCAACGGTCAAATTGGCGATCTGTCAGGATAATAAAGATATTCACCCCTTATTTCCCCCTCCCATGGTTCGCTGGTTTAATCGCAGAGTGAACCAGCGATGGAACCCATGCTCTCCAGCCCTTCGAGCTTTTTCTGAGGATATTTTTCTGGGAGCATTTCTCTGGGGATACTTTTTTCTGGGGATACTTTTTTCGGGGGATACTGCGGGGGTTGACTGGTCTCGTCTTTTATCTGCTGCAATTTCACTTCAATTAAGCCCATTTCATCATTTCACACGAGGGAAACTCCTATGATTCGGAAAATGGTTGCCGATGTCATGACCCGTAATCCCATCACGGCCCATCCCACCACCCCCCTCAAACAGGTGATTCTGACCATGGCCGAAAATCGAATTAGCGGGATACCTGTGGTGGATGACTCCGGGAAACTCGTGGGCATCGTCTCAGAAACTGACCTGATGTGGCAGGAGACGGGAGTGACTCCTCCGCCCTACGTCATGATCCTGGACAGCATCATTTATCTCAAAAACCCAGCCACCTATGAACGGGATTTGCACCGGGCCCTAGGGGTTACCGTAGCGGAAGTCATGACCTCTCATCCGATCGTGATTCAGGAAAGTCAATCCGTTGCAGATGCGGCGCGGCTGATGCACGATCGCCATATTCACCGTTTACCCGTTGTCGATAGCACAGGACGGTTAGCAGGAATCTTGACCCAGGGCGATATTCTCCGCACCATGGCGCAAGAACTCGCGGTGACGCCAGTGGCTTAATTGCACCTAGTGAATCATCGCACTTGGTTAATCAAACCCTCGTTGAGGCAATAACCGTTGAGGCAATAATCTGTGGCTTGGGTGGGGATCATTAAATGCGAAAATAAGGAGCAATTGACCAACCCAGATAATAAGACACTGAGAAAAGCATGAGCGTTGATGCGGAATCGGTAAAAGAACTTCTCAACTCCTCTGATTTCGGCGATCGCCTACAGGGACTCAACCAGCTCCGGGGATTGGATCCTGCGGTCGGGTTTGAGCTACTTCAACCCGTGGTTCAGGATAAGAATGTGCGGGTACGATATGCAGCAGTCTCCCAACTGGCAACGCTGGGTAGTCAGGATCGCGATCGTTCCCTTGCTCTGTTGCGCACTGGACTTCAGGATAAAGAACCAGATGTCCAAGCGGCGGCAGCGGATGCGATCGGGGCCTTGCAACTGACCGAAGCCTTCGAGGATCTCAAAGCTCTCTACGAAACGACTTCAGAATGGATCGTTCAGCTTAGTATTATTGCGCCCTTGGGGGAATTTGGAGATCCCCGTGCCTTTGAACTGTTGGAAGATGCCCTTCAGTCCGGCAATGAACTCTTAGCAATGTCTGCCATTGGTGCACTGGGCGAAATCCACGACGATCGGGCGATCGGCTTACTAGCTCCCTTTGTGCAAAATTCCGATTGGCAAGTGCGTTATCGGGTGGCCCTTGCCCTTGCCCACTACACTACTCCCGAGGCCCAAACTCTCCTCTCGTCCCTGGCTCAGGATACGATTCCTCAAGTTGCAGAACAAGCGAAAGCTGGACTGGTGCATTCCTAGTTGGGTGCCTTCCTAGTCAACTATCCGCAGGCCCATCCTGAGCGAACTTTCAGGGGTGATCCTGCATCCGCAAACCCGTCCTTGAATCCCGAAAGACAGGACGGGTTTTGTAATGTATAGGTTTTGGACTGTAACGGGTATTGCACCATGATTCGGTTCGGTTCCACACCATTACTGGTCTTGCAATCAGGGTACTCTCGTAATACGACCAGCGACAGACTTGTTAGTAACCTCGCGATCGAACTTTGGTTATGGGTGAGTGGATTTTACCAACGTTGAGCTACGTGCTGATGCTGGGTCAAGGGGAAGACGAATTTGTGACTTCCGTTGGCTCGGTGGCTACCCAGCGCGTTAAGGCCGAAAAATCCTGGGCAGCGGCGATCGCAGCCTTGGAAGTCATGTTGCAGCAAACTTGCGATCCCAGTAATGCCGATGAACGGACTGTTCCCCAAGGTTTAGTTTTATCGGGGCCGTTTCCGATCTTAAGCCAATCAGAGTTACTCGATTGCTACCGCAGTTGGACGTTTACTGCTGATACCTCCCTCGCCACGATCGCCAATTTTTTCCAACTTCCCCCCTGCGAAACCGGTGAATCTCCGGCGCAAAATACGAGTACGCCTCTTCCCCTGTTACCAGGTGATCCCTTGGCGGCGGAGCAGTTCTGTATTGCGCTGACGCCAAAATTTAGCTTGGTGATGGTACTGGGTGAAACGCCGGAAGGCACACCCGGCTTTTGGTTTTCCTTTGATCCGGAGCAGGTGGAGCGTGCTTGTCAAATTCTGCGCCTGCGGGTGGTGATGCTGAGTCCATCCCAAGTGAAAACTTGGGATGACCTGATGGATCAGTTCCCTACGGTGATTCCCCACTACAAAACCGTCACCCAGTTTAGCCATCGGTTATTGGCTCATTTGCCCTGTGAAACCCCCTGCACAACCGGATCGAGTGCCCAGAGCACATACCAAACCCAGCATCCTGAAGTTCCCGCTGATTTTTCACCTTCGGCCCATTTGGCAGCGGCTAGTTTGGCGACATCGAGCTTGGATGTGGAGTTGTTGCAGGCGATCGCCCATGAAGTTCGCACGCCGTTGACGACTATTCGCACCCTCACCCGGCTACTGATGAAGCGTAAGGATATGGTGCCCGATGCACTGAAGCGGCTGGAAGTCATCGATCGGGAATGCAGTGATCAGATCGATCGCTTTGGCCTGATTTTCCGTGCCGTGGAATTGGAAACCTCGAATAACAAAGGGGTTTCTCTGACCCCGACCTGTCTGACGCAGGTGTTTAACCAAAGCATTCCCCGTTGGCAAAAGCAAGCCCAACAGCGGGGGTTGGCCCTAGAAGTTGGTTTACCCAACACCATGCCCCATGTGGTCAGTGATCCCAGCATGTTGGATCAGGCGCTGACCAGCTTGATTGAGCGATCGGCGCGTAGTTTGCCCTCCGGGAGTCGCATTCAAATTGAGGTCGGTCTGGCGGGAGACCAACTGAAGTTGCAGGTGGAAACCATTGCTAATGAATCCAGTTGTCCCTATCAGCCGTTGCTGAAGTCCCTGGGGCAAATGTTGACCTTCCAGCCAGAAACCGGGGTCTTGAGTCTGAATTTGACGGTGACGAAGAATCTGTTCCAAGCCCTCGGCGGCAAGCTCACGGTGAAGGAAAAATCCGCCCACCAAGGGGAAATTTTCACGGTATTCCTACCCCTGCAACCGGAAAGTATCGATTTGGGCAGGCTTGATCATCAGCCGACCCATTTGGTTTAACCTATGAGTTCGCATTTTATTGAGTAGGTGATTGAACGTGAAATTCTCCTAGCGTTGTATGGCAGGGTCATGAAAGCGTTGATCTTTTATAGTCGTGGCGTTATGACGATCGTGGCTTGTCCATCATGGTTTTGCAGGTGGGTAGACGATCGAGTTCCTGGGGATTGGCTGTCAGATAGGTGCGGAGCCAGGTGCAGCCTCGGTTGAGTAGTTGGGGGAGGGTTTCGATCGATCGAGTATGTACCTTACTATCTGCTGCAACAAAGATAATTTCATTGCCTTGTGGAGTGAAATCAGCATCCAGAATTGCGGATTTTAGGTACTGAAATTCACTAAGTAAACGACCTGCTAAATCCCAGACTTTAATACTTTGTTTATCATGGGTGAGGATGCGATCGCCTTGGGCATTAAAGGTTGCATTCTCACCAGCAAAATCTGTAATCCGTTGTCCCGATTGGTGCCAAAGATAAATTCTTCCCTGCGCACCTTCCGCTAAGATCTGTTCTCCCGATGGTGAAAACTGAATTTGTTTAACTGACGTCTTATTATCTTGCAAAGTCGCGATGAGTTCCCCAGATAGATTCCATAATTGAACCACACCGCGATCGGAGGCCGTAATGAGTCGATCTCCTGTTGCATTGAGTTGTGCTGCTTCAAAATTACCTTGTTGGGATTTAAGTTGTGCAATCAGTTCTCCTTCAGAAGATTGCACCTGAATGACCTTGCTGACGACATGAACCGAGTATCCGTGTGCTTGGGGCACCCTCGAATAGATATGTGAGACAGGCTTGCCCTCCCAGTTGAATAGATATAACTTGTTCGCTACATTTTTTTCTGGGCGATAGCCAATAATAAATTTCTTGTCTTGGCGAATCTTCCAACCCGTCTGCTGTTTAGCAAATTCTCGCTGCCCTTCTGTCCAAGTTTGAGGGAACGGTAGGGTTAAAGTGGCAAGACGGTTTCCTGCGAAACTTATAATCTGAGCATCGTTAGATTTTTCTGGAACAACAAGGACTTGTTGAGTTAGCGGGTTAATATGGGCACTTTGGATGACTTTCTTAGAGGGGATGGAATCTAGGTATTGTTTTTTCCAATCCCAGATTCGTGCGGTTTTGTCTTGGGCAAAGGTGACAAGGCGGTGATCACCTTTCAAGAAATAAGGACTCTTAACTAAATCGTGATCGTACTTTCCAGACTCAATAAGTAGCTTGCCTTTAACATTCCAAATTTTTGCAGAGCCATCAGTGTTGGCCGTTGCAATAAACTGTCCATCTGGACTGAACTGAGCTAAAGTACTCTTCGCTTTTCCGTTTAATGTGCCAATCAGATTTCCCTCTAAATCCCACACTTGGGGGGGATTCATGTTAGTTGTCAGAATTCTATCTCCCTGGGGACTGAACTGGGCATTGGGATCAGAAGGCCAACTGATCGAGGATGAAGAATTGTTGATAAAGGATGAATAATCAATCGAGGATGAATAACCCTGAATGATTGAGAGTGGCTTACCTTGTAAATCCCAAATTCTAATTGTTCGATCGCTGGAAATCGCGAGAATTTTCTTCCCTTGCAGATCAAAATGAGCATTGAAAATCCGACTCTTGTAACCTTTTAATTCTGTGATGATTTTCCCCGTAAGATCCCGAATCTGTACGATATCATTTGAGTTATCTATATGGGATGATTGTGAGAGCGTTAATATGAGTTCTCCGTTTGGACTAAATTCTTGTGCACGAACCCATTCCATCTGTTTCTTTTCACTAAACCATCCCATCTGTATTGATGATTTTTGAGCTAGCTTTAAGATTGTACTGATTGACTGAATGGCTACACTGTCCCAATAATGGGCGAGTAAAAAGATATGGTTATTCGTAACATCTAGAGTCCCTAATGAATTAAGAAATAGCCGAGAAGATGAATTCGTTGGTGGTAATTGTTGCAATTTGTCCAAAACATGATTCTTCGAGTAAAGAGTTAATAATAATTTCCCCGATTGATCAAAAATATTGATCTTGTTTTGATCCTGTTGGTTACCTTGATCAAGAATCGCCAAAATTCCAGTTTTATGAATAAAGTTAGTTAGTACTACTTGGTCTTGTAAGTTAAGTTGGAAATCACTAACTACTTTTACAGCAGTCAGTAACTGCCCTGATAGACTCCATGTACGTATAGAACCATCTTCAGCAAAGGTAGAGATTTCATTGCCTTTTGGAGTCATTGTCATGGAAGCAATTTGTGCTGGATGCGCCAATAATGTTTGGTACTTAGTTCGTTCTAGGGCTTGCTGCAAAGCATAGGCAGGACTTGTTGTTAAATAGTCCTTTGCCCCGGTCTTCTGCATGATTTGGTTCAACTCTTCCGCCGATCTCATTGCACTTAGCAATCCTTCCAAGGGCCGCTTCTTAATCTGGTCTAAGACCGCTGCACCCTCCCGCTCTAGGCGTGTTACCGCCACAGCGACTTGCTGCTCCTCCCAAGTCCGCCAACTGTAAAAACTCAAACCAGCTGCCGCGATCGACAACAATCCCGCCGCGATCGCGCCCCCTTTTACCCATCGCCCTGCTTGCTGTAATCGTTTCTGGGCCTGCATTTCCGCTGCTGCTAAAATCGACTTTTCTTCTTCAACCACTTTTAGCCGTTGCTCCATTTCCCGAGATTCCAATGCCTGACTCGCCGCAAAAAATCGATAATCCTCATCTCCTAACCGCTTCCCTTCGGCCCAAGCCTGCGCCTCCGTGAGGGCTTGCCCCCGCAGCAACCGGGACTCATCCGTTTGGCCCGACGCCATCCAAGCCGCGATCGCCGCTCCGTAGGGGCGCAATTCCGACAACATCTGTGCTAACCACATCTCATCAAATACCTGCCGATAGATGGGGTTATACACCTGCAATTTGCCATCCCGCTTGACCACTAATCCTGTCAAACGCAATGCTTGATGATCAGCATTTTCATGGGCTGCAATCCCATTCTGCTGCAAAATCTGTTGATAGACCCCCAATAACCGCGTCCGCAAATCAACATCACTTTGCAGTAAGCGATCACGTAATGTTTTTAAATGCTCTGGCGTATCCTGAGTCTCCCATTGGCTAATGATCCGTTGTTGCACCACCCGCGCAACCCAATCCGAGACTAATTCCTCGGGTTGCATAGTTTCCGTGGCTAACAACGCACATAACTTTTGAGTTAAAAAGGGCTGTCCCCCTGTCCAGTGCAGAATTTCTGCTAATACTGTCGTGGGATGTTCCGATCGTAACCCCGCTGCCAATCCCAGACAGTCCGGTAACTCAAAGCCCTTTAATTCAATGCCCTGGGCAATATTAAACGGAGTCCGTAAGGGATCTTGGATTAATTCTCCCGGTGTTGTTACCCCTAGCAAACACCAAGTTAATCGCTGCAAGGTAGGTTGTTCCGATCGCTTATTTTCCAAGGCCCGCAAAATTGCAAAAAAATCATCCTTAAACGCCAAGCGCAACATGCTATCAATCTCATCCAGAAAGACCACGATCGCGCCCTGCGTCTGGGCTAACAGCACCGTTTCCACAAACTCCCCAAAGACCTGCACCATCGGCATATCTGCCCTTGCCTGGAGCCAGCTACGGCGATCGAACTCACCCAACTCAAACCGTTGTGCTAACCGCTGAATCAATGCCCCATACCACTGGGTTGGACTCACACCCTGCGTCCCAATTTCCGTCACATCGATCGAGATACAGATCATACCTTCCGCCTCAAGCTGCCGAATCATCTGCACCTTCAGACTTGACTTACCCATCTGCCGAGAATTTAGGACATAGCAAAATTTGCCCCGCTTTAAGGCTTGATAAAGTTCAGTATCGGCTGATCGTTTCACATAGCTGGGTGCGTCAGCTTGAAGACTACCGCCCACTTGATAAATCATTAGTTCCATTGCAAAACTCCAAACTTCAAATGACAGAATAGATGACAGCAAAAATATTAGCGCTATTTCACAAGCTCAATAAAATTGCTAGCTTCATTAACTAACTCATCTCTTTGCTGATAACTAAACGGTTTTTAAGCGTTGTTTAAAATAGTTACGATATAACTCACATTTAAATGTGTATTTCTGGTCTTGCATATTGATTAATCCGAGTCGATCGAGTTGTTGGGCTGCATCTACATCGATCGATTGCGGTTTTGGATTATCTAGAATTTCTTGTAAGGCTGCTAGTAGAGTTGGCTGACGGGCAATCAAGCGCCACAAATGACGTAATTCATCACGATAGATTCCAGCTTCGGTGGGAGCCGTTTGTAAGAGATTCACTAAGGACTCCCCCTGCTGGCAAGCCTGAATCAGCCGTTGTAAATACGCTGGATGCCCTCCCAAGCAAGTCATGACCTCGGTTATTTCTGCCGTTGTCCAAGTCAAACCCGATCGGGTGACTAATGTCTGAACTTGTTCATTATTTAAATTAGGCAACTCAATAAAATGCCCCACATTAAAAGGAGACTCATATAAATTTAATGGGATATATACCTCGGTAGAGTAAATCAAAACTAACCGTAACTTTTGCCACACGGTATGAATTTTGCCCCGCTCATGCCAAGCTCGCAATAACCCTAAAAACTCAGCAGCCACTTCAGGATAGGGAAAAATTCGATCGATTTCATCTAGGCACAACACAAGCGGCGTAGATAGATCGGCTAACAGGTATTGCTCAAAGTAATCGGTACAGCTCATTTTGGCCGTTGAAAAGGTTTCATCCCAGTAGTCTGCTAAACGATTAGAACGCTGTAAAAGTTGGGTAATAGCGCTACAAAACCATTTTAAAAATTCACTCAGACTCGCAAATTCCGTGACGCTGGCTAGGTGGAAATTTAGGCTGGCTGACTGGTAACCCTGGTGCTGTAATTGGTGCAGTAAGCGATAAGAAAGTGCCGTTTTTCCCATCAGACGCGGGGCTTTAATCCGTAACAGGGCGTAGGGTTGCTGTAGCACCGTGATTCCCAATGCATCGCTGCCCTCCCGTTCAATGTAAATAAATGGCTCAAACGCCTCTAATTCTGTGACCCCTACGAGAGTTTCTGTGTCCCCTGCGAGGGTGAATAATGATGCATTTGATGGCAGGTTTAATGGTGCTGCTTGCGGTTCTCGATCGAGTTCTGAACTAAAATCCGCGATCGTGCGCCAGTCTAGCTGAAGTGCATCGCTAATTTCAATGAAATTGAGGTGATCGACAGGACGCCCATTGAGAAAATTGCTCACCGTCGATCGGGACATTTGTAGCTCTTCTGCTAAATCCTGCTGACGAGCATAGCCCTGCTGTTTCAACTGACGCTTGACCTGTTCTAGTTGCGATGTTTTGACGTGGAGCGATCGACCCATGACCTTATCCTCAATCCTGCCTCTATCATAGGCAAGCGTTTCTAATGGAGGCTAAAGTCAGACATAAATCAGACATAAGTCATAAGAAATGAGCACCAGATGCGATCGCGCCTTCGATTGGCAACCATACCTCGATCGAATTGCTGGAGAAATCAGGCTCTAAATTCACTCAGCCAAAAATGGGTCAGTCTCCTTCAGTGCAATACTGGCAATGTATGCAGCGACAATGAATTATTTCACTTGCTGTTGAATCAGTTGCCCCAACGTTTGCATGGCTCGATCGATCGACTCTGACCAAGGGGATGCGCAACTGAGCCGTAAACAGTTTTGGAAATGGCCGGTGGGTGAAAATAGATTACCTGGAGCAATACTGATATGACGGCTGAGAGCCGCTTCAAATAATTGCATGGCGTCAAATACAGGGGGTAATTCTAGCCAGAGAACATAGCCTCCCTTGGGACGGGTCACCTTCGTGCCAGCGGGAAAATAATCACAAATCGCTTGGGTCATTCGTGTAACTTGCTGCTGGTAGGTGCGTTGCATTTGCCGCAGATGCCGATCGTAGCCACCGTTGGCTAAAAAAGCTGCGATCGCCAATTGCGGAGGAATTCCCGTAGTCCAATTCATCGCCATTTTGAGTTGGGCAATTTGTAGGTAATAGCGACCTGGAACCACCCAGCCAATCCGCAGGCCGGGGGACATGGTTTTGCTGGCGGAGGCGCAGTAGAGAACGCGATTTTCTGTATCAAAAGCTTTGATCGCTTTGGGACGGATTCCATCGAAGGCCAGATCGCCGTAGACATCATCTTCAATTAACGGGATGTCGTAGCAATTAAATAAATCTAGCAATTGCTTTTTGTGACTATCACTCATGCAACTGCCAAGGGGATTGCTGAAGTTGGACACGATCGCGCAGGTGGCGATTTGTTTTTGCTGTAATGCCGTTTCCAAATGCGATAGAGAAATCCCGTCCTTGGGATGAGTCGGGATTTCCAAGGCGCGCAGGTGCAGGGATTCTAGAATTTCCAGTAAGCCGTAGTAGGTGGGAGATTCGATCGCGACGGTATCTCCCGGCTGCGTGACCGCCCGTAGAGACAGATATAGCGCTTCTGTGGTGCCGTTGGTGATAATGACATCCTCTGGTGTTAGGGAACAGCCTGCATTCAGCAACCGACGGGCGATCGCTTGGCGTAGCTCTGGCCGACCCTCCGGCTGGCCGTAACCATGGGCGATCGTGGGATTGGCCCTCAGCACCTGCCCCATCAGACGGTTAATCGCCGAAATCGGCAGCAAATCCAAGCAGGGTACGGCGGCTCCCAGGGTCACATTTTGCGGATCGCGTAGGGTGGCACTGATGCGAAAGGCGAGGGAAATCTTAACGGGCGTAATCTGTTTCGGTTGGGCGATCGCGTCGGGTTCTGCGGGAACGGTGAGGGGCGATCGTTTAACGAAGTAGCCGGACTGGGGCCGAGCCATAATCCAGCCTTGGTCTTCCAGCACCCGATAGGCTTCCAGCACAGTGGAGATGCTAACAGACAGTTGTCGATGCAATTTGCGCACAGAGGGTAGGCGATCGCCGGGTTGTAGGGTACCTTCGGTGATTAAGTCTTTGATACGCTGGGCGACTTGTTCGTACAACGTTTTGGTGGCAGAGGGGGCAATCAGTTGCAGATTCATGAGACAGGTTTCCTCCCAGGAGACTGACGAACAGCACCATTAATCGCGCTGTTAACCGCGCCGTTAATTGCACAGTTAATCGCATATCAACGCACAGTTAACGACACAGTTGCAGGGATTTTTAACCAGTACAGTTTATTTTTTCTGAACTGTACCCATTACAATTTAGCAAAACTGCATCTGTTTGGTGGCGGAAAAATTTGTCATGATCGAGATAACTTTTAGGAGGTGACCCATGCATCTCAAGCAGATTTGGCTAAGCCTACGTCGATCGTTGGAAGGTGATCGTAGTCCTCAAGTAGCAACGAAGCAGAATTCGTCCGGCGATCGCTATTTTGAACTGTATGATCCCGTCGATCGAAAAGTCAGTTCTTTTAGCTCATCGCGGGAAATTCAAATCTGGCTCGATCAGTATCACTCATAGTCTCATCACTAGGTTCTAAAAGGATCGCAAACCTCTATGGATCAGCCAATGGCAAGCCGACTCGCTCAGGAATGGTTTGAAGCATGGAATCGCCATGATTTAGATGCAATTTTGGCTCACTATGCGGAAGATGTGGAATTTCAATCTCCGTTTATTACAAAGTTGTTGGGTGATCCATCGGGTAAAATTGTCGGAAAGGAAGCGCTACGAGTTTATTTCGCTAAGGGTTTACAAGCCTACCCTGATCTCCATTTTGAGCCGATTCAAACCTTGTTGGGGTTAGATAGCATCGTGCTGTATTACCGAAGTGTGAATCAACTGTTGTCCGCAGAGTTAATGGTGTTGAATGAACAGGGTTTGGTGATTCAGGTCAAAGCCCATTACAGTTCATGATTGAATAGTTCGTGATTTTTGATCATGGGTCAGTTGTGTTTTTCTGTTGCTGAGAATGATCATGGATAGAACTTACTACACCACGATGGCGGAGTATAACCAGTGGATGAACCAAAAGATTTATAGCGCTTGTGAGTCCATTTCTGACTTCGATCGTAAAGTTGATCGGGGCGCATTTTTTAAATCAATCCATGGCACCTTGGATCATATTCTATGGGCCGATCGAATGTGGCTTTCTCGCTTTATGCAGCAAACGCCTCCAGCAGTCAAGTTAGGAGAATTACTCTATCCCAATTTTGAGGACTTGCAACAGCAACGCTGCATCACCGATCGAGCCATTTTGGCCTGGGCGGAAACGCTGACCCCGGAATGGCTGAATCGAGTTTTTACTTGGCGGAGTGGGTTGGATGGTCAGACCCGATCGCAACCAACCTGGATTCTGGTCACCCATTTTTTTAATCACCAAACCCACCACCGTGGCCAAGTCACAACGCTTCTGACGCAATTGGGCCATGACATCGGTTCAACGGATTTACCCTGGATGCCCAGTTTGATTGAGAAATAGCAGCCCTACAATTCCACTCGTTCTAGTTTCTGCGATAGGCTATTGCTGTACCTTTGGCGCAAGCACATGATGGAACGGATTGGCTTTATTGGCTTAGGCATTATGGGTAAACCGATGACGCGCAACTTGCTGAAGGCGGGTTATCCAGTCATAGTCTATAACCGCAGCCCAGAGCCGATCGCGGAATTGGTCACCGAAGGCGCGATCGCTGCAACATCGCCGCAAAACCTGGCAGAACAGGTGGATGTCGTCATTACCTGCGTCCCCGATTCGCCGGATGTGGAAGCGATTGTCCTGGGCGATCGGGGTGTCGTTCACGGTGTGCGATCGGGCATGCTCTACATCGACATGTCCACGATCGCGGCAGCCACCTCTCGCAAGCTCTACACGGCATTGCAAGCGAAGGGGGTGAGCGCATTGGATGCACCGGTTTCCGGCGGAGATATTGGCGCACAGCAGGGTACCTTGTCGATCATGGTCGGGGGAGAGCAAGCTGCCTTCGATCGGGCTTTGCCAATTCTGCAAGTCCTGGGCAAAAACATCGTGCGGATTGGGGATGCGGGGGCCGGACAAGTTACTAAAGCCTGCAATCAAATTGTGGTGGCTCTTACTGTTCAGGCCGTGGCTGAAGCGTTTACCCTTGCGCAAAAATCCGGCGTTGATCCTGCCAAAGTCCGGGAAGCACTCTTAGGTGGCTTTGCCCAAAGTCGGGTAATGGAAGTCCACGGACAAAAAATGCTCGATCGCAATTTCAACCCCGGTTTTAAGTTAGATCTGTTTCGTAAGGACATGAATTTAGTTCTGCAAACAGCTCGGGACTTAAGCTTGCCCTTACCCGGTAGCCATGCGATCGCCCCACTCATGGATGCCCTATTGGCGCAAGGGAAAGGAAATTTAGACTTTATCGCGGTGTTGGAATTGTATGAAGCCCTCGGGAATTTGCAAACATAGGCGAATTCTATCTGCGCTAGATTTTTTACCTGTGCTAATGCTTAATAGATCGCTATTAACTTACATTGTTACCCAAGCTGTAAAAATTAGCGCCCTAAAGGGAAAGGCTATAGTAGGGGAAAGATCTTCCCCATTCCCTGCTCGTCGTACAATATGACCCCGATCGTTTTAGCCAATCGCTATCAACTCCAAGAGAAAATTAGTGCTAAAGCTGGCAGACAAACCTATCGTGCGATTGACCTGCAAACCCAGCAGGCAGTCATTGTCAAACTCTTAATTTTTGACGAAGAATTTGACTGGACTTCGTTACGGTTGTTCGAACGGGAAATTGCTGTGCTGCGATCGCTCCAACATCCTGATATTCCAGCATATTTGGATGCGTTTGATGTAGATGGCCCCAATGGCAAAGGCTTTGGATTAGTCCAAACTTATATTGCTGCGCCATCATTAGAAAGCTATTTAAAACAGGGATACGTATTTAGCGAGGCTGAGATTTATGAGATTGCGATTCGCTTACTCGAAGTCCTCTCTTTTCTACACAGAAAAAATCCCCCCGTTATTCATCGCGATATTAAACCTAGTAATATTCTTCTAAAAATCAATCCGGACGATCAGTCGATCGAGCAGGTTTATCTGGTTGATTTTGGCTCTGTCCAGACCATGCGAACACCTAAAAATCAAACGATGACGATCGTGGGAACCTATGGCTATATGCCACCGGAACAATTTGGGGGGAAAGCCTCGTCCGCTTCAGATCTATATAGTTTGGGGGCGACTTTATTGTATTTAGTTACAGGACAACATCCCACAGAATTAATCAATGAAAACTTAGAATTTGAGTTAGAAGACATTCCTCAGATTTCCTTGCATTTTGAAAATTGGCTGAGGCGAATGGTTGAAACAATCCCGTCCCGCCGTTTCTCTAGTGCGGATGCCGCGATCGAAGCGCTGGAAGACGAGGAACAAGATGATTTTGATGAAGACGATAGAGATTATTCTGAAGATTTCACTAGAACCGATGAGTGGCTGATTAAGGACATCCCTGCTAAAGATTTGCCACTCGAAATTAGAGCTAGATTTGACCATGATTATTTAGAAATAATGACTGCCAATAATCGTCACTATCCCGTCAGAGAACGCAAAGTACCGAAAATCATTTTCTTCCTAATTTTTATTGCGTTTTGCCCTCCAGTATTAATGATTCCTGTGATTGTATTTGCATTGCTGATCTATTTGATTAAGAAAATTTTGATTGGTTCTAATAATGCAGAAATTATCGAAATGCAGGCAAATCCAAGCTGGATAACTTTAGTGGTACAGTACGATGGGCAAGAAAGAACTTTTCACTTACCCTATCAGCATATTGTTAAAGTTGTATTGCAGCCTGATCCATGGGCCAGATCGAAAACCTTACAACGATCGAAAATTACCGTGATGACGAAGGGGCGAAGGAAATATCTTTGGAATAATCTGGATTCGAATCAAGCAACGCAGCTTGCCCGTGAGTTATCGGATTGGTTTAATGTACCGCTTAATGATTTCCGAGAACCCTTGAGAGAATAGGGTGATAGGCGTGGTGATTCCTAATGGCTACAGATGCAAAGTCCCTAATCAACTAATCCAAAGTGGTTAGAAAATCTAAAGGTTGGCTCATATTTTCTGCAAAGCCCAGAATTCCTCGATCGCGGTGTTCGTAAATCAATGTCCCCTCGCTGTCAAATAAAAAAGTGCCGCCCCGTTGGGTAATCCATTGCACATCGGGCACATAGGTCTGCCAATGACCCAGCACTTCCACCATATTTTTTAGCCGCACCGTCGCCAGTTCAAAGGGCCGCTGAAACCCACTGCCCCCCGCCGTTTGAAAAAAACGTCCCTTAATCGGTGGGAGCGGTTTGGCATGAATCACTTCCTCATCTGCAATCAACTGAGGAGCCGATCGATCGCCTAAATACCCCCGAAACACCTCCCGCAACGTCCCTGGACTGCCAATGCCTGCACACATGAGTAAGAAATTGACCCAAGCATTCCCCACCGGAGATACCCCTGGAAGTTTCAACGTGAGTCCCGGATAAAGTCCCAAGTCTTGATGAATGGAGGCGATGGGATCGAGAAACAAATTTTCAGCCGGAAAATCGGTGTAATTGCAAAAGCGCTGGCCTCCTTCACGATCGCCAATCGCGATCGCGCGAACGACAATCTTTCGAGCCTCCAAAAGTTCCCGTTCCCGCTTTAGCCAACTGGCATATTCCACACTATCAAAGTCTCCCAATTGCGGCCACACGAGTACCAACACCCGCGAAGGGGTGGATGCTAATGCGGACAAATCTAATACAGGTACGATTGCGCCATCACTCACCCGCTGGAGTTGTAACGATTGGAATTGAGAATAGAGATTACCCATTGCTTACCCCTGAACTATCAAACACAATTTCCTCATAGAATTGCTCGATCGGTAAACTCAAACCTATGCTTTTTAGCTGCACGAGATCACCCTCTCGATAACTCAAAATCAGCCAATCTCCCGCCTCGTTTTTATGGTAGATACAGGGCATCTCTGCCATTCCCGATCAAGCTGTAGGCTTTTTGCCGAAAGGCGCGAAGCTTGGCAAAATGCCTCATAGTCAAGTGATTTGATACGTCCTTGACTATTAAGCGTCCCAACCAAGCGGTTGGGACGCTTTTCTTCTCCTTTTAGTCTAAACTCCAGTAGGAAGGATTCGTTGCCAGGGCTAGAAGAAAGTTTTGCGAAATGGAGAATGGCTGAGGCCCGATCGCATAATTTCTCGATAAACTTTTTCAGTACGGTTGACAGGGCTTGCATTTACCCCTAGGCTTGTTTCTCATAGCTGAGTACAACCGTGTTGAACTGCTCGATTGGATCAGCATAGCTCCCGAAAATTAAGGCGCTACCCAAGTTGCGGCAAACAACGAAGGGTAGCTAAACCCCGAAGCTGAGACGACCAGCTAGGCGGTCTGACACGGATTGTAACATTCGATCGGGCCACCCTACTTGTCCTGTGCAAAAGGGTGGCTTTAATTTTTGGGGTTTCTTCCCGTCTCAACATCTAGGAGAAATCCCATGTTCATTGGTTTTGATGACTCCGATCGCGTCAGCGATGCGGAACGTAGACCGTTTCGTTTTTATTTATTTGGCACTCGCCAAGAGGTGCAGTCAGCGATTAATCAGTTACATAGCTTGCGTTTCAGCGATCGTGTGCGTTGGAGCATACCGATGCCCGTTCCCGGTTCCGATTGGCAATACGTCAGCATGATGGAACGCAATCAGACTTAGAGTCATCTTTAAAAACCCGGTTTTTCAGAAAAGCCGGGTTTTTGGGAGCGATCGTAGGGTTTAGGCAGGCTGCGTTGAGGACTCGGCTTGGAGGGTTTAGATTTGTTCGATCGTTAATTCTGTGATCTCGGCGATTTCGTAGTTGATGTTGTTTATGACAAGATGACCGACTCCGAACTGATTACGGTTTCGGAAGCTTCTGAGTTATCCGGGTATACGCCTCAGCATGTCAGGCTATTGATTCGGCAAGGGCTGATCAAGGCGCGTCGTGCGGGGGGAATCTGGCTGGTGGAGGCTTCCAGCCTACGGGATTACCTTGCGAGTGCTCCGAAGCCAGGGCCGAAACCTGAAGCTTCAGAGGAATAGTCATATTCTAAAAGGAATATAATTTGTTATGGCATCGTTGGATTGAAAGTCAGGTGCTGAGGTAAAGCACTTTTGATCTC